>FIZK01000007.1 GCA_900018335.1 uncultured Clostridia bacterium | reverse complement strand
GGTGTCAAGGTTTCGTCGATTACACCAAGCTTGGTGCGGAGGATGGGGAAGCCCAGCCTGTTGGCGATTTTGAAGTCCCGGATGAGCATCTCCAAGGACTCTTCGGTGCTCAGCTCCCTGCCCTGGTACAGCCGGGAGTCAACCCAATGGCCGTACTCCACGGGAACCAGGTCGTACTTCTCCATGAGCTCGAACCATCTCTCGATCCAAGCTTCGCTGGGATTGGGATAATCGGGGATATGGGAGTTGCCCAGAATTTCCAGACCCCGCGCACCCATACTGTGGATGTCAGCGAAAATGTCCTCCAGCGTCATTGTTACTCCGTACTCCCCGGCGTAGCTGTAGACAGATACGCCTCTTTTCACGCCTTTTCTTTCCATGCGCACAAATACTCCTCCTCTTTCTGGGATTTTATAGTTTTAAACATTTCCGGCAGTAGATCTGGGCAGGAATCTCACCGTAACGATGAATCCCGCCAAAACCCCCAAGGCCACAGTGGACCACAGGGCAGAGTAAGAATACAGGGCTAGGGCCCCCAGGCCCATTGCTCCCAGGGATGTGCCTAAGTCCCAAGCGTTGGTAAAAAAGGTTACGGCCTGGGCCCTTTTCTGGACCTGAGTCTTGTCCACGATGATGGTCAAAAGCACGGTATGTGCAGCCGAGAATCCAAAGGATGTCAGTACCGCTGCCATGATCAACATGGCATACCGGGGCAGACCTATGAGGCTGAGGATACCCACCACCGTCAAGGCCAAGGCGGGCATCAAGATGCGGCGGCCCCCAATCTTGTCCGATAGGTAACCCGTCCCCAGGCGGTAGATGATGGACAAGACAGCAGACAAGCTGAAAAAGATCCCCACATTCTCCAGCCCCACCTTGGCGCCATGCAGGGGCAGGAAAGCGTTGACAGCGCCCTGGGCAAACATGAGGGAAAAGATGGTTATGCTGGGCACCAAAATCCAGGCATCGGAGACAATCTCCTTCAGGGAGGTGGACGGCGCCTTTTTGTCCCTAACCACCACTGGAGGCTCCTTGATCAGGGCTATTACCAAGGTCATGAGCACCGCAATACCGGCACTGAGCATGAACAAGGTGGGAAAGCCTTTGCTCTCAATGATGCTGAAGGCCACATAGGGCGCGATGGCGGAAGAGGTTCCAGCCGCCACCCCGTACAGAGCCACTGTGGAGCCGCGGGTTTCGGGGCTGGCCAGATCGGCCAGCAGCGTCTGGCTGGTGGCCACATAGGCGGCAACGCTGATGGAATGATAAACCCTAACCAGAGCCACGAACCAAAAACCCAAATCCACCATGTACAGCAGGGGCGCGGTGATGGACGCAATGCCCGCCAGGTAGAGCACGAACTTGCGCCCCTTTTGGTCTGCTAGCTTGGCAAAGTACGTCCTGAGGAAAATCGCTGCCAGCGTCAAAAGCCCCGTGAGCAAACCGGCGATACCCTCATTCCCTCCCATGCTTTTTACGTAGAGGGAAAAGGTGGGCGACAGCATGATGAATGATGCGAAGAAGAGCATGGTACTCAACAGGAGAAGAACGATGTTCTTGGACAAGCCTTTCTGCATCTGGAGTATGTCCTTTCTGTATCAATTATCCATCTCGCCGCCCGCCTATTCCTTAACCGAACCCAGAGTGATGCCTTGTACGAAGTACTTCTGGAAAAACGGGTAGATGGAAATGATGGGCAGGGCACCGACAACAGCAATGGCCATGCGCACCGAGGTGCCCGGAATGCGCACCGCACCCATGGCCGCGCCGCCTAAGTTGGTATCCGATAGGAACCTGATGTTCATGAGCATTTCGTTCAGCATAACCTGCAAGCTGTACAGCTGGGGATCGTTGAGGTAGATCATCCCGTTATACCAGTCGTTCCAATAGCGAATGGCGGTCATGAGGCCGATGGTGGCCATGATGGGCAGTGACAGCGGCAGGATGATCTTGCGGTAAATTTGAAACTCGGTAGCCCCATCGCATTGAGCCGATTCGATCACCGCCGGTGGTATGTTCTTCTGGAAGAACGTCCTGGTGAGCATGACATGGAACCCGTTCATGAGCAGGCCCGGCACAATCAGCGCCCACAGGGTGTTCTTGATGCCAAAGAGGCGTACATAAATCAGGTAAGTGGGCACCAGGCCGCCGTTAAAGAGCATGGTAAACACAATTAGGAAGGTGAAAACTCTTCTACCGGGCAGATCGTAACGGGACAGCGGATAGGCCAGCATGGACGTGATCACCAGGCTGGTTAACGTGCCCACCCCGGTCACAAGCAGAGTGATCCCGTAGGCCCGGAAAAGCTGGGAGGAGTGCCTCCAGAGATACTCATAGGCTTCCAGGCTGAACTGCTTGGGGATGAAGTTGTAGCCATGCACAACTAGGGCTTCTTCCGATGTGACCGATGAGGAAATGAGCAAAAGAAAGGGTAGAATGATCGCCAGACACAAGGCGATGAATACGATATGACTGAAAAACATGAGTGGTTTGCTTTTGAGATGTTTACTCATCCTGAACCTTCCTTCCCCAATCCCTGATTACCAGCCTAGAACAAAGCGTCTTCTGGGCTGATCTTGCGAATGATCAGGTTAGTAGTGACTACAAGTAAGAACCCGACGATGGACTGATAAAAACCTGCGGCGGATGCCATGCCCACGTCACCCAATCTGAGCAGAGCCCTGTACACGTAGGTGTCAATGACGTTGGTGGTACTGTAGAGCATCCCCGAGTCCATGGGCACTTGATAGAACATGCCGAAGTCGGAGTAGAAAATCCGTCCCGTTTGCAGCAGCAGCAGGAGAATCATCACCGGCTTGAGCAGGGGCAGGGTGATATGCCTGATCTGCTGCCATTTGGTGGCTCCGTCGATTACCGCCGCTTCATAGCAGCTCCGGTCCAGGCCAATGATGGCTGAGAAATAGATCATCACGGAAAAACCTATGGTTTTCCACAGATTGACAATGGGCAGGATAAAGGGCCAATACTGTGATTCCATATACCAGTTGATCTTGGGGAACCCGAACAGAGGACCTAGTTTCGTGTTCACGTACCCCGTGCGGACATTGAGGAAGGCGTAAACCAGGTAGCCCACGATCACGGTGGAAATCATGTAGGGCAGCAGCAGCACGGTTTGATAGACCTTAGACGAGTACGATTCCATGATTTCATGGAGCAGAATCGCCAGGAACACCGCGACGATCAGGTCGAGGGTAATAAAGGTAATGTTGTAAAGGATCGTGTTGCGGGTGATGATAAAGGCATCTGCCGTGCTGAACAGATACTTAAAGTTCTTCAGGCCCGCCCAGCCGCTGGCCAGGATCCCCTTGGTAAAGTCGATATCCTTAAAGGCGATAACCAGGCCGAACATGGGCAGGTAGTTGTTGATCAGCAGGTAGATGAAACCCGGCACCATCATCAAGAACAAGGGGAAGTACTTCTTCACCCTTTTCATCCTCTGACTAGAACCAGCTTGTGCGCCAATCATAATACCACTCTTCCGTTTAGCATTATTGGTGCAGCATACTGCTTGGTTAAATAATATAATACGTGGTTATGGGCTTACTACCATTTAGGCGACTATTTGTTAGCATTATTACGACATAAAGGCAGAAAGCAAAGAACCGCGATCCTCTAAGGGCTAGAAGGCGGTTCTTAGTTACAGACGGGCTGCGTCAGGGCCGCTTTCCATACCTTTAGTGTCCAGGGAAATGACCACCACGGCCCCATCCTGGTTGAAAAAGCTGATCTGCGCCCGCGGTCCGTAAAGGAGCTCCAGCCGGCGGCGCACATTGCTGATGCCGATGCCCCAGCCGCGGCGGGAAAGGTCCTCCCCGCGCCTGAGCTTGTCCAAGATCTCCGCGGCAAAACCCTCTCCATTGTCCTTGATGGTAATCTCCGCAACGTGTGGCCGATCATCCTGCCGCCTTACGCCTATCTCCACCAGCAGCGGGCGATCCAAGGAAACTGCATACTTGGTGGAATTCTCCACAAAGCTCTGGATGGTCAAGGGCGGAATAGGCACATCCAGGAGCCCACTTTCCACCTCAATCCTGCAGTCCAGCCGCTCTGGAAACCGCAGCTGTTCAATACCGATGTAGTTGCGCACGTACTCCAGTTCCTCCCCTAACGTGACCAGATCAGTGTTGGTCCGGAAAACGTAACGGAAGTAGTTGGTGAGGTACTGGATCATCTCCTGGATCTTGGCACAATCTCCCAGCTGGGCCAAGCTGTGGATGATGTTTAAGGCATTGAGGAAGAAGTGCGGTTTTACCTGCAGCTGCAGATGTTTCAGTTCAGCCTTCTGCTTACTGAGCTTCTCTTCATAGACGTCGATCTTCAGCTTCTCGATCCGATCCAGCATGCGGTTGAAGGTGGACACGATCAACTGAAACTCGCTGGTGGCCACGTCATTGGCCAGCCGGGTCTGGGGCAACCCCTCGGCGCCAATGCCCTTCATGAACTCCACGATCCTGTTCAGGGGGTTGAGGATGAAACGGTTCAGCCAGATCAAACCCGCAGGCAGAGTCAAAAGGGCCATGAAGACGATCCAAAGAAGCACCCTTTTGATATAGGGCATGTCCGCTAAAACGCTCTCATCCGGGATGAGCGCAACCAAACTAAAGTCGCCCACGGTTGAGTCTGCGCCCACAACCAGATAGGCGTCCTCTCTGCCGGACAGATAATACTCGGCAAAGCCGCGGCTGAGGTCAAGCCCCTTGGCCTGCACCACATGGTCATCGGTGAGCAGGCCGTCTAAGCCCGCGAGGAGATAGGTGCCCTTTCCATCCATGTTCACCAGCTGCAGGGGGCTCAAAACCTTCTCAGCATTGATCCAGGCTCCCACATAACCGGAGCTGATCTTTCTGGTGAGCAGCAGGTAGTACATCTCCTCCACTTGCGTTAGCGACCAGCGCGCTTCCGCGGTGCCGTTGCCACTCAAGGGCAGCACCGCCCGCACATAGGAGCCCAGGCTGCTCTTTTCCCCATAGCCTAAAGAACCGGCAAAAACCTGGATCAGATCATCCGGCTCCGTCAAATAGACAAAAAAAGAATCTACCAGAGGGTAGACCAGGATATCTTCCCTCAACTCTCCAAATAGACGGATTCTGGCCAATACCCTGTCTTCAGGTGACAGCGTGCCTTCTAACAGACTAAGAGACGCATCATCGATCAAAAACTTGCGCAAAAGATACTTGTCCGCTTCCTGCAGCTGCAGATCGATTTGGTTCATGTACAGGGTGATGGCATTCTTGTTGGACTTGGCCACCTGATCGTAGAGCACCCGGACTGAGTAGTAATAATTGTACGACATCAAGCTGATCAGGGGCAGCATCACAATCAAAATGGCTGCAGCCAGCTGAAACTTAATGGATCTGTATGGCGTCTTCCTAGGCACCGCTGCTCATTCCTCCGCCTCCCCCAGGGGAGGAGAAGGCGTCCATGAGCCGTTTCCCCGCCAGGCTGGCCCGCAGCGCCCGGCGATACTCACTGGGAGTCATGTTTGTGTAGCCCTTGAAGACCTTGGCGAAATAGGAGAAGTTAGTGTAGCCAACCTGTGAGGCCACGCTGCTGATCTGCATATCAGTACGCACCAGCAACTTCTTAGCCATTTCCATCCGCTCCTGCACCAGGTACTGCACGATGGTGAGTCCGGTCCTGTCTCTGAAAATGCGGTTCAGGTAGTCGGGGTTGTAACCAACGTAATCGGCGATTTCCTTACAAGTGATGTTCACGTCGTTGATGTTCTGGGCAATATAAAGCCGCACCTGTTCCACAACGGACATGGACTCCTGGCACTGCTTTTTGAACTCGCCCACAATGTGCTCCAGCCATTGGAGCAAATCGTCCAGGGAGCGGGTGGACCGTTTCTGGAGTTCCACCGTTTCTTCACCTTGGAACAGCTGGTGGGCCTGGACCCCCTTGTTTCTCAACACGTAATAGAATAGCTGCAGGAAATCCTGCTGGAAAACGTAGAGGGCATGGGTATCGAGGCCTGTTGTCTCCATGGTGTGTTCCAGGTACTTGCGGGCTTCCGCGACAAGGCGCTGCGGGTCGCGCTGTTCCAGCAGCGTCAACCAGAGCTCCGCATCTGGCAGGTGAATTGGCGGTTTCGGACCATCAGCCTGCCTCACCGCCCGCTCCAGCAGAAACACCTGACCCTTCGGGGCCACGCTGTGTTCCCTGATCCGGATGAGATCTCCAACGGCCACTGCCAGTTTGTGGGGGGCTGTTTCCACACCCACATAGCAGGAAAGCTGGGCTTGGAACCGCTCTTGGGCCTCCTTAATGAACAGGTGGCAGTGGGACTTGACCGTTTTCGGATCCTGCTCCGCCAGGGCCAGGGCCAACTCGCCGCTGAGCTGGACCATGCTTCCCCCAACACTTGTACCCACGATGATCTCCCGGGCCAGCTGCCAGAGACTCCGCCGCAGTTCTTCCAGGGATTCGGTGGTGCCCACCTCTTCCAAACTGAGCAGGACGGGCACAAACTTCCCCGTCAGGTCGTAGGTAATCCCCCGCGCCTGGGCTGCTTCCTGCAGCGCATCTTTGCTGGGCGGAATTCTCCCTTTGATCACGTCAAACCAAAAGTGCTCCACAAACAGGGGTTGCTGCTTGAGCCACAGCTGCCCCCGTTCCACGAGCCGATCCGCCTTCACCTCACCCATGGCCTTGAGAACTGCTTCCTTGAGCCGCTGCCCAGCAACGGGCTTAAGGATGTATTCTGTGCTGCCCAGCTCAATGGCCCTTTGGGCGTAGGCGAACTCCGCATGACAGGTGAGGAAAACGCACCTCACGGCAGGGTACCTCTCCCGTACCCAGGCCAACAGATCCAAGCCACTGCCTTGGGGCATTTCGATGTCACACAGCATGAGATGCACTGGGTGTGCGCGGAAGATGTTCTTGGCCTCTTTGATGTTTGCGGCCTCAAACACATGGGAGATGCCTAGTTCTTGCCAATCCACCGCGGTCTTGATGGCCTGCAAAGCATGATACTCGTCGTCAACAATGATCAGGTTCAGCATCTTCACCATCCCTCCCCCGCATCCATTAGCCGCGCACACAATGAGACAAAAGCCGCCGGACCGAGGCCGGCGGCTGCTGTTCCGCTAGAACTTAATCTCTTTGCCCTGGGCGTGAGACTGGTAAATCGCCTCGAGAATCTGAGTAACTACAAACGCCTGTTCAGGTTTGACCAGAGGTTCAGTGTCGTTCTTCAAAGCGTTAATCCACTGCCGGGCTTCTACGATACCCTCTGCAGCCTGGGAACCTTCGAAGTAGGCTACTGCGCCCATGGCTGAATTGCGTTCTTCAGTTGGTGTGCCGTGCAGGACTCTGTTGTAGATAAGCTCATTCTTGGCATAGCTCATACCGGAGCGGATTTCCGCGCCAGCTTTGGTACCGCACAGGGTGGTTGAAGCTTCGCGGGATTCCACTACGTTCAGCACCCAAGATGCTTCCAGGAAGATGGTGGCTCCGTTTTTCATTTTGATGAAGCCGAAGGCCGAGTCTTCTACTTCGAAAGTGGAGGGGTCCCAGGGACCAAACAGGTTGCCGTCGACCTGGTCACCCATCTTGTAGAAGACGGAACCGGTCACGGAGTCAACCTCATAGTTGTCCATCATCCACAGGGTCATATCCAGAGCGTGGGTACCGATGTCAATGAGGGGTCCGCCGCCCTGTTTTTCCTTGTCCTGGAATACGCCCCAGGTGGGAACGGCACGGCGCCTGATGGCATGGGCTTTGGCAAAGTAGACGTCGCCCAGTTCACCGTTTCGGCAGGAGTGATATAGAGTCTGGACTTCATTCCGGAACCTGTTCTGATAGCCGATGGTGAACTTCTTGCCCGATTTCCGCCAGGCATCCATCATCTTCTGAGCAGCTTCGGTGCTGTGGGCCATGGGTTTCTCGCACATGACATGTTTACCAGCCTCAAAAGCGGCTACGGTAATGGGACTATGGCTCACGTTGGGGGTGAGGACGTGTACAACGTCAATCTCCTCTTCCTTGAGCAGATCCCTGTAGTCTGTGTACACCCTGGCGCCCTCTACACCGTACTCTTGGGCTGCCTTCACGGCGCGGCTCTCAATGATATCGCAGAAGGCTACCATTTCGCAGTCGTCAGCCAGCTTTTGCAGGGCGGGCATGTGTTTTTGGTTGGCAATTCCTCCACAGCCGATAATTCCGATTTTGATTTTTTTGCTCATCGCGAAATCCTCCTAACTTAGCTCTGTTTCTATCTTGAATTTGGTAAGACCAAACTCTCCATCTAGTAGTGCAGCTAGCCCAGGGTAATGACTTGGCCGGTTTCGCCCGATTTGAAGACCGCTTCCATCACGGCGAGGGTGGTTCTCACCTCGGGGATGGTCACCAGAAGGTCTTCTTTCCCCTGCATGGCCCGGACGAAGTTCTCGAAGTACATGCGATGGTTGGTGTTCACCTCGGGCAGATCCTTGGTGATCAGCCTTCCCGGTGGCGGCGGACCAAAGGACCTGGTGGGACCTGCTGCGGTCATGGTCCGCTTATCCCCCACATTCTCCAACAGAGCGGAGGTTGTGCAGATCTTCCCAGTGGGCTTGAAGCCGTCGATATAGGCGCTGCCCTTGTTGCCGCCCAGGAACCAATGGCGCTCGAACCACTTGGGCTTATCGGCTAAGAAGTAGGTGCCCAGTTCGACTTCGGCCACCATGTTGTTCTCAAAGCGGAGGATGATCTTGAAGTAGTCGTCCACTTCTTTGTTGATCACGTTGCGGATATCCGCGTAGACTGTTTTCACTGGGCTGGGAACCATCCAGAGCACCTGGTCGATCAGGTGTACTCCCCAGTCATAGAGCATGCCGCCGCCAAACTTCTTGTAGACATGCCAGTCGTGCATATTGCCGTTAAAGCCGTAGGTCATGCTCTGAATGGTGTAGATGTCTCCCAATTCCTGGCTGTCAAAGATGGCCTTGGCGGTTCTATAGTCGGGATCGAACCTTCTCTGGTGGTGAACTGTAAATTTCACGCCGGCTTCCTGGACGGCCTTTTCCATCTCATCCAGTTCCTGCAAATTGAGGGCCACCGGTTTTTCACAGATTATGTGCTTGCCGGCTTGGGCTGCCTTGATCACGGCGTCTTTGTGCAGGTGGTTGGGAATGGCAATGATCACCGTATCCATCCCCGGGTGCCCAAAGAAGTCGTCCATATGTTCGTACTTGGCAATGCCGGGCGTCTTGGCATCAGCCATCTGTTCCGGTTCGATATCACAGAGGGCCACTAGTTCAATCTCTTCGAACGTGGAGAGCAGAGTCTCCAGCTCGTGCCCCATAAAACCGAAACCGAGGATTCCCATCTTGATTGTCATATCTCTCACCCCTAACTGTTCTAGTTTCAGATCACAAACTGTTCCAGATAGCGCTTGCTCAGTCTCAGGCTGTTCAAGACGCTTTCTTGACTTCCTTCAAAGGCCCGATCCTCAACCTCAACGCAGGCATATCCGTTGAAGCCGATGTCATAAAGGGCGGAGGCAAACCTGCCCCAATCCACATCGCCATGGCCGGGAATCTTGGGAGTCATGTACTCCAGCGGATAGGCCATGACGCCCACATCGTCCAGACGATCGTAATCGATCTTCAGGTCTTTGAAGTGGACGTGGAAAATCTTATCTTTGAACTCGTACATGGGCTTCACATAGTCCATCTGCAGCCAGATGAAATGGGACGGATCGTAGTTGAGTCCAAAGTAGTCGCTGTCAATGATCTCGAACAGCTTGCGCCAGTTGGCAGGCGTGGAAGCGATGTTCTGTCCACCCGGCCATTCGTCGCGGGTAAAGAGCATGGGGCAGTTCTCAATGGCTATCTTTACTCCCCGCTCCTCAGCAAACTTGATAATGGGCGGCCACACTTTGGCGAACTCCTCCAAGTTCTCCTCAATGGACTTGCTCTGCATCCTGCCCACAAAGGTGGTCACCATATTCACGCCGAGCTTGGCCGACGCTTCGATCACCTTATACAGGTGGTCGTGGAAATACTTGCGCTGCTCCAAATCTTCGGTGAGGTTGTTGGGATAGTAGGCGAGGGAAGAAATCTCCACACCTTTAGACCGGCAGTAGTCCTTGACATATGCGGCCTTGGCGTCATCCAACTCGGCCACGTTCAGATGGCTCACCCCAGCGTATCTCCGGGCCGCCGCCTCCTGCGGCCAGCAAGCCAGTTCCACACAGCTGTAACCCAAACTGGCTGCTGTGTCAATGACCTGCTCGAAGTTCATAAAGTCCAGAATCGCTGTGATAAAACCCAGTTTCAATGGCATCAACTCCTTTACGCTTTACTTAATCAGATAAAACTAGCTTGGCAGCGCCGTATACGCCAGCCTCATTACCCAATTCGGCTAACACTATCTTCGATCCTTTAATGGAACTGAAGACATAGTGATCGTAATACTTGCGGATCCCTTCCGCCAAGAACTCGCCGGCCTTGGACACGCCGCCGCCGATCACAAAGACTTCCGGATCAACAACGCTGGCGATAAAGGCGCAGGCTTGACCCAGGAGCCGCTGCATGTTATCCACCACGGCCAGGGCCTCAGGTTCACCGTTTTTCGCCGCGTCAAAGACCTCTTCACAGCTCATATTCTTGCCCGTGGCAACTAAATAATCCGCGACCACACCGTTGGCGGACGTGAACGCCTCCAGGCAGTACGGGCTGCCGCAGCCGCACACCCTGCCTTGAACCCCTGGGTGAATGGGGAAATGACCCACTTCGCCGCCGCCGCCGTGGAATCCGGTAATGATCCTGTCGTTAACGATTACACCGCCGCCCACCCCAGTACCGATGGTAATCATCACTGAAGAATGGGTGTCGCGGGAAGCTCCCTTCCAAGCCTCTCCCAAGGCCGCCACGTTAGCGTCGTTGCCAATCCGGCATTTGCAGCCCAGTTCCCGTTCTAGGAAACTCGCCACATCCGTTTCACCCCAGCCCAAGTTGACGCAGCTAGTTACAGTGCGTCCATCCATAACCGGGCCGGGTACACCGACGCCGATGCCCACTAGCTCATCCAGTTCAATGGCCTCTTCGTTCAACACGGCCCTTACTGCACTGGCGATGTCCCCCAGGATGTGTTTGCCCCCATCCTCGGTTCTCGTCTTGATCTGAGTGGATGCGCGGATTTCACCTTGCTCGTTAAACACCGCGATCTTGGTCGCGGTTCCACCTAAGTCCACTCCTACCACAAATCCCATGAATGAGTACACCTCGCATTTTTCGTTGTAAACGATTACATTCAAATTATAACATAAAAGCCACTTTTAGGCAATACCTCTAGGCCGCGCCCGAGGCTTGAGCCCACAGACCAAGAAAGGGGTGTCCCAGCTGGGCCGAAAAGCCCAGCTGGTTCTCCCCTTAATCAAGCTCTACTTTTCCAAGCACTCCCGCATCAGCTTCTGATGGCGGCGTACATACTCAATCTCATCCACCCAGCCGGCATCGTTCATGCGCCTGTTGCCCTCAAACTCACTGCTCAGATAGCCCTTGTAGCCCCCGTCCTTGAGAGCTTGGATTACCTTCGGGTAGTCGATGTTGTCCACCTGGCCGTCTTCATCCAGATCGTAAAACTTGGCGTGGCAGTAAACCAGCGAGGACGCGTACTGCTTGAGGGTTTCATAGGACTCCGGCCCCTGACCGACCATGCGGTTCTGCATGGCTATGAAGCGCCGGTCCACATCATTGGGGTTCAGTTTCTCAATCTGATCCGCGATTTCCTCATAGATGAAGGGCTCACCGCGGAAATAGGCTTCCCTCTGGCTGTTCCGGTAGAACTCGAGTATCTCCGGTGTGGCGCCCTGGCGGATGGCCAGACCCACATCGGCGGTGCTGGCGCAGTACTCGTACATGCTGAAGTCCGCCATCAGGCCTACGTAAGGCAAGCCGAGCCGTTCAGCCATTTCCAGGTACTGATGATGGGCCGGATCCTCCAGCGTGGTGGGTGCATGCAACTCCAGAGCCAACATGATGTCCAGTTCTGCACAAAGCGGCAGGAGCTGCTCTACGATTTTCACGTCAGTCAAGCGGTACGGGCTGACGCCGGGCCCAATATGTTCATTGTGCAGGACGCGCACTATGGGGCAGCCCAACTTGGCGGCCGTGCGGATATACAGCTTGCCACGCTCGACCATCTGCTCATCAGTGAGCTGCTTATTCTTCCACATGCCCCGATCCGAGAAGTGATCGAAGCAGACCGGCTCCACACCGTAGCGCCGCATCCAACCGTTCCACAAGTCCACGAAGCGATCGGATATGTACGGCCACTCCGGCATCATCATCTCAGCAAACACTTCGATTCCCTGTGCACCGGAACCGGCAGCCGCGGCTATACAGCCCTCCAGGTCGTGTTTGTGGAAGTAGTAGTTATCCTGATAGCTATACAGGGAAACCCCAAGCTTAATATCGTAGTTCTTTGTAGTCACGCTCTTCACCCTTTCTACCCTTACGCGAAGGTGAGTTCTTTCTCACATTCCGCCACCATGGTCGGTGTATAGGAACGGCGGGTCTTCAGGACTACCTTGACCTTATGCCGCCCCTGCTCGATTCCTCCGTCTTTCTTTACTACGACGCGGAGTTTCTCCCCAAACAACCAGTAGAAATCTGTGGGGAAATCATCGGAGAGAATCTCCAGGTAAGGATACTCTCTGCCGTTGTGCTGTACGTACATGGTGGCCGGATCCACCTCTTCACCGTCAACGGTGAGGGCAATCTCGTCCACGCAGCAGAGAGGCAGGCCGCGGTAGTAGTTGATCTTCAGATTGACGCAATAGCCCACCTTTTTCCCATCTTCCCAAATGCTGCGCGCACCTTCGTCGGTTAGAATGTGCTTATCATACATGGAATCTCCTCCCTTTACTTCTGCTTCTGCCCCAGCTCTGCTAGGATCCTGCGCTCCATTTCCAGATGCTGGCGGACCGCCTCAAAGGCGTCGTAATCCACTAGGCCGTCAGCCCTCAAGGAATGGCCTTCATACTCGGAGACGATATAGCCGGAAAAGTCAGTGTTGAAAATGGCTTCCAAGACCTCAGGATAGGGGATACTCGTCTCTTCCCCATTTCTCATGGCGTGGAACTTGCCGTGGAAATGGAAGACGTAAGGCATGATGCGGCGCAGTCCGTCCAGGTCCGGCTCATTGTAGAACGTGAGGTAACCGTACATGTCGTAAAAGGCAGACATGACGTGGGGATCTGCTCCCTTGTCCTTGAGCCGCTGTTCAGCCTCGCGCAGGGGTACATCGGCGCGCTTGAGCTCAACCGCGTAGTCCAGCATCTCCTTGTTCGCTCCCTTTTTCAGGGCGCCATCGTAGTTCTTGATGTTGGGTTTGGTGGCAAAGCAGCCCAGATCAGGCACAAACCCGATGTGGGTGGAGCCGCTCTTTTCAATGGCTTCTAAGTAACGCTGCATCGCTGGAGTGCTGGGCGTCTCTGGGTTATGTATCTCAATGCCCACCTTGACGTCATACTCTTCGGCGTAAGGCGCGATGCGCACCAGGTTCTCCGGCGACAAGAGATACTGGGCCCGCACCACCTTGCAGCCTAGCTTATGTGCGTTTTGAATGTCGCGGATGGTGTCGTTCACCAGCTCTTCATCGTTGAGATCCCGATCGTGGAGCTTCCCGCGATCCGTGTTGGCGCCATAGGCCACGGGCCGAATACCGTACTTGTACTCAAACTCCGACACCTTGGCCAAAAACTCATCGCTGATATACGGGTAAGAAGGTATCATCTGGGTAGCCACGATCTCGTAGCCGTCCACGCCAAGTTCGGCGGCCTTCCTGACACAGTCTTCCAAGCTGTATTTGCCGGTCACATACTCGTAAGTGAAGCTGTATAGAGTAACACCTAGTTTAATATCTGCCAAGTCGTTCCCCCCTATCTAGTCAGCACAATTCCATGTGCTGCTCATCCGAGCTGTTAATCGGAATATAGTCATGCGGCTGCGTGCTGCCGGGTTTGGGCAGGTAGGGATTGCGCAGTATCAAGGTGAGAGTAACTTTGTGGGAGCCCTTCTCCAGGCCGCCAGGCTTTCTCACCTTAATGGTGGCAGGTGTAGCAATAGTCCAGAACTCATTGGATTGGTTCTTCAGGTCATCCACGATGAATTCCTTGCCGTTCAGGCAGAACAAAATGTCCTTTTTGGGTACAGGTTGATCGTTGATGCTGACCTCCAGTTGCTCAATGGTGGACAAGAAGTGCCCGCGGTAATTGGCCAGCAGCACGTCGAACTGAAACCCTTCCACGCGCCCCCTTAAGTAGTAGTTCCTCAGCGAGTTTTTCTGTAGAATGTCCCTGAGGTGGATCCTCATCTGCAGACCCATAAGCTCACTCCCTATCTATCTATGTTGCCCGGGATGGCCGGGGCTAAATGCTGTTCAGTAAGCGGACAAACTTCTGCAGTTGGTCCTTAACATCTATATCATCCCGAAAATGGTGCCCCTCATACTCGCAAGCAATGTAGCCGCTGTATCCCAGTTCGCTGAGGCGCTGCAGGAGCTTCTTGTAGGGAATGCCGGAATCATCCTGATCATCTTTCAGATACCAGAACTTCCCATGCATGTGGAAGGAATGGGGGACCAGACGATCCAGCCACTCCAATTGGGCCGGGCCGTGATTCTTGTACACTTCCTCGGCGAAATTCTGCTCGGCAGTGCTCAGCTCAAAGCGGTCCAGATCGCTTTGGGGCAAGCCTTCGCTGAAGTGCTGCACGATCAGGTCTACTTTCTCCCGGCGACAGCCGAAATCCTCAACGGCCTGGAGCAGCAGCAGTTCGTGGGGCCGCTCCGCGAAAATGCCAAAGTCGGGAACCACACCCAACTGGCCGTTGCTCTCCTCCATGATGGCCAGATACTCCTGCCAGACGGGAACATCTGGGTGATGGGGAGCATGCATTTCAATGGACAGCTTCACTCCCAACTGCTCGCAGTAGGGCTGCATGCGCTTGAAGATGGCAGGAGAAATGGCATGCTGGCTGCGGACGAACTTGAAGCCCAGCCGCCGGGCATAGAGCATGTCGTTGAGGGTGGAGTGGAAGATCTCTTCTTCCGTGAGATCACGATCGCTGCGGATACCCATGTCAATATAGGCGCTGTAGCACAGGGGCTCCAGCTCATAGCGGGCTAACAGTTCCTTGAAGTGCTCAATCCAGGCGTCGCTCGGATAAGGATACTCGGGCACCATTTGCGAAGCCACAAGTTCCACGGCTTCAAAACCCATGTCCCTGGCTTCCCTCAGGCAATCCTCCAAACTGAGCTTACCAGTGATGTACTCAGCGGAAAAACTGTACAGTGTGATCGCAGGTTTGTAGGCTTTAGCCATCCAGCTCCACCCCCCTTAAGACTTCCAACTGCTTCTCATCTCTGCTGTCCAGAACTAGATATTCTCCAAAATAGCCCGTGTAGGGGATGCGGTGCCTCATCCTGATCTCCACAGTGTGCTCCCCTTCTGCAAGTCCGCCGGGCTGCCAGATTCGCAGAGTACCTTTGTCCAGGATGAACCAATACTCACTGAAGAGTTCCTTCAGCTGAGAAATGGGGAAAATCTTGCCGTTAAGGTGGAGGCTAATGCGCTCATCCTCCACCCTAGCGCCGTCAACGTAGAGCTCCAGAGCTTCAATGCAGCTCAGATACGTTCCTCGGTAGGAAGGGTATCTGCACTTCAGTTCATAGGCCACAACCTGCCCATTAACCACAATGTTGCTGATGCCATCCTCTTGGCAAACCAGGATCTTGTTATAGGACTGAAACTGTGCCATTTAACTCCCCTTTCAAGATAGCCCCGGGCTGCTTGCCAATTGCTCCTTTGGTTCACGCAGCCGCTCCACTTTGTTCAAGCGCACAGACAGGTAGACGATGGCCAGCAGGGCCAGGCCCTTGACGAGCTGAGTCATGGGGCCAGATGTGCCGCTGAGTACAAGGCCGTTCTCCAGAAGGACAATGAGGGGAGCGCCGAAGAGCAGCTTGAAGATTCTAGTACCAGTACCACCCTGTACAGGAACGCCGCCGATAAACAGGGCCATCATCACCTGCATTTCCATTCCGGTACCCATGGTATGGCTGGCTCCACCGCTGCGCGCGATGAGGAAAATGCCGGCAATACCAAACATGATGCCTGAAAGGGCGTAAGCCCAGATCTTGTAGCGCCGTACGTTGATGCCCATGAATTTAACGGCATTCTCGTTCTCACCGATGGCCTTGACGTAGTTTCCGAAGGGAGTGTATTCCAGAATATAACCAATGAGTATTGTCAACAACGCCAGGATGGGTATTTTGTACTCCAGTTTGTTCAGGGCCAAAATATCCATGGGGGCAAAAATAATCCGGCTGCTCACGTACCAGACAAAGGCAGCCCTGCCTGCAATCAAGATGGCCAAAGAAGCCATGAAGGATGGGACTTTGAACACTGCGTTGACAAATCCCAAGAACAGACCGAAGAGCAGACCAACGGCCATGGCCGCGGGAAAAGTCAAGGCAAAGGCGGTTCGGGCCACTGTTACCGCAATCACGCCCGCAGTGGCAGCCACAACTCCGGCGGTGATGTTCGTTCCCCCCATGGCCGCAACAAAGATCAGGCCCAGGCCAGCAATGGCCGTGGTGAGGGATTGGTTGATGATGTTCAACAGATTGCGCTTGGTGAGCAAGTTGCCTTTAGTGGTGATCTGAAATACCACGAGGACTAGGACCAGGATGACCACTGACATGAGCAGACTCTTGTCGATTTTCCTCAACACTACATCATCACCTCAACTATCTTCTCTTCGGTAAAGCCTTCACTTCTGGTGAAGGTTCTGACTGCCGCTCCGTCTTTGAGCACGAGGATGCGATCTGCCATGCCAATGGCTTCCGCCAGTTCTTCAGTGATCATGAGGATTGCCAGACCTTCTTTTGTCGCTTCCAGCATCTTTTCATAGATATAGCCCTTCACGCCCACATCCACGCCGCGGGTGGGGCAATCCAGGATGAGGAAATCCAGATTCTGCACCAGCCATTTCGCCAAGCTGACCTTCTGTTTGTTCCCGCCACTGAGACTGCCAACTTTCTGAATGTTGGCGTCATGGGTCTTGATGGACATGGTGTCAACCGCTTCTTTGGTTAGCGCCCTGACCCGCTTGGGAGCGATGAAACCAAAGGCGTTTTTCAAAGCCGCCAAACGCCTTGCGGAGGGAACCAGGAGGTTATCCCGGACACTGGCATTGAGCATCAAGCCGTGATCGTCCCTGTCTTTGGGAACATAAGCGCCCCTGTTCTTGATCACATCAATGGGCTTGTTCAGCTGTTTCCCAGATACGTTGGCAACTACAGAACCGGTTCTGTTCTCCCTAATTCCAAAAATAGCTTCGCCCAGCTCATGGGTGCCGCCATCACTGAGGCCGCACACAGCCAGGATTTCTCCTCGACGCAGTTCAAACGATATATCGCGCAATTTGGCATCGCTGAGCTGACTGACGGACAGCACCACTTCTCCGCCCTGGTTTTCTTGTTCGTCATTGCGATACAGGCTCTCACTCAGCTCTCGCCCTACCATCATGCGTTTGAGTTCCGACTCGGTTAAATCCTTACTCTCAACTGTGCCCACAACACTGCCGTCACGCAAAACTGTGATGGAGTCTGTCAATTCGAGCATCTCATGGATGTCGTGGGTGACAACAATGATAGTCATGCCCAGGTCAGTACATTTATCGATCAGGCGGTACAACAGCTCACGCTTGTCATGGGACAAGGCCTGAGAAATTTCGTCTAGAATCAGAACCTCGGGATTTACAGACAAGGCCCGCACCAGCTCCACCAGCTTCCTCTGCTCAATGGAGAGCTGGCCCGCTTTGGTATGAGCATCTATGTCATCCAGACCCCATTTTTTCAGTTCCTGGGCAGCTGCCTTGTTCATCTGTTCCACACTGAGCAGACCGCGCTTGGTAAACTGGGCAGTTTTACCTAGGAAAATGTTCTCCGCCACCGACAGGGTTTCGATGATCCCCAACTCCTGCACAACCATGGCCACTCCTTTGGAGTTGGCATCGATGGGCGAGGTCGGCGCATATGGTTGACCCCACTTGTGCATGGAACCTTCGTCCTTCTGGTGTATTCCGCAGATAATCGAGCACAGGGTCGATTTACCGGAACCATTCTCGCCGGCCAAGCCACGGATCTCGCCCTTTTTAATGGTTAAGCTCACATTGTTGTTGGCAAGCGTGGCACCGAACCTTTTGCTCACATTTTTTACCACGAATAGATTGCTGTCCGTCATGTGGTCACCCCTCGACATCTTCTTTCACAAAACACTTGGAAAGCAATGGGTTCGATTGCGGCAGCTGCCCTCAGGACAACCGCCGCAATCTGGCCGCCCATTGCCGCTCTGCAGACGAAAGCACCTGCAATTTGGCAAACGATTACCGCTTCAGAGTTTCTTCCCTAACTTACGCACAGCCCTCCAGCTGATCAGGCTACTGGACGTTAATGCCTACAGCTTTCAGTTCTTCGATGGTTACCTTACCCTCACGGGCTTTGGCTGCCATTCTGTTCTCGAGGGTGTAGTTTTCGATCAGCTCCATGAAAGCGGCGAAGTCAAAGTCGGGGCCGCTAAAGGACAGGATTTCTTCAACGGAATAGGGATGTTCCTCGATGAAGAAGCGCTTGTACAGCTCAACTTGCTCAGCGGTTACTTCGTAGAAACCAACCGTATCAATGATTGGGGCCTCACCGTTTTCATCACGCAGCGGATTGCCGTCCAGGTAGCTCTGGAGCATCAGTGCGGACAGGGTGCCGCAGATCCAGTTGTCGCCATTGGCAACCTCGATCTTGCCTTCTGCGAGCAGGTCCAAAACAGCTTCTTCCAGACCAGAGGTAACTACAGTTGTATCATAGTCGTACCTCTCCAGGGCCTGGATAGCACCGATGGCAAAGGAGGGACCTACACCGTAGATGAAATCAGGATTCTGGTGAGCGATGAGGGAGTTCTCAACTTGGGATTTGCCGCCATCTGTTCCAGAGGAGCGAACGATATCCAGAATTACTCCACCGTTAGCTTCGTATACTTCTCTAAATGCAGCCAGTCTGGGCTCGTCGCTGGGGTCGCCAGGCTGAGAGGTGTTCACGATACAGGTTTTGTAGCCCTTGGCCACCACATACTCACCAAGTGCACGGCCGTAATCAGCATTGGTTGGAGCAACGCCGCCGACGAAGTAGGGGTTCATCCTGAGCATTGCCCTCAGTTCGGGCTCCATGGGAACCTTGTCGTTGAGAACAAAAGGCACGCCGGCTTCCAGGCACATTTGGCTGATGACCGGATAGAGGGTTGGAGTGGGGGCCCATACGAGCAGTCCGTCCACACCGGAAGCAATGAGGTTCTCCAGGTCAGTGACGATCTTGTCCACGCTGAACTGGTTGTCAACGGAGACGGCAGTGCCGCCGAAGGCTTCGATAACATACTTGGAGTTGTTGGCCAGGGTGATCAGCACGCCCGCGTTGCCGAAATAGTTGTAGCCAATTTTGTGTCCGGCGGCGAGGACTGTCGGAGACAAGGCCAAGCTTAGAATGAGGACCAGCAGCAATGCAGTGTTCTTCAGTCGCATAATTCAGTTTCTCCTCCTAATATTAGGATTTGTTGGAATCGTTTACCATCCAAGGCGCTTTCAGTCCATGCAATCTTCAATCGCCGCCAGCATGGAGCTGGAGGCAGGTCAGCTTCAAGCGTTGATCATTTAACCACACCCTTATGTCTTAAGTGGGACAGAATGCCGCAGACAACTACAATGACGCCTAAGAAAATGTCCTGACCTGTGCCTGAGGGGACTCCCAGCATCGTCAGCACGTTGAAAATGCTTACGACAAAGAATGAGGATACCAGAATGCCCACCGGAGGCGAGAGAATACTGGCTATGGAGCCCGACAACAGGACACAGGCCAGGGCCTGGAAAATCGAAGCGAGACTGCCTAACCCCGTTGTGGCGTAAACGCGGCCGGCATAGGATATTTGAATCACGGCACCCATACCAATGAAAGCCGCCCCAATGAGTGCCCCGATAATTACGGTCTTCTTGCGGTCAATACCCATTGAGCCAGCCACCTGCTGGTTACCGCCCAAAGCTTTGATGTTCAGACCGACGGTGGTACGGTTAGATAGAAAATAAGCCACAGCAAAGGCCGCGAAGTAGACGATCCCTAAGTAAGGCATGTTGCCTAGGGGCCGATACTTGTTGGGCAGATCCAGCGCCATGATGTTTTGTGTATACATATACTGGGCTGTGATGGCCTCATAGACCAGTGCAGCGCCCAAACCAGCGATCCACGAAGGTATTTCCAAATCAATGATGGCCCGAATATTGAGATGCTGGAGCAGCATGCAGGTGAGGATCGTCCCCACAATCAGTCCCGGCATGCCCAGGTTAAGCCGTGTAGCCAGATAACAGCCCACGTTGGCGGACAAGATGATGTTGGAACCCACTGAGAGATCGATAATACCGGTGGAAAAGAAGAAGCTCATACCCCAGGCAACCAGCGCGGGGAACACGGCGTGCGACAAGATAATCCTCAGATTGGTGGCCGTTAAGAGCCTCCCGTCCAAGACGCCGTTAAAAATTAGGTAAACCAAAATAATGCCAGAAAAGAGGAGCAGCTGAGCGCGCAACCTTCTATTCTGTAATAATCGTCCACCTACCGCTGCTGACTGTACCGCTTTCATTTTGGACCCCCTAACATAGACTTCTAGCCTGCCAAACCCGTGAACCCAATCACTTATACTTGTGTAAACAGTGCTTTCATGTAATCGTTCACATGGCGTATATATATTAACACATCCCCCCTGCACCGGCAACCCCGATTTTCATTTTTCTCAAGGCGCCACACCCGGCGGAAAGTCAATCAACAAGCGCCTTTTGCTGATTTCCCATAAAATAACTGCCCTTTGGTTCCGTTTTAGGAAATTTAGTAGGCCTTAACTAAGAAAATCAGGCCAAGGGAGTAAAGCCTCGCGCTGTCTTGGCCTTAAAGAAGACCGCTTTCCTCAATAAGCATGCGGTTTTCAAGACTATCCCCCCCGCCAGGAGTCGGGCGTCGTGCTCCGGGTGACGGAGAAGGGTTTTACTGTTGTAAAGAGAAATACGACTGTAAACCATTTCATAGAGAACCCCAGTTCAAGGCCTGGTTCGGCCAAAATTCCATCTAGGTAAAGGAGCAAATACGATGCAGGGTTTGTTTGGAGTAGATGGCCCTTTGTATAAGGCCTGTTTATTAGTTTACCAGTTAATAATCCTCAACCTACTCTGGGTGGCGGGCAGCCTCCCCGTCTTAACCATAGGCAGTTCCACCACTGCCCTTTTCTATGCCCTGGATAAACTTATCAGCAACAAGAACATCTCCGGGATAGATCTCGGCAAAGCCTTTTGGAAAAGCTTCCGGCAGAACCTCAAACAGGCTACGGCAGCCTGGCTGCTTCTACTAGGCGCTGTTTTGCTGGTCCTACTCAACCTGGAGAATATGCACCTGCTCGCTTCCAGCACCCTGGTGAAGTACTTGACTGCACTCCAGCTTGTGGTCCTTGCTGAGCTGGCAGTGGTGTCCCTTTATGCCTTTCCCCTGTTGGCCCGCTATCAAATGGGCCTTTTTGACTGCCTGCGGACGGCCTTGTTTATAGGCAACCGCCACTTCCTAACTACGCTTACGGCCTTTGTCCTCATCTTTGCCGTTTACCGCCTGATCCTCTGGAACCTAGCCTTCGCCATCATCGGTGCCGCGGGCGCCGCCTACCTCATTGCTTACCTAACTAAAAGCAAGTTTGCACTGTATACCTAGGTGTCTCTCACAACCTCGCTCGCCCATTAACTTAACTCCACTTTTGTTAATTCAGGTGCCGGCGTTGCGCACTACTGTCAATGATGTCGCTTTAATGTTAAGAAAAAGTCGCTATTGTGATAGCTGTTGCCGGCATCGTTATAGTACCCTAATTATAACAAAGCACACGCGCATTAATGGTAAGAAAGAAATGGCAAAGCGAGGTGATAAGAGGCGCCTAGTGGCCTTGCTATTGAGCCTGTGTTGTACGTCGTTCTAGACCAAACCAAGAGGAGGCAGAAATGTTGAAGAAACAACACATAGCGGCTATCCTGCTAGCCCTGGTTTTACTGTCGTCCAGTCCTTTGATGGCACTGGCAGAAGAGCCTGTCACTTTGAAGATGACTTTCGTCTGCTTGGGTCCTCTGCCGAGGGATCTCAAGCTGGTTGAGGAAGAGATCAACAAGATCACCTTGAGGGAAATCAACGCCAGGGTGGAAATTACTCCGTTAACCATGGGTAATTTCATCCAGCAGTACAACCTGATGCTCTCCAGCGGCGAGGAGTTCGACCTCATGGTCCCCTTCCTGCCCTTCGTGTTCAACTCCATGGTAGACAAGAACTACCTCCTGCCCCTGCAAGATCTGCTGGAAGAGTACGGACAAGGCATTAAGGAAGTAGTGGACCCGGTTTATCTCTCCGGTACCACCGTCAACGGTAATCTCTATGGAATCACCACCATCCGCGACCTCGGCGGCGGCGTGGGAGTATTCATGAGAAAAGACATGGTGGAAGCTGCCAATATCGACCTGGACAGCATTAAGAGCCTGTACGATCTCACCGATGTCTTTGCCAAGGTAAGGGCTCTGTACCCCACCACTCCCCTGCTGGTTCCGTTCCAGATCGGCGTGTCTCCCATCGAGACCGTGGTGAACCTGGACATGTTGGGCAACTGGTTCGGCGTTTTGCTGGATGGCGGCAAAGAGCTGAAGGTAGTCAACTACTTCGAGACCGAAGAGTATGCCAACCTCGTGAAGTTGATGAGAGAATGGTATCTCGAGGGCTACATCCTGGAGGACTTTGCTACCAGCCAATCCTCTTACAAAGAGCTCATTCCTGCTGACCAAGGTTTCGCCTACTTCAACGGCACCAAGGCCGGCGTGGAAATTGACGAGTCCATGCACGCCCAGAGAGAGATGGTTGTTGTGGAGCTTTCCGAGCCTGCACTACACACCAACAACATCCAGCACGTAACTTGGTGCATTCCCTATACCAGCAAGCATCCTGAAAAGGCCATGCAGATGCTGAACCTCATGTACACCAACGCTGATCTCATGAACCTGTTCGCGTGGGGAATCGAAGGCAAGCACTACGAGGTACGTCCTGATGGCCGCATCGGCTATCCTGAAGGCATCTCGGCAGAGAACTCCGGCTACAACATCAACCTAGGCTGGATGTTCGGCAATCAGTTCCTCACCCACGTTTGGGAGACCTATCCCGCAGATTACTGGGATCAGATGCTGGAGTTCAACAACAGCACTATCCCATCTGCCGCCCTGGGCTTCGTCTTCAACCAAGAACCTGTGAAGACAGAAGTTGCCGCTCTGGAATCGGTACTGAAGGAATACAGGCATGCCCTGGAATCCGGTGCAGTCAACCCCGATACGGTCCTGCCCCGTTTCCTCAAGGCACTGAAAGACAACGGCATCGATCGAGTGATTGAAGAGAAGCAAAAACAGCTCGACGCATGGGCAGCAGCAAACAAGTAAGCAAGTAAACACGATCAAAAAAAGGGCTCTTGGCGCACAGCCAGGAGCCCTTTTTGCACCTCCCGCTCCTCTGCTCCTGCGAGCAGCAGGTCCTGCCAGTGAGTACTGGCTTAGGGAGGAAATATGCTGGGTTTCGACAAGGATTTGTTTCGGAATCGCAAACAGCCCCAGAGAAGTCTTGTGCGAAAAACGCATTTCGCTCCGTTTAAGTAAGAAAAGGGTGGACATTGTGTCGTACGGCAAGCTCAGGTTCAGATCCGACGAGATCCAGGTAATATCGGCACTTGCCGCCTGCAGCAACTATGTTACAATGGACACAAATGGGTAAATTTTATGTGAATCTGCAAGCAAGAGACGCGCGAATGTTAGTATTTTCGTAACTATCGCGGGAAGCCGCTGAAGGAGGGAGCTGGTGGAGATGAAAACCCTAGGGGTCATTCTGGTTGGCTGGAGTCAAAACGAGAGTACAATTTACGAGGAGGATGAGCGATAGCAATGAGAACCGCCCGTAATGTGCTGTTAGTGTGTGTTTTAGCGCTCTGCCTAACCCTGTCTGCTGCGGTTGCCTGTGCAAGTCAAACCCCCGTCTACCTCGATGACTCCTACTCCTTCGCAGAAAGAGCTGCAGACCTCATCGCCCGCATGTCTGACAGTGAAAAGGCTACGCAGATGATCAGCAGCCGCGCCGTGGCCATTCCCCGCCTGGGCGTGGAAGCCTATGGCTGGTGGAACGAAGCCCTGCATGGAGTTGCCCGCCTGCAGTATAATCCCACGGGAAATGCCACCGTACTCTGGAATACCACGCAGTATCCTGTTCCCCTCAGCATGGCTTCCACCTGGGATCCAGAGCTGATCTATGAAATGTCAGTGATGATCTCCGATGAAGCACGGGAAGTGGTGCCCGACAATCGACTCTGCTTGAGCTTTTGGTCCCCCACCATCAACCTAGCCAGAGACCCCCGCTGGGGCCGCAACGATGAAGCCTACAGCGAAGACCCCTACTTAACTGCAAAAATCGCCGGTCAGTTTGTTAACGGTATGGAAGGCAAAGACATGGATGGCAATCTGCTTCCCGTGGGCGGCGGATATTTGAAGTCCATCACGACCTTGAAGCACTATGCCGCCAATAACAGTGAAAACAACCGCCGTTTCGGCACCTCGGATATGGATGAACGCACCTTGAGGGAATACTACACCGCCGCCTTCCGCGACATCGTCAAGGAGACGGACGTCAGGTCCGTCATGACCGCGTATAACCGGGTGAACGGAGTACCCGCCACTGCCAGCGTTTATCTCATAGACAACCTACTCAGGCAGACCTGGGGCTTTAGCGGCTATGTCACTTCGGACTGCGATTCCATCATGGATATCAGTGAGAGCCACAAGTGGATTCCTCCCGGATGGGATCGCCCCATAACCCAGGTTGAAAGGATGGCCTTTGCCCTCTCCTCTGGTGTGGATTTGAACTGCAGCGGAGGATACCGCGATGACTACAACTACGCCAATACTCTCCCCCGCACCCTGCGGGAAAACATCACCACTGAAACAGGGCTGTTCACCATCAACGATGTGGATACCGCTCTGCTCAGACTGTTCACCGCCCGCATGCAGCTGGGCGAGTTTGATGATCCAGACAAGGTGCCCTGGGTAGTGAAAGCACGCCAAAATGTTCCACCCTACACGTGGGACAACAGCGATGCCAACCAGGCCATCACTCAGACTCCCGAAAGGGTAGAAATGGCCTACAAAGTGGCCGCGGATGCCCTTGTTCTGCTCAAGAATGCCGCAGTCGACGAAGGGAAGCTGCTACCCCTGCGCATCCCCGAGTCTGGAGAGTTCAAAGTAGCAGTCATCGGCTACCTAGCCAACCCGTCCTCTCTCTATCTGGGAGGTTACTCCAGCAACCAGGGGCCATCTGCAGATTTGATCAACGGCTACGAAGGAATCAAACGGGCCGTTTTGTCCATCAATCCCGACGCGGAAGTGATCTTCCATCCCGGCTTCACCGCTGTAGATGAAAGGCGCGCCTTCTCCCAGGCCGCTTCCCTCACGGAGATCGATCCCCAGGCTGTCAAAATAGCCGAGGAAGCAGATGTGGCCATCGTCTATGTGGGTACCGACAGGAGTGTGGCCACGGAAGGCAGGGATCGCGATGACCTGAGGCTCCCAGGTGCCCAAGGCGAACTGGCGGCCCTGGTGGGCAAGGCTAATCCCAACACCATCGTCTATATGGAAACCATCGGCATGGTGGAAGTGGGCGAGTTCGAACCCTACGTGGCTGCCATGCTCTGGAGCTGCTACAACGGCCAGCACAAAGGCAGGGCCTTGGCCAATGTCCTGCTCGGTGTGGAGCAACCCAGCGGCCGCCTGCCCTTTACCTGGTACAAAACCACAGAACAGCTGCCGGATCTCTTCGATTACGCCATCAGGCCCTCTGAGACCCAGCCCGGACGTACCTACATGTATTTCACTGATCCAGTGGACTATCCCTTCGGCTTCGGCTTAACCTACACTACCTTTGAGTACTCCAACTTGCAGATTAACCAGAAGGGCTTTGATGCCAATGAGACCATCGAAGTATCCTTTGACGTAACCAACACCGGAACGGTCAAGGGCGCCGAGGTCGCTCAGCTCTATGTGACCACGCCCGAAGCCCCGGCTGAACTGGAGCGTCCCATTAAGCGGCTAAAAGCCTTCCAGAAGGTGGAGCTGGAGCCCGGCGAAACCAGGACGGTGACCCTGAAGGTGGCCGTGCCCGATCTGGCCTTCTTCGACGAAGAACTGGGCAAGTATGTCGTGGATAACGGCAGGTATGGCATCCAGGTGGGCAGCTCCAGCGCCAACCGGGACATTAAGCTCCAGGAGTTTGTCTGGATCACCGGTGAGCTGGAAGCCAATCTGGCCGTGGTGACCGTGAAGCCCACCCAGGACGGAGACTTTATCAAGGACATTCCCAAGCGGGTGATCTTTGACAGGAATGCAGTGGTTATTCCCAACATCACCGTAGCCCTCACCGATGAATCGCTCTACGGCTACATCGCCAGGAACCGCAGCAAACCCCTACCCGAGGGTATGCAGATTAGCTACAGCAGCAACCGTCCGGAAGTGGTGGCAGTGGACGGCGACCTGATCCGCACCGTAGGCAGTGGTGTGGCCACCATTTCGGTGGATGTAACCTACAAGGGCGTAACCAAATCCGCCGATTTCGTCATCTACGTCAGGTAACCACCAAAGGGAGCTGCTGGTCTCACCAGCGGCTCCCCTCCTTCACCACAGACCGTTAGGGTGAATGAAGATGCCTTTTAAACAGCTTCGGCGTTATCTTCCCTCCATAGTCGTGATTCTAGCAGGCCTGATGAGCCTGCTCTTCTCCGCTGCTGTCGAGGCGGCGGATTGCCCAGGATACTTAGATGCTGCCTACTACAACGGCGCTTTTATCGCCGTTGGAACCGGCGGCAGGGCCGATGTCATCTCCCTGGACAAGGAGCGGGAAGCTCTGTCGCTGTCCACCCAAGAAGACCTGCTCACTGTGTGCACCCAGGGAGATGTGGTCCTCGTGGGCGGCCGCAATGGAGCACTTTTGTACAGCACCGATGGCAGGCGTTTTGAGCCCTGCAGCACTGCTGCCGCCGGAGATATTCTCTGCACTGCGGCCACCGACGGCTTGTACCTCGCCGGGTCTGAACGGGGGATGATCTACACTTCCTCCGATGGGCTGCACTGGAACCCCCTGCAGCTGCCCACCGACGGTGACATCATTTCCGCCGCCGCGAGCGAGCACCGCCAGATCTTGATTACCAAAGAAACGGACGTTTTTACGAGCACCGATGGCCGGAACTGGACGCACCTGAACTTCAACAGCGAATACGAAGGCTACTACGACCCCCTCTCCTTTTCTCAAGTCTTCAATTTGGGCTCAGTGTTCTTGGTGGTCGGCCGGGCACGGGACAGCGACTCTGGACCTGTCCTCCTCTTCACCGAGGACGGAGATGTCTGGATACCCTGGGGCCTGATCATGATCAACGGCGAGCCCTTCGATCCCAGCCTTCAACTGGAGATCAGGGATCTAAGCTGCGACTCTCTGTACATCCTGGCCATCTGCAGCGGTGGGCGCCTGCTGAAGATCTCGGACTGTGTTTCCTGTCATCAGCTTTTTGACATCGCCGAAGCAGAGCTCACGGCCATTGCCTCCGGCGGAGGGAAGCAGTTGGTTGTGGGTGCCGACTTCTACTTCGACCTGATTATCAGCGAGGCTCTGCAGCACGTTCTTTCAGTTGAAGAAGCGCGGGAACTGCTGGCGTGGTCTGCGGTCCTCATCGATGTGAGGAGCGAAGAGGAGCGGAGAAAACAGGGCTTTATCCCCCACAGCCTCCACATCCCTATCGGTGAGATCCAAAGCAGACTGAGCGCCGAAGTACCCGATCCCAACACTGCACTGATCTTCTACTGCAGCGGAGGCGGCAGATCCCAGCAGGCAGTGGAGTTCGCTCTGGAACTGGGCTACACCTCCGCCTACAACCTAGGCGGCATGGAGAATTGGCGGGTCATGACAGGCGATTAACTTCTGACTGCCTTTCAGTGCCGACAGATAGCAAAACTCCTCCACCACGATGGCCGTGCCCATCGCGCGGAGGAGTTCCTTTCTCAGGATGGCGGCGACTGAAACCGGCCCTAGCGATTCCAGCCCGCCCTTATTTCAAAGCCTCGTCGACAAGTATCTCCTAGACACGGAAATATTCCACCAGCCTCTGCAGCTCAGCCGCTGCCGAGGCGATCTGATCCATGGATGCGGCGATTTCCTCCAGGGAAGCCGACTGCTCTTCACTCCCTGCCGCAATCTCCTCGCCAGCCGCGGATAGATCCTCGATGGCAGCAGCGCCTTTGGCGATGGCGTCGGAAAGCCCAGTGATCACATTCTGCACTTCCGCGAACATCCGTCCGCTTTGGGTGACGGTCTCCTTGCCCTCCGAAACCTTCAGAGAACTGCGCTCGCTCTTTTCCACCGTCTCCTGGACGATCCTCTGCATGCGTCCGATGAGCTCAGTGATTTCACTGGCGGCATGGGCAGACTCTTCCGCCAGCTTGCGCACCTCTTCCGACACCACCGAAAAGCCCAGTCCGTGTTCTCCAGCCCTGGCCGCTTCGATGGCGGCGTTCAAGGCCAACAGGTTGGTCTGTTCGGCTATATCGGTGATGATTCCCACGATAGAGCGGATCTTATCGGACTGCTCGTCCAGCTCCCGGATTTCCTGCCTCAGTTGGGAAACGGCACTGTCGATTTCACCCATCACATTTAGGGTCTCCTCGATCTGCCGGCTGCCTTCAGAGGTTCTTTCCAGCGTAGTCTTGGCCATGTCGGCAATGTCCTGGGTCTGTTCATTCAGGGTTTGGATTGAGGCGGCAAACTCGTTAGTGGTGCTGGACACGCTGGCCACCGACCCAGATGTCTCCTCCACCGCGGCGGCCACCTGTGCTGAGCCGGTGGCGGTCTGGGCCGAGGCCTGGGTTACGCTGATCATCATTTCCTGAAGTTTGGCAATGAAGCTGTTCATACCTTCGGCCAGTTTAGCCATTTCATCGTGCCCGTGCACCGGCAGGCGCTGGGTGAGATCTCCTCCTCCCCTGCCCAGCTCCTGGACTAGGGCCACGGTTCTGCGTAGGGATTTGCACACTGAGCGCACTGTGAGCACTCCCAGGAAAACCGCGATAAGCAAGGCGACGCCGATTACGATTAAGGTGATCGTCTGTGCGGTCCGGGCCACTTGATCGGCCTGGTTTTCCAGAACCGCCGCCTCCACGCGCACCAAATCTACAATGCTGTCCAGGGCGGCCCGCACCGCCTGCAGACGGACCGCGGTGACCTCTTCGTACATACTTCTAGCCTGCCCCCACACGGCCCCGGCATAGCCTTGGCTTTGCAGCAGGCTGGCCATGTCCGCGGCTGAGCGGTGGAGCTGCTCATGGGGTTCAGCCAAAGCCGCGTAAGCGGCCTGGAGCTGCGCGGGGAGCCTGGCAAACTCTGCAGGGTCTACGAAGTCGTAATACCATTTGCCCAGGGCGCACTGGGTGTGATCCAACTGCCCGGTGAAAGCCTGCTCCATGTTCAAGGAGTTGGACAGCTGCAGCGCCCAATCCAGGTGGGCGATCTCCAGTTCATCCAGCATAGCGACGTGGGCTAAGGCTTCCTTGGCTTCGTCGTTAATGTCAGCCACCCGTCGGAGCATGAGCCCTGAAACGGCACCCATGACCGCGATACAGATGATGAGCAGGATAATCACCCCGTACAGCTTCTGGGAAATCCTCAGGTTCTTCAACACACCGATCACCGCCCCTTCCCTGGCAAGCAAGTCATCATCGATTTTTGTCGATGTTTGCTTTAATACCCCTCCTTTTCCCAATTTCCTGCCCTGATAAACGATTATTTAGACAACATAGACTAGCCCCACTTGCTGAAGCTCGTAAGGTAGAGCTAGGAAAAAGCACCCCCGCCTCCTCACTATCCAGGTGAGGCTGCGGGGGTTTCCTTTTCACTGTAGTTACTCAGCCATATTTGCTCTACTCATAAACTCTTCCACCTGAGCCAAGCTGGGCATGGCCGGGATACCGCCCTTGCGGGTGACGGCTAAGGCGCCCACGGCGTTGGCAAAGCGCACGCTTTCCGCCAGTTCCTCAGAAGTCCACTCCTTAGGCCCTTTGTCTCGGCGCAAGACCTCAAAGAGCAGCCCGCCTAAAAAGGCATCGCCGGCTCCGGTGGTGTCAACGGCCTGGACCTTGAACCCCGGTACAAGGCCTGCAAGCTCGCCTGCTCTGAAGTAGCATCCGTCCTTACCCAGGGTAACCAGGAGCAGCGTGAGGCCAAATTCGCGGCAGAGCTGCGCACTTGCCCCTGCCAGGTCACCGGATCCCATGAGGAATTCCAGCTCCTCATGGGAGATCTTCACAATGTCGGCCTGATCCATCACCGCCAGAATCTGGCGCTTAGCCTCCTCCAAACTAGGCCACAGCGGGGGCCTCAGGTTTGGATCGTAAGAGATCAGCATTCCCTTCTCCTTAGCCCAGCGCAGGGCAGTCAAAGTGGCACTGCGGGCCGGTTCGTGGGTTAGGGACAAGGAGCCGAAGTGGAAAATGGCAGCGTCCAGCTGGCTTCTATCCACTTCCTCAGGACGCAGCCTAGTGTCGGCCCCAGGTTTCCTGTAGAAACTGAAGGAGCGGTCCCCATCTGCGTGCAGGTGCACAAAGGCCAGGGTGGTACTCTCCTCTGCATCCAGGATTAGACCCTGGGTGGCAATGCCTCTGGCCACCAGCACCTCCCGCAAGAAGCGCCCGAACTCATCATCGCCCACTTTACCCACAAAGGCCGTTTTTTTGCCCAGCTGAGCCAAGCAGGCCAGCACGTTGGCGGGGGCACCGCCTGGATTGCATTCAAAGAGCGGATTGCCGTTTTCAGACTTCCCTGCGGGAGTGAAATCGATGAGCAGTTCGCCCAGCGCCACCACATCATACATCTCACTCAACCCCTTTTACTCAGACTCCACAGCTCCAAGCTGGCCTTAAGCACACCGCCCCTGGCAAACACCTGAGGAACCAGCTCTGGAGAGCTTGGGTAAACCCGGGCTGTGAGGCAGGCAGCCTCCCCAGCACCGAAGAGCTCAACGGACGATCGGTCTAGGAAGATGCGGATCTCCAGCTTCTCCTGGCCCGATGATAGTTTGCAGGAGTAGCGGCCCCGGTGTCCCCGGGAAGCCCGGGTCGTGTCCAGGTAAACCCGCCAATCCCCTTTCGCCACTCCCACTCTAATGCCTTCACCGAAGGCTATACCGAACTGGGCAGCACTTGTCCCAGCCAAATCCACACGCAAGACCGCCTCCAGGCCCCTTTCCTGTAGGCTGCAGCTGGGAAGGATTCGTGTTTCGCCTTGCAGCACAAGATCGGAGGCGAAGGCCAAATCGGCGCGCAGCCGCTTTAGTTCGGGCAGGGGACGGATCTGCAGCCGCCGAGCAGAATCCAGCATGAGCTCCCTAGGCAGTGTGAGGGCGCCTGCCCAGTTGTGCTTTTGGCTGGGGATCTCCCCTTCCCACGACTGCATCCACGCAAGCATGATGCGGCGGTCGGTGCCAAAGAAGGTCTGGGGAGCATAGAAATCAGGCCCCTTGTCCAGCTCGCCCCAGGTTTCTGCCTGGAACTTCCCCACCTCGTAGTCCATTTCGCCCACGGCATAGAGTACCCTGCGGGGCTCTGTCCCCATGGGCGATACCAGCAGAACATGCTTATCCCCCAAGGGGAAAAGATCCGGGCATTCCCAGATGGTCCCCTGGGTTCCATCGCTTTTCGCAGCTACCCCCATATAGTCCCATTGGCTGAGGTCGTTTGATCGATAAAGCAGCACCTTACCCCGTCCGTCGTTGCCAGATCCCAAGGCCATGTACCACTTGCCCCCATGCTGCCACACCTTGGGATCCCGGAAATCAACGGACCCTTCCGGCGGGAAGTTAGTGATCAGGGGATTGCGGTGATCTTTGCGGAACCGGATGCCATCCCGGCTTGTGGCCAGGCACTGCACCTGGATTAGCTTGCCGCCTTCCTCCCTCACCCCTGTGTAAAACAGATGGAGCACTCCATCTTTCTCCACCGCGCTGCCGGAAAAACAGCCGCCGGCATCATAGTCCTCACTGGGGGCCAGGGCCATGGGCAGATGTTCCCAGGTGATAAAATCCTTGGTCCGGGCATGCCCCCAATGCATGGGCCCCCATTGGGGGCCGTAAGGATGGTGCTGGTAGAAGACATGGTAGTAACCCTGGAAGTAGACAAGGCCGTTGGGATCGTTCATCCAGTGGGCCGGGGGCATCAAGTGATAATGAAGGCGGAAGGTGTCCGTGACCTTGGCCGCCCCTTCCGCCACCCTTAAGTCTGCTCTGCGCAGCATCCGTTCATGGCTCATGCCTTAATGGCTCCTTCCATAACCCCGCGGATGATGTGCTTTTGCAGCGCCACGTAGAAGATGATCACGGGCAGAATGGTGAGCATGAGCGAGGCCATGAGCAGCCCGTAGTCTGAAGAATAGGTGCCGTGGAAGTAAAAGGTCGTCAGGGGCAGAGTGCGGTTATTGGCTGAAATCAGCACCAAAGACGGCAGCAGGAAGTCGTTCCAGATCCAGAGCACATTCAAGATGATCAACGACAAAGTGGTGGACTTGAGCAAGGGAAAGACCACCCTAAAGAACACCTGCAGCCTGGAGCAGCCGTCGATCATGGCCGCTTCCTCCAGCTCTTTAGGAATGGATTTGATAAACCCGTGGTAAAGGAAAACGGCGAAAGACGAACCGAAGCCCAGGTACATATAGATCAGACTCCAAGGGCTGTTCAAAAGGTTCATACCTCCATAGATCCTGACCAAAGGGATCATGATGGCCTGGAAAGGAATGAGCATGGACGCCACCATACCAAAGAACATCACCTTATTGATCCGCCAATCCGTACGCACAAAGAGATAGGCGGTCATGGAGGCGAACACGGCGATGCCGATCACGCTGAACACCGTAATGACTAAGGAGTTCATGAAGGCGGAGACAAAGCCCATGCGCTGGAAAGCGGTGATGAAGTTGTCCAAAGACCAGGAGGGTGGAAGCCCGAAGGGGTTGGAGATAATCTCCCGCCTGCTCTTGAAGGCGTTGATCAGCACCAGGAAAAACGGGGACAAATAGATCGCGAAAAGTGCATAAAGGGCCAGATGGCGCAAAAGCGAGAAAACACGGCGGAGAGCTTGCATTACACCTCCACCTCCAGCTTCTTGGTGAAGTACACCTGGGTCAGGCTGATGGCTGCCACTAAGACAAACAGGAAGAAGGCCTGGGCCTGCCCCACTCCATACTGCTGCGCCAGGAAAGCCTTTTCATAGACAAACATACTGATCAGCTGGGTGGTTTTAAAGGGCCCCCCGTTGGTAAGGGCCAGGTTTACATCATACACCATAAAGCCGCGCTGGATGGTCAGAAAGATAGTAACGATAAAGGCGGGGACCATCAGGGGCAGCACAATAGTCCGCAGGCGCTGGAAGCCTGTGGCGCCGTCGATGGTGGCTGCCTCTATAAGCTCGCGGGGAATGTTGGAAAGGCCGGCGATAAAGATGATCATCATGTAGCCGGAATACTGCCAGACGCTGACGATGACCAAAGTCCAGAGGGCCTTAT
>FIZK01000006.1 GCA_900018335.1 uncultured Clostridia bacterium | reverse complement strand
TCTGCTAGTGAGAATCTCAATATGCACATCGCCCATACCGTGGATCAAGTTCTGACCCGTATCTGCCCTGCGTTCCACTCTGATCGTGGGATCCTCTTCCGACAGGCGCCCCAAGGAGGAAGCGATCTTATCCTCATCGCCCTTGGCCTTGGGCTGGATAGCCAGGGTCATGTTGGGTTTCGGGAAATCGATGGGCTTGAGGCTCAGCTTGGCGTCCTTGCTGGTCAAGGTGTCATTGGTGGTGGTATCCTGCAGCTTGGCCACGGCCCCGAGATCGCCCGGACCAATTTTGCTCACCGGGAGCTGTTCTTTACCCTTGATTAGGAACAACTGCCCAATCCGCTCATCACGGCCGGTACGCACGTTAAAGCAGGTGCTGTCCGAACGGATGGTGCCGGAGAACACCCTAAACAGGGTCAGTTTGCCCACATAGGGGTCGGCCATGGTTTTGTACACCAAGGCTGCCAGTTCATCGCCGGCGGCGCTCACAGTAACCTCTTCGCCCTGGGCATTAGTGCCGGTGATGGTGCGGTTGGCCGGCGAGGGCATGCACTGCACGATGTGATCGTTGAGCAGGGCAATCCCTAGGGTAGACTGGGCACTGCCGCAGAGAATGGGAACCATCTCGCCAGTTTGTGTCCCCAGGCGGACGGCATTCTCAATCTCTTCGTCAGTGAGGGCTTCCCCTTCTAGATACTTCATCATCAAGTCTTCGTCAGCAACGGAGGCAGCCTCAATCATCTCTTCCCTGGCAGCCCCGACCTGATCCTGCATATCCGCTGGGATCGGCCCTTCCTTGAACGAATCGCCGTCTTTGAAATACGCCTTCATGGTCACAAGATCCACGATGCCGGAAAAGGTATCAGCTTCGCCAATGGGCAGCTGCACCGGGACCAACTTAGGGCCGAAGAAGCTGCGGAGCTGTTCAACAACCCTGCTGAAGTTGGCGTTTTCCCTGTCCATCTTGTTCACAAACACGGTGCGGGGCAGGCCTGCATCTTCCAGATAGGCCCAGCCCTTTTCTGTGCCTACCTCCACGCCAGAGGATGCGCAAACCACAAGTAAACCAGAGTCGGCCACTGTGAGAGCTGCGATCACATCGCCTACGAAGTCGAAATACCCAGGAGTATCCAAGATGTTGATTTTATGGTTTTTCCACTCAGCAGGCGCCTGAGCGGTATTGATGGAAATCTGCCGGCGTGTCTCCTCGGGGTCAAAGTCCAATACTGTTGTCCCGTCATCTACTCTGCCCAAGCGATTTATGGCTTTGGCGACAAACAGCATGGCTTCTGCTAGCGAGGTCTTTCCTGTACCTCCATGGCCCACTAGGGCCACATTGCGTAAGAACTCTGTTGCGTATTCCTTCACACATTCTCCTCCTCTTATTGAACCCTGAAGTTAGATCTAGTTAAAGTCTGTTATACCACGCCTACATTCAACAAGTTCGATAAAATTTCCTTCCTTTTGGTAAGAAAAGCTTCCTGCCTAAACCCACCAGCCCCAGTTTTCCAGGAAGATCACCTGCTGCCTTAGGGAGTCAATCCTCACTGTCCAACCCAGGAGCGGCAACACGTCGACGGGCACGAACGGAACCCCTGCTTCCTCCACAACGGGGCTGACCAGGGGAATGGAAAGCTCCTGCCAGCCCAAGACTGTACTGGAAGGCCACAGTGTGACTTCCCCATGGGACGTGGAGATCTTCCAGCCGCCCTCCAGGCGTGTGGTCAGGCCCAGGAGGGGTGCGAGTTCAAGAAGGTTGAAGTATAGCTGCCCATCCCGCTGGACCATACCAACGAAGTCGGTGACCTCCGTCTCATAGACAAACAGGCGCCAGTGCTGCGTGCCTTCCACAAGCCTGAGATAGGCATTGGTCATGTCACGGAAATAGAAATCCCCTTGGTAGTAGAAGGCGTGGTCGCCATACAGACCGGGCACCCTCCATTTCTCCGCCACGGTCGATGTCTGTAGATCGAAGAGGGAAATCCCTGTGGCACCGGATAAACTCAAGAGGCCTTCCTGGGGTATGTAAAAGAGGTGCTCCCCCAAGGCTTGGGCTTCAAACTTCCGGCTGGTGGTCACTTCTCCATTCTGCCAACGCCAGGCATAGAGCATCTTCTGACTGGTCACAACCAGCCATTCCGGGGAAGTGGCATGGGGAATAATCACCAAGCTCTCCACTGCTCCCCAAGGGTAGTTTTCCCATAAGGTCACAAATTCTTCTTCGCCCCAGGTTAACACTGCCACGTAGCCAGAACGCAGGGCGATGATCAGATCGGGGTAGCCGTTTTGATCCACGTCAAGTACTTCAAAGCCCACCACATACTCCCCAGCCGGACTTTTCCACAAAGGGAAGAGATTGCCCTCCCGGGACAGATACACAAAGGCTTCACCTTTGTCCGTGAGCGCCACCACATCTCCCCAGCCGTCGCCGTTGAAATCATGCACTCCCAGTCGCTCCACGGTATCCCACAGATACTGCGCGTGGCCGTGCCTTTCCCAGGTGCCGTCACGCTCTGTATATAGATATAAAGCTCCACCCCGATCCGTTCCAACCGCGAGATCGTGGCGAAAATCCCCTGTGACATCACCTACCGCCAAGGCTGTGACGCGTCCAGCCACCTCCACGAGCTGCCGCTCTCCATCCTCAGCGCGGATAAAGACTCCTTGTTCTTTGCCAATGAGCAAGCTCTCCTGCCCGTAAAGGTCAGAGACCAGCACGTGGACACCGGACAGTGCCGGTTCTGCCACCGCCGTGTAGGAAGCTGCCACCGGCATGTGCAAGATCAGGAGTATGAAAAGCACTGCGCAAACCGTTTTCGAAAACAAGGGCATCCCCCTCTCCCCATACCCTTAAGGTATACTTGGCAGGACATGGCCGAAATCCTGCCAAAGGGTCCGCGACCGCATTCGGCCCTTCAAATTATAACACAAATACTGCCAAGAGGCACCCTCGCCGCTTCCCATAACCTTCTGGCCACTCACCCTTCACTAACACTTCTGCAGATAACAAAAAAGCCCTCTCTTAGAGACGGCTTCGATTCGTACTGCATAAAAAATGGTCGGGGCGACCTGATTTGAACAGGCGACCTCTACCACCCCAAGGTAGCGCGCTAGCCAAACTGCGCCACGCCCCGACGCATTTATAAGGATACCATGTTCTCAGCAAAAAGGCAAGTCATTTCCCTGCGTGAAGCTCAAATTTTCTGTGCAGGGCTTGTACCGCATCCACGTGGCGAGCACGGGGGACCAGGCAGGAAACCTTGATTTCCGACGTGGAAACCACAAACACCGGGATATCAGCCTCGGTGAGCGCCTGGAACATCCTCGCGGCCACACCGGGATTGGTCATCATCCCTGCACCCACTATGGATACCTTCACCACATCATCATCGGCGAACACTTCCCACTCCTGATCGGACCGGATCTCTGCGATGGTGTTCAGGGTCTCTTCCAGGTCTTCTCTGGTCACGGTAAAACTCAAATCGGTTGTACGCTTGGAGGCTGCGGCTTGAACGATCATGTCTACGTTAATGCCCACCTCCGCCAGGGATGTAAAAATGTGACAGAGTGTATTCACATCGTTGGGGATTCCCACCAGCGTTACTTTAGCACAGTTCTCGTCCGAGGCCACGCCTGTAACTGTAATCTCCCTTTCCATCAAATCCACCTCTCTCACCCTGGTTCCTTCGTCCTGGGAAAAGCTCGAGCGCACATGAATAGTCACTCCGTACACGGCAGCTACTTCCACAGCCCTAGGCTGTAGAACCATGGCTCCCAGGGAAGCAAGTTCCAGCATTTCGCCATAGTCTACTTCCACCAGTTTCCGGGCCTCAGGTACTAACCGAGGATCGGCGCTGTACACGCCATCCACGTCGGTATAGATCTCACACACTTCAGCGTCCAAAGCGGCGGCCACCGCCACCGCAGTTGTATCCGATCCGCCCCTCCCGAGAGTGGCGATATCATTGGTGGGAGTGAGGCCCTGAAACCCCGCGACAATGACAACCTGTCCCCGATCCAGCTCCTCTTTGATCCGAGCCCCGTCCACCATGCGAATCCGTGCCTTGGTGTGCTGCGTGTCAGTGAGAATACCCCCTTGGGGCCCCGTCAAGGAGATCACCGGCTGGCCGAGGGAGTCTATGGCCATGGCCAAGAGAGCTATGGAAGCTTGCTCACCGGTGGCCAAGAGCATGTCCAGCTCGCGCTTGGGTGGATGCTTGGAGATCTGCCTAGCCTTTTCAATGAGCAAATCGGTGGTCTTCCCTTGGGCAGAAACCACTACCACCACCTGATGGCCCTGTTGGGCTGTTTTCACCACTCGGCGGGCGACGGCCATGAGTTTTTCCGTATCAGCTACAGATGATCCACCATATTTTTGAACGACGATTCCCATCTTCCTTCTGCCCCCCTAACAGCTATTATTAACATAGCATATTAAGGGGCGATGGAACAATTAATGGACAGTAAAAAAGGTGAGAACAACTAGGCTCTCACCTGGTGCACCTGAACTCGAGACCTAGAGGATGATGCAGATCAGCCCTCCGCTGCCTTCGTTGATGATCTTGCTCAAGGTTTCCTGCAGCTTCTCCTGGGCGTGTTCCGGCATACGGTAGAGTTTGCTGTTGATCCCTTCCCGCACCATATCCTGGAGGGATCTGCCCAAGAAGTCCCTTTCCCACAGCACATTGGGATCGCGCTCAAACTCTTCAGTCAAGGAGCGGATCAGTTCTTCACCCTGCTTTTCAGTGCCCACGAAGGGGGTCACTTCCGTTTGGATGCTGGCCTGCACCATATGGATGGACGGCGCGCTGGCCGTCAGCTTGATCCCGAAGTTGCGTCCCTGTTTGATCAGTTCTGGCTGTTCGAAGGTGATATCATCCAAGCTGGGGATGACGATGCCGTAGCCCGTCTCGCGGACGTGCTGTAGAGCTGCTGATATTTTATCGTACTCCCTTTTCGCCGCGGTCAGATCCTGCATGAGGCGCATGAGGTGATGATCACCCTCCACCTCCAGACCTGTGAGCTCGGCGAGGATGTCGTAAAAGAGCTGGTTTTGGAGGACAACACTTAAGGTCACTTTGCCCGTACTCAAATCCAGGCTCTCCACATTCACCACCTGCACGTGCTCCGACTCATGAAACCGCTGAACCGCGAATTCCTGTACGTCTTTTACCCTCTTCAGGCGCATCACAGTCTCCCAGGCCAGGTCCTCATAGATCTGGCGCAGCCAGTGATCCTTTTTCAGTTCCTGCACCCACTTGGGCAAACGCACGTTGAACTCCCGCAAGGGGAATTCCATAAGTACCTCGGTGAACAGCCTCAAAATATCGTCCTGAGTCATACGCAGGCAGTCCATGGGTACCACTGTAACCTCGTAAAGGTCACGCAGGCGCTCGGCCAAGGCCAGGGTTTCCGGGCTGTTGGGGTGGATGGAGTTAAGTGCCACCACGAATGGCTTGCCTAGAGCCTGCAGCTCTTCAACCACCCGTGCCTCCGGCTCCTCGTACTCACTGCGGGGCAGATCCGCAATGGAACCATCTGTGCTCACCACTAGACCAATGGTGGAATGCTCCGTAATCACCCTGCGGGTTCCCAGTTCTGCTGCTTCCTGGAAGGGAATGGGGTGTTCAAACCAAGGCGTGCGCACCAACCTCGGTCCGTCTTCATCCATGTATCCTTTGGCTCCAGCCACTGTATAACCCACGCAGTCCACCAGACGAATCTTGGCCCGGGTGTTCTCGCCAAAGGTGATTTCCACCGGCTCGTCGGGCACAAACTTGGGCTCCGTTGTGGTTATGGTCCGTCCCGCCCCGCTTTGAGGCAGCTCGTCCCTGGTGCGTTCCTTGAGGTAGATATCGCTGATGTTAGGCATGACAAATAAGTCCATAAACCGTTTAATAAAAGTGGACTTCCCTGTTCTGACGGGGCCCACCACGCCTACGTAGATGCTTCCGGCGGTCCGCTCCGCAATATGGGAAAAAATGTTGAACTTTTCCATTTAGGCTCCCCTCCTAAGTATAGGCGTCCTCACCTACATGAGGTTGGACAGTATACTATATTACGACAGGGGAGGAAATATAACAGCATTCCCAGTGCAGATACAAATGGAGACAAAATGATGCCCGGAGAAGGCTTGACCTCCTGCCGGGCATTGCCAATGGAACAGCACCTCTCAGCGCTGGACCCTTTCACCAACGCGGAACTCAGTTCCCTTGCGCAGACGTTCTATGTTGCTGCGGTGCCGGTAGACTGTGACGGCACCCACGATAGTTCCTAGGCCAAGCTCGAACCACTCCGCCCCCATGAAGGCCAAAACAAGTGGGAGACAGGCGGCCACGGTGATGGAAGCCAGGGAGATGTAGCGGAAAGCTAAGAGCATACCCAGCCAGATGGTTAGTAAGACCAAAGCAGCGAGGGGACGGAAAACCAGCAGCACACCCGCGACAGTAGCTACCCCCTTGCCGCCTTTGAAGCCCAAAAACAGAGGCCAATTGTGCCCAGCCATGGCACAAGCGCCGGCCAGAAGGCTCCAGAAGGGTTCTCCCAAGAAGCGCTTGGCCAAAAACACCGCGATCGCTCCTTTGCCCAGATCGCCTGCTAGGGTGAGCAGGCCGGGGACATAGCCCGCGGTGCGCAGCACATTAGTCATCCCGATGTTTCCGCTGCCGTACTGGCGCACGTCCACCTTGGCCCACCATTTGCCCATCAAAAGCCCGAATGGAATGCTGCCCAGCACATAGGCTGCGGCCAGAACAAGAACATGGGTCATTCTTCCCTCTCCTTAGCCACAATCATAATGGGAGTGCCCACGAAGCCGTACTCCTGGCGGATGCGGTTCTCCAGATAGCGTGCATAGGAGAAATGGAGCAGATCCTTCCTGTTCACGTGCAGCATGAACACGGGAGGTCTCACCTGAACCTGCACACCATAGAAGATCTTTAGTGGAACACCCTTATCGCTTGGCGGCTGGTTCATGGCCACCGCATCTTGGATGATCTGGTTAACTCGCCCCGTGGAAAGGCGCATGTTCCTGGCTTCATTCACCGCCAGGCAGACCTCCAGCAGCTTCTCGATGCGCTGCCCGGTCTGAGCTGAGATGAAGACAACGGGCGCGTAATCCAAGAACAAGAGTTCCTCCTTGAGAGCCTGCTCAAAATCGCGCATGGTATTGCTGTCTTTGGGCACCAGATCCCATTTGTTCACTGCCAAGACTATGCCGCGGCCCTTTTCGTGGGCGTATCCAGCAATGCGCTTATCCTGCTCCGTGAGGCCTTCTGTTCCATCGATCATGACCACAGTAACGTCGGAACGCTCGATGGCCCTCAGCGTCCTGATAACACTATAGTATTCAACACTCTCCTCAACTTTGCTCTTACGGCGCAAACCGGCCGTATCGATGAGGGTGAGAACCTGGTCTTGGAACTCACACTTGGTGTCAATGGCATCCCTGGTGGTCCCCGGAATGTCCGTGACTATTACCCGCTCTTCGCCTAAGATCTTGTTTACCAATGAGGACTTGCCCACATTGGGGCGCCCCGCGATGGCAATTTTCAAGGAATCATCTTCCGCCAGGTCAGCGTCGTGCGGAAAATGCTCAACCACAGCATCGAGCAGGTCGCCGATATTGCGCCCGTGCTCGGCAGAGACCGCAATCGGATCACCCAAACCAAGAGAATAAAAGTCCACAGACGCCTCCCAGGCTTGCTCTGTGGACTCCACTTTATTTACACAGAGAACCACCGGTTTGCTGCTGCGCCTCAGGATTTCGCCAATCTCCTCGTCCACTGGCGTAAGACCAGCTCGTCCATCCACCACAAAAATGATCACATCGGACTCCTCCACCGCGGCCAAGGCCTGACGCCTAACCTGCCTGGTGATGATGTCCTCTTCCCGGTCGATACCCCCGGTATCGATTAAAGTGAAAAACTTGTCCAACCAGTGCGCATCTCCGTAGATGCGGTCTCTAGTTACGCCTGGCTGGCCCTCCACAATTGCGGTCCGATCCCCAGTGATGCGGTTGAACAATGTGCTCTTCCCCACATTGGGTCTACCCACAATGGCCACAATCGGTTTATTCATGCAAACCTCTCCTCAACAGCATTCAATCCCAGGATGGATCCTTCGCTATCTATCCAGCAAATCCTCCTCAGCCCCTCAATGCTGGACAATCACCAGAACTCCGTTGTGCAAGTCATGCACTGCGGCCCCTAGTACCTTAGCGATGAGCAGAGCCAGCTCCAGTCTTTCCTCCTCGCTAGACGCGTAGAAGATGGGGGCCCCACCCCCCACCTGGGTGCTGTCTGTGGCCACCACGGCCAGGATTAGCTTCACGTGTCGTTCCCCCTCAGTCTACCATTTTCCCCGCCTTAGAAGTGAGAGGTTTGCGCACAGCCCCCTCCAGCACAGGCACCCGCCGCACGGCGGTTAAAAAGGCATCCGGATCGTCCTGGGAAGGAACCATGACCAGGTACAGACAGCCGCTGGCTGGGTTTCTGCGCACCATGGGGATGAACTCCTGTTCCCCCACGTCCATATACACGCCGATCATGGCAGAAACGTCGTGGGCAATGGCCTGCATCTGACCCAAATTGGCCAGGGTGGCTTTGGCGTTGGGCCCCTTCGGGGTTATTTTCGCGGCCAAACCCCGTTCTATGTAGACTGAGCGGGCGGTCTGCAAACCCACATTCATCATCACCGTCTCTTCCACCTTCAAAAGGGCCTGTTCAAACCGGAGCTCAGCCAACTCCACAGTGGCGATGTCGCCCACCCTGTCCCCCTGCATAAGTTGACTGAGCAGCAGGGTCACCAACCAGCCCACCAAGGCACAAGCGGCTAGCCTCCCCCATAGTGCTCCCCTCCAGATCGCAGAAACCACCGCCACAGACAAGGCCACCCAGATGGACAGGTAGTTGCGGGCTTCGAACACCCGGGCGATTCCCTCTATGTAGGCCGTGCCCCGCTTAACAAGTTCTGTGGACTCCATGGCCCCCAGTGTGGCCCGCTCCACATTGCGCACTTCCCTGAACTGGGAAGCCGCTAAGATGAGGAACGAGACGGCGGCATATTCCTTTTCAATTACCGCTGGAACGATCACTGCCCCGATGGCTGCCCCGATAAAGCCCACAAACAGATGCACCGCCCAGCCCTGGGGATAGCTAGGATACTGCCTGTAATCGCGGCGCAGCATATATAAGCGGGCCAAGAAGCCCGCGGAGGTTCCGGTAAGCAAAGTAACGATGTGGCTCATTGCTCATCATCCGTATCCCTGTCTCTTTCACCAAGGCCCGCTTCCCTGCGGAAAAAGCCGCCCAGGGTTCCGATCCTCCCCTGCTTGATCAACAAGAAGGCTGCACCCACCCCGCCCGCTATGAGCAGCGTCCAGACCAGGGAGCGGCTGGCACCTGAGCCAATCTGTTCTTGGGCAGCCTCTTTAGTGCTGGGCGTGAGTCCGGCGGCCGCGGGGACGACCTTGGCAAAGAACTCCGCGGCCTGCTTGGCATGATCCAAACGATTGGTATGGGCGCCAAACTCCAGCAAAATCGTCTTGGGCCCCAGATCTTGGTTGTAATTGCCCTTGGCATCGAAGATCCCTTCCACCAGTCCAGGGTAGAGCTTATCGGCCACCGCCTTCAGGCGTTTGGCATATTCCAGGTTCGCTTCTCGATTTTGATTCTGCCTGCCAACCACGAGGCGCACCTTGGTGGTGGGCACGCCCTCGACCTCCGCCTCATATACCTCCGGTGGAGTGGCATCGCGATGAACGTCAATGAGGGTGTCGGGGTTCTTTTGCAGCAGTTCCACCGCGGTGCGCCTGGAACGCACGTAAGCCTGGCCATCGTGGGGAATGTGGCTGTTATCTGACCAGTGGACTGTGATTCCCTGTGCCTCTAAGGCGTCGGCCAGGGTCTTACCCACTTCCAGCACATCACCTCTTCCATCGTCACGGGACTCGATGCCGCTTGTGGGGACGTAGGACTCATCGTTATGGGTGTGGTAAATGCCCACCACCCCAGCAGCCTCTTCGGCCTTGGCCACCTGAGCCCCCAGCAGCCCTTCGGATATGTCGGGGAGTTGAACTGTCTCCACAAACCGCACCAGTACCTCATCGCCTTCCGTCTGCACCACCTCAAAGAGGCGGTTGTCGGCGGCTATATACCTATCGCCGGGATCCAGCTCCCTTGCCGTCATGGTGATCACGTGCCCGGCATCATCGCGGAGGGTGAAGTAGCCTCCATCCCTTCTTTCTTCGGCCAGTGCCGAGGGGGACAGGCTAAAGAGAACTAGGAGGCAGAGCAGCGCCAAAGCGGATCGCACGCTCCTTTTCATAGACCTTCACCCCCCTCTTCCAGGCGCTCTCTGGTTTCTCCCACAAACTCTGCGAGCCCCACAGCGATGAGGCCCGAGACAATTAGGGCATCGAACACACCGGCTCCACCTAAAACCACACGGGTGGGCATGTTGGCCAACAGCGCCTGAGTGAAATGGATCAAATCCACCACGAACAGGCCCAAGACACCTGCTATGAATGATGCCCGGCGCGAGCGGCCGGACAAATAGCCCACGATGCCCGCCACAATGCTGAACAGCCATAGTGGGTCAATAAACAGATAGGGACTGGAGGGATCGAAGTCGGTGAATTGGCTCACGCCGTAAATAACCCCTCCCGTCACTAAGGCGGCCAGAAGTGCGCGCACCCTCTCTCTGGCCGTGTCGGCCCGGATGAGCAGGTAGGCGACTAACCCCAAAGGAACCAGGCCGCCCCCTAAGTTAATGCCCACGCTGGTGCGGCCAGTACGCAGGGGCAGAGTGATAAAGCTACCTCCGATCATCAAGGCAATGGCAATCAGTGCTTGGGTATCTGTCAGGCGCATGCGGTCCAGCAGGCGCTGACCTACGCCGAAGTAGATGAGAGCGGCTATGACCAGCAGTAGGACGGTTCCCACCGGCATTGCAATCCCTCCCGTGTTGTGTTGAAACGCCTGACTGTAGTGTTCCCGGCTGCACCGAGCGTATCCAAGAAAAAATCCTGCAGGCTGTCGCCTACAGGATTCCTTCGCTAATGTTGAATGTTGTTATCGAAGCAGGTCGTCTTTGAACAAATCGCCAAACATGTCGCCAATGTTGGTGGTCAGCTCCTCGCGGTCAGAGCTTTCTGCCGCGGTGGGCTGCGCCTGTTTTGCCTTGGGCTGGGGTTGCGGTTTGGGCTCCAGCTCCTTAATGCTCAGGCCGATGCGGCGAGCTTCTGGGTCAACGCTGATCACCTTGACCTCCACTTGATCGCCTGACTTAACCACATCTTCTGCCTTGGCCACATGCTTGTGGGAAAGCTCACTGATGTGCACCAATCCTTCGATGCCGTCCTCCAATTTCACGAAGGCACCGAAGTCCACTACTCTGGTGACCTCACCGGTCACTTTCTGACCAACGACGTAGCGCTCACCAACGGTAGACCATGGATCAGGAATGGTCTGTTTCAGGCCCAGGGAAATCCTTTCCCTTTCCCTATCCACACCCAACACCATGACGGTAATCTCGTCGCCTTCCGACACCACATCGGACGGGTGGTTCACTCTGCTGTAAGCCATTTCAGACACATGCAGGAGCCCCTCTACCCCATCGCCGATATCAACGAAAGCGCCAAAATCGGTCAAGCGGCGGACCACACCTGGAACCTTCATACCAGCTTCCAGGTTAGCGAAGGCCTCTTCTTTGGCACGGGCGTGCTTTTCTTCCAGCACTACCTTGTGGGAAAAGACCACGTTGTTCTTAGAGCGGTCCAATTCGATGATCTTCAGCTCTAAAGTCTGGCCAACGTACTTCTCCAGATTATCTTCAAAACCGCGGGATACATGACTTGCAGGGATAAAGCCGCGCACGCCCACGTTGACCAGAAGACCGCCTTTGACCACCTGCACAACCTTAGCCTCTAAGGTCTCACCGGAATTGTAGAGATTCTCCAGTCTCTCCCAGGAAAGGTCGGCATCTGCCCGCCTCTTAGAAAGGACAACATTTCCTTCTGCGTCATCCACCTTCAGGACCTTCACGTGGATTTCATCGCCCACGCTTACCAGATCCTCAGGGTTGGCATTGGAGATGAAGCTGAGCTCATTTAAGGGTATGCGTCCTTCAGATTTATAATCGATGTCCACCAAGACCTCATCACTGGAGACGTGAACCACTTTACCCTTGATGATGGCTCCAGGAGTAGGCATTGTGACATCATACTCACTCATCTGGACTTCAGCAGCATCTTCAGAACTGGCCGTATCCGACGACTCACCGGGTTCATCTTCCGCCTCTACTTCGGCGTCTCCTTCAGGCGCTGCGGAAACCTCTGCGCTTTCTTCAGATGCTTCTTCTACTGTTTCTGGCTGAGTCTCCTCGGACTGTGCTTCTACTGCTTCTGTTGTGGCTTCCTCCAATTGTGCTTCGACAGATTGCGCTGTCTCTTCCATGGCTTCTGTCACTTTCTCTTCACTAAATTCGCTCATTCTTGCAAGTACCCCCTCAATTAACCAATCTGGAGTAGAGGCTCCGGCCGAAACTCCAGCTCGCTGCACACCAGTAAACCACTGACGCTGCAGCTCGTCTGGTGTTTCTATATGATACGTGACCGTCCCCTGCTCCTGACATAATTCCGCCAATCTTTTTGTGTTGGCGCTATTTCGACCTCCAATAACAACCATTACATCCACTTTGGCGGCCAATTCCCGTGCCGACGTCTGCCGCTGTTCGGTAGCAGTACAGATGGTATCAAAGGTTTTGAGGTCCTCCACTTTCCCAGCCAATTCATCGACGCAGGCCTTGAAGTTTTGAACCGATTGAGTCGTTTGTGCTATAACACCGACGCGACTTGCTATCGGCAGCGTGCTGATTTCTTGAGGGTTACTCACTACTTGTGCTGTTTCACCGGCATAGCCCAAAATGGCTTGTACTTCCGGATGAAACCTGTCACCAACAATAATGACTTGGTACCCTTCATCGCTCAACTGTTTTGCCCACCGCATAGCCCTTTGCACGAAAGGACAAGTGGCATCAACGACATCATGATTCAGTTCTTCCAGCTCTTCCATTACCTTCGGTGCAACGCCATGTGAACGGACAATTACCACACCTGAACTGGCTTCACCAGGTCGGTCCAAAGCTCTGACGCCCTTGGCTTCGAGCTGGGCCACAACCTGAGGGTTGTGAATAAGTGGACCTAAAGTGTATATCGGAGTGGCCGGGTCGACTTCACTGAGAACTTTGTTGGTCAAACTCAAGGCCCGTTTGACCCCGAAGCAGAAGCCTGCGGCATCTGCTAGTATAACTTCCACCCTTCCCCCTCCCCTATTATGCCTCCAACAAAGGGACTCTAAACAGACGTCCGTCTTTGTATTTCTCTGCTTTCTCCATTATTCCTGCTTAATAGGTAACTAATTTCGGCGGAAATCGCTTTTGTCCCTTCCAAAACCTCTGCTTTGGTCACCTTGCCGGGCCCGCCAAGGTGAAGGGGCTTGCCGAAAGCGACCTTAACCCGCTGGCGCAGCTTGAAAGGGCGGAAGCCCGAAACCACCACCGGAATCACGGGTGCCCCGGTCTTAAGCGCTATAAGGCTTGCGCCTCCCTGAAAAGGCAGAAGATCCTCCGACGTTTTGTTGCGGGTCCCCTCGGGGAAAATGCCCAGCAAATGGCCGGCATTAACCCTTTCCTGCGCAGTACGGATGGCCTCCCGGTCGGCTAGCCCCCGGCGCACAGGGAATGCATGGAGACTCCTAAAGAAGGCGCGGGAAATGGGCTTCCGAAAAAGCTCTGCCTTACCCATAAAATGCACTGGCCGCTTGATGGCCGCACCGATGGCCACGGGATCCATCAAGGTGGCGTGGTTCCCGGCAATAATTGCCCCGCCTTCCTTCGGGACATGCTCCAGCCCGGATACCTCCAGTCCAAAGAGCACAAGCAAGATAAAACGGGCTACTAAGCGCACGAGTCTATACATCCTCGTCTGCCCCCTTAATTATCGCCAGCACTTTGTCCACCACTTGCTCAATATTCATGTGCGTGGTATCCACCTCAATGGCATCCTCCGCCTTTCTCAAAGGGGAAACTTCCCTGGTGGAATCAGAGTGATCGCGCTGGCGAATCTGTTCTTCCAGTTCCACAAGATCCACCGCGTGGCCGTTGCGCTGAAGTTCCTTCTGGCGCCGTCGAGCCCTTTCCTCCACACTGGCCTGCAGGAAGATCTTCCAATCGGCATCGGGCATAACCACAGTACCTATATCCCTGCCATCCATAACAATACAGCCCTGCCGCCCGATTTCCTTCTGCAGGGCCACGATGAACTCCCTCACTTTTTTGTGACTGGAAACCAACGAGACACTTGCGTTAACCTCAGGCTGCCGAATTGCCGAAGTCACATCCTCGCCATTGAGGTATACGAGATTGCTCTTGGTCTCTTTCTCGAAGACTATCTCCAAGTCCATGGACGTTGCCACCCTGAGGAGTGCCTCCTCGTCTGCGCAGGACACTCCCTTTTTCAGCGCCGCCAGGGTAACTGCACGGTACATGGCACCCGTATCCAAATAACGCAGTCCTAAGCGCTTGGCTACTATACGGGCAATAGTGCTTTTTCCGGCCCCCGCTGGGCCATCTATGGCAATTTTCACTGTCAACATTCACCTCTCCTGTGATGACTCAGTGCCATGGAGAACCGGGGATAGACGAACACCATGCGCAGCACAATAACCCGTTGAAAACGCAGCCTGCAGGTTAAAACCACCTGTTACTCCGTGCACATCCAGTACTTCGCCGCAGAAGAACAAACCCTTGACCTTCTTGGATTCCATGGTGCGGGGATCCACTTCCCTGACGTCAACCCCCCCGGCCGTTACAATGGCCGCGGCAATGGGCAGGGTCTTGGTGATTGTCAGGGGTAAACCCTTGAGTAAACTGCGCAACCTGTGCCTCTCTGCGCGTGTGAGCTGGTGACACTGCTTCTGGGGGTCAATGCCCGAAAGCGTTACCACCACGGGAATCAGCCGCTTGGGCAGCAGCATATCGAGGGCATTTTTAAACTGCTTGCGGGAAAACTCAGCGAAGTCCCTCAGCAGCCTCTGGTCCAGCTGGGCTTCGTCGAGGGCGGGTTTGAGATCAATGAACGCCTTTAACTTGCGCCCGCTCTCCTTGAGCCACAGCCCAATTTGCTCGCTTGCGGTGAGCACTATGGGTCCCGTCACACCAAAATGGGCAAACATTAATTCGCCAAAGTACCTCGCTCTTCCTCCTTGGGGATTGTCCACCTGTAACTCCACATTCCTCAAGCTCAAACCGGCCAGTTCAGCTGCCCACGGCTCCTCCACACGGATGGGAACCAAAGCGGGTCTTGGTTCCACAATGACGTGGCCCAAATCTGCGGCGAAAACCAGGCCATCGCCCGTGGAGCCTGTTCCCGGGTAACTCAAGCCGCCCGTTGCCACGATCACCGTTTCCGTGGGAAAAACCTTCTCCTCGCCATTGTGGACAGCCACTACACTATTGATTCCCCCCGATGGGGAAGCCTCGATTCTAACCACCTTGTGCCCTAAATAGATCTCCGCACCCTGGCTGCGGGCAAAACGCTCCAGAGCATCGGCTGCCTCATGGGCGTTGTCGGAAACGGGGAAAACCCTCTGTCCCCGCTCCACCTTGAGTTCCACACCCAGGCTCGTGAAGAAGTCCATGCAGTCTCGGTTGGAAAACCGATGCAGGGCACTGTATAAGAACCTCCCGTTTCCAGGGTACTGGGCGATAAACTCCTCCAAGGGCATGTTGTTGGTGAGATTGCAGCGGCCTTTGCCCGAGATGCGCATTTTCGATGCGGTGCGGGGCATCTTCTCCAGAACCTGCACACGGGCACCTCTCCGCGCCAAAAAGCCAGCAGCGAAGAGGCCCGAGGCCCCTGCACCGATCACTACGACAGGACCGCTCATAGTCCCACAGCCTCGAAGAGCCTTTGCAGCTCCCGGGGGCGTAGAGCCCTGTATTCGCCCGCAGCAAGCCCGCGTAGCGTGAGGGGGCCCATGGCCTCCCGAACCAAACGCACCACTTCATATCCAACCGCAGAGCACATGCGCCTGATCTGCCTGTTGCGCCCTTCCGTGATGGTAATCCTCAGTACCGAGCTGTCTTGCGCAGCCTTAAGCACCTCCACCTGGGCTGGCCTCGTGGGGCCGTCGGAGAGCATAACCCCGGTGCGCAAGCGATAGACTGCATCCATGGTCACTTGATCTCTGACCCTCACTTTATACGTCTTGGGGAGCTGAAACTTGGGATGCATGACGCGGTAAGCCAGCTCGCCATCATTGGTCAGCAAAACTAGGCCTTCCGAGTCATAATCCAGGCGGCCCACGGGATAGATGCGCTCGGGCACCCTAACCAGATCGAGCACGCTTCTGCGCCCAAACTGTTCCTTGCTGGTGGTCACATAGCCCCGGGGCTTGTTTAGGATGAAGTAGCGCTTGGGCTCGCGTAAGCCCAATGGCCGGCCATCCACGAGCACTACGTCTGTTTCTGGGTCAACCCTCTGGCCGAGAACGGCTGGTTTTCCGTTCACCAGGACGCGGTTGTTCTTGATCAGTTCTTCACAAGCCCGGCGCGAACCAACCCCAGCTTGGGCCATTACCTTCTGCAGCCGCTCCACCACAGACTCCCCTTTCAGTCCAATAATACCCAACTTGCCAGTAAACCGCAAGAAAAAAGAGGGCTCCCTCCTGGAAGCCCCCCGTCCACACAGCAAGCGTCACACTTTGTACGTTGTTCTCACCACTCCATCGGTGGTGTGCTCACCTTTGACCATGCCCTGGATGCGGTCAATGAGTTGGGGTACAGTGTCAATTAGGCGGTCGTAGATTGCCGACTGGTTCACCGGTAGAAGGCGCACAGTCTCCCTGCCAACTACCAAGAAGGCCACGGGGTTCAGGGCGATACCAGCCCCGCTGCCTCCCCCAAAGGGGTGGCTTTCCTCACTACCTTTGGCGTTGGCCGACGCAAACTCACTTCCTCCAGCCGCGAACCCAAAGCTAACCCGGCTCACGGGAACAATCACTGCCCCATCGGGCGTTTCCACTGGATCGCCAAGAATGGTATTCACGTCCACCATGGTCTTCAGACTTTCCATGGCGGTCTGCATAAGTCCTTCTATGGGATGTCTGTTGGTCATAGCTCTGCTCCTTTTAAGCCTAAGTTCTTGCCTGCCAAGCGAAGGCCATTCGTTTCAGTTCGTTGATTATAATCTGACCAAGTCGAAAGCGGAATATGCAGTGCAGGTAGAGCGCCAAACGGACCTCGTCGAAATCGGGTTGGATTGAGATTTCAGGCACCGACTCCAGCCGGTTACCAGCGCTCAAGCCAGCAAAAAACGGGCCCAAAAGGCTCCAGACACCCCCGCAGCTGAGGGCACTCCAGAAGGGGTCACCGGTGCCAATGATTGCCTTGAGATGAAACAATTCCACCATCTGCACAAAACTGTCCAGGAGGCGCAGCCCCAACTTCATCCCCCGCAGCAGCTGCTCTGGGTTCCCTAGATTGCGCTGCCTAATCGTGCTGCTCATTTTGGTCAGCAGCCTTTTGGGGACGGAGAAGGAAACCCCAGCCACTCCCACCCTGAGCTTGGGCTGTATAGCATCCCTGTCCAAAGCAACTTCGATCTCCACCCTGAATGCTGCCGTGAGCAGGAACACAACGAACAGCAAAAAAAGACTGAGCAGCATGGGGACACCTCCACTCAGTCTTAATCTACCATCATTTTCATTCACCTATGCTTTTTATGGGCAGTTCATCAACGCTCCTCAGGCCGAAATGCTCCAGGAACTTGTCTGTCACGCCGTACAAGATGGGCCTGCCCGGGCCCTCCTTGCGGCCCACTTCGCAAATGAGTTCCCGCTCCAAGAGCGTGTTTATTGCACTGTCCGACCGCACCCCGCGGATCTGTTCCACTTCCGCCCTCGTGATGGGCTGCTCATAGGCAATAATGGCCAAGGTCTCAGTGGCGGCAGTGGAAAGGGGGGCGTGGATCACAGGCCGGCCCAGCTTTTCAACCCAAGGCGCCAACTCGGGCTTGGTTACTATCTGGTAGCCGCCTGCCACCAGGCGGATGGTGAGTGCTCCCTGGGCGTAGTCCCGGCGGATGTCCTCCACCAGGGCCTCCACGGTGGGCTTATCTAGGTCCACGATCTCCGCTATCTCCTTGGCACTCAAGGGACGTTCCGCCGCAAAAATCAACCCTTCAACAACCACTCTTGCTTCTGCCAGCGTCATGGATTGACCTCCACTTCCCAAAGATAGGGTTGGATGCTGATCTCGCCAAACAACGTGTCCTGCACCACCCTAATCTCCCCCAGGCGCACCAGTTCCAACACGGCCAAAAACGTTCCCACAATCTCACCGGGAGTACAATCCTGCAGTAGGGACCGAAAGCTCAGCCGGGGGCTTCCCACGAGCCGTAAGCGCACCAGGGCGATGCGCTCCTGTAGCGGTATGCGCGCGTAAATCTCATGCACCCGAGGCTCCCCATTGTCCTGCTCTCTGCGGAGATTTTCGTAGACTCGGGCCAAGTCTTCCAGGGTCAAATCGCCCACCGGTTGAGTGTAGATGGGGGTCAGATTGTACCGCTCGAGTCGCTGGCCTTTGGTGTAATAGCGCACCGCATCAGTGTAACGGGCCTGCAGAAACTGCGCGGCCTCTTTGAAGAACTTATAGCGGAGCAGCTGCTCCACCAGTTCCTTGCGGGGATCTTCAGGTTCCTCGCTGTCTTCCTCCACAGGTTCTTGGGGCAAAAGCAGGCGGGATTTGAGACGAATCAAAGTGGCAGCCATGACCAAAAACTCGCCGGCAATGGCCAGGTCCTTTTCCTGGAGAGAATAGAGATAGGCTAAGTACTGCTCCGTGATGGCGGCAATGGGTATGTCCCAAATATCCACTTCGTTCTTGGCAATCAAATCCAGGAGCAGATCGAAAGGCCCCTGGTAAACCTCGAGCTGAACCACGTATCCCATGGGCTCCACCTAGAGAGACAGCCGCAGTAAAATCTGCGACAAGACCCTATATATAGGACTCATGATCAACCTGGCACCTCCGGAGATGAGTAGCACAGCCAAGAGCACTGGCCCGTAAGGCGCCAGTTTGGCATAGCCATAGGAAGCCCGGGGCGGCAGCAAACCTGCCAGAATGTGCGACCCATCCAGGGGAGGAATGGGTATGAGGTTAAAGGCGGCCAGCCCTAGATTCATCTCCACGTTGATGAGCAGAAAAACCATGAGGGTGCTGGAAAAGGTAGTATAGGGTAGCCGGGGAGCTGCCAGCTTCGCCGCATTGTAGAACAGCCAGCCCAAGAGTAGATTAGCCAGTGGTCCAGCCAGGGAAACCAAGATGGTACCCTGCCGCGGATTCTTGAAATAATGGGAGTTGATCATCACGGGTTTGGCCCAGCCAATCCTAAAAAGAACCAACATCAGTGTGCCCAGGGGATCCAGATGGGCTAAGGGATTGAGGGTTAAGCGCCCCTGGTATTTGGGCGTGGGATCGCCCAACCTATATGCAACATAGCCGTGCCCCAGTTCGTGGAAAGAGATGGCCAGCAAAATGGCGGGCACCGCCAGAATGATCTGTTCGAGACTCGGCATTGGGTAAACCTCCCATGTATCCACTCCTTTTCATAGTAGCACAAAAAGGAGGTTCCTGCCAGATAGGCGCCTGAAGATTTCCTAGCTGGTTTGATCCGCCCTACCCTGTCTGCCGCAGCGCGCTCCCCAACTGGCCAGGAACGTCCCATCACGCCAAATCTCCGAGATTTCACAGGCGTTCGGGCAGCGCTGGCATTCGTAGACCTGGGCGGCAACCTCGCTGCGCAGAACACTCTCCAAACCGAGAAACCGTGTCGGCTTGTGTCCCTCCGCCAGCGCTTCCGCAGCCAAGAGGGCGATTCCAATTGCCCCCATCACATCGTAGTGCTCCGGAATGTAGATGGGCTGTGCCAAGGTTTCTTCAAAGAAGCGGCGCATGCCGGCATTGGCCGCCACCCCTCCTTGGAAAAAGACAGTGGGCAAGAGCTCTTTACCCTTAGCAAGACTGCTCAGGAAGTTGCGGACCATGGCTTGGCACAAACCCGCCACGATGTCCGCGATATCCACTCCCAGCTGCTGCTTGTGCACCATGTCTGATTCAGCAAATACAGTGCACCGCCCAGCAATGCGCACGGGGCTTGTGCTGCGCAGCGCCACTTGGCCGAACTCGTCGATGGGAATGCCAAGTCTGTGCGCCTGTTGATCTAGAAATGAACCGGTTCCAGCCGCACATACCGTGTTCATAGCAAAATCTACGACCACCCCATCGCGCAGGATAATCAGCTTCGAATCCTGACCCCCGATCTCCAAAATGGTGGACACATTGCTGTCGTAGCTCAAGGCCGCTGTGGCATGGGCGGTGATTTCGTTTTTGACCACATCTGCCCCCAGCACTACGCCGGCAAGCTCCCGGCCACTACCCGTGGCCCCCACGCCAACTATCCGCCAGCTGCCTTCTTGGGCCATGTGGGCCAGGCCGGTCTTTAGCGCCACCAGGGGTGCCCCCTGGGTTCGCAGGTACTTTTTCCAGACCACGGAAGCTCCGGCTGCCTCTGCGTCGAGGAGCACGAAGTTGGTGCTCACACTGCCCACGTCAACTCCCAGGTAAACAGGCTTGCTTTTACTTCCCAAGCCGCCCTACCCTCCTTTGCACCATATCTACGAAGGCCTCCAGCCTAGTTTGAAAGCCCCCTTCCCCCGTGTGCTCATCCACCATGAGGGAGAGCACGGGGATTCCGTGATCCCGGCTGACACGGGGAAGAATGCCCCGGGCTACGATCTCGGGCATGCAGGATAGGGGCAGGACGTGCACAACGCCGTCCAGGTTCTTTCGGGCCAAATCCACACTGCGCGCTATACTTTCCAACCCGTGGCCGCCGATAAAGCCGCGCAGATAACCTGCTGCCAGACGCCGCAGCGGCGCAAGGCTGTAAAGGCCCAGGGCCTTCTTAAAGATATGGTTTTTCACCCACTCCGCAAGGCTGATGGTGCGCACCACCTCTACCCCAAGGTAACCCAAACGTTCTTCCAGGCGCAGGTTGGAAAAGGGATCCATCACTGTATAGATCTCCCCCACCACGCCCAGCCGCAGCGGCCGGTTCTGCTCCCGTGCCCTGAGTCTGAGAAACCCTCGGCTAGCGGTGGACAGAATCTCCTCCACCTCCTGAACGGTTTCGGCTGCCCTCAGCTGTTCTAGCTGGTACTGCAAATACCCCGTGGTGGCGCCGCGCTTCTTTTCCCTGGGACGGGTTTGCAGTGCTAAGATTTCCAGTTCCTCCAGGGCATTTAGCTTTGCCCAGCTCAAACTGGCACCGCTTCTAAGATGGTCGAACTTGGTGGAACCAGTCAGCTTCTGGAGGTGGACCATGTACCTGGAATAGTTCCCCCTGGGTACTTCCAAAGTGATAAACTCAACTTCCTTGCCCAAAGCCTCCAGGAGCAGCCTTTGGATCTCCCCGTAGTAACCTAAACGGCAGGGGCCCCAACCGCCGATCATCAACACGCTCTCCGCCCCCAAGTCGATCCCTTCCAGCATGTTGCCTAAAGAGATTTTGAAGGGCAGGCACATCTCTGCCGGGCTATGGAAACTCCCCCGTTCCAAGGTCTGGCGGTTCGTGAGGGGAGGTGTGACCGGTTCATGCCCCAGACCTCTAAGAAGGGACTCCACTGCGATATAGGCGTTTCCCAGGTGGGGAAAGGTGATTCTCATCCGCGTCGTTTCCTTTCCAAAAGATCGCAGAATGCCTCCAGGCGCGTCACCAGACCTACCGGGCTGCTGTGTTCGTCCACATGGAGCTCCAGGTGGGCGCACTCGGTTTTGGCAGTGCGCTCAGCGACCATTACTCCCTGCATCGCCTCCGCTACGCAGGCAAAAGGCGCCAAGCTGATAACCCCGTCAACACGGTGTAAGCAATGCTCCAGGGCACCCAGGGAGCGTCGCATGCTCGTCCAAAACGGCCTTTTGGCTAGAGAACGACTGGCGGGAAGCGTAATGGAATCGGGGAACGCGGCGGCCGCTGTGACCTGCACACCCAATGCTGCCAGTTTCCCCATGAGATCGCCGTTCAAATAGGCATCGTCGGTCAAATAGCGCGGTCCCAGGATCAGGATGTTCAAACCCCGACCAGTAGAGCCGTTTGCTTTGGGAGCTGTATCAACTTGGCGCTGGGCGGCCTGGGCAGTCTGCCAGGCCTTGAGGACTCGCAGCGCGGAGGCAAATTCCAAGCCGCAGCGCAGGTAGCTGAAGGAGATTTTCCCTGCTCCCTTCCGGGCATCCAGGGCAGGGGAGAGCAGCCGTACGGAGGAAGGGATATACTGCTGAACGAGATCCGGCAGTCCAAGCAGATTGGTACAGGTATACTCACCTGGAACGACACTGATCGCCTGCGGTACGAAGAGCAGCTCCAGCCCCCTATTGACCAGGAACCGCACGTGCCCCACAAAGGCTTTAAGGGGCAGGCAGGCTCCGTCCACGCATGCCGTCAGCCCCAGTTCCAGGATCTCCTGATTGGTGGGAGGCGAAGTGATTACCTCAAAGCCCAACTCGGCCAGATAGGTTTCCCAGAGAGGATAGTATTGGAAGTAGTATAGCGCGCGGGGAATCCCGATCTGCCTGATGGCAGCTACCTCCTTTTTTTGTCTCGCTTTTGGGCGCGCAGATCCTGCGGTTGAGTGAGCCGGGGACGCACCGCTACCTGGGGGATGGGATAGCGGAAGATCACCCTTAACAGCGCGGGGCCGTCAAAGGGGATCAAAGGCCATAGATAGGGTATGCCAAAGGATTTGGTTAAGCCCATGGTGAGAAAGGTGACGAGCAGCCCCGCGCCAAGGCCCCACCAGCCGGCCACAACCGCTCCGAAAAACAGCACGAAGCGAAAAAGGCGCAGAGCATTGCTCAGTTCTATGCTGGGTGTGGCAAAGCTGCAGATGGCAGTGATGGCCGTGTAGAGAATGGCTTCACCTGTGAACAACCCAATGGATACAGCCAGATCTCCCAGGATAATGGCTCCCACTATACCTAAGGAGGTGGCCAGGGAGTCGGGGGTGTGGATCAGAGCCATGCGGATCAAATCCAGGCCCAGTTCCAATAGGAGCAGCTGCAGCCAGAGTGCCAAGCGCCCCGGCTCCTTTGGCCCGATAAAGGCTATCCAGGGAGGCAGGTTTTGGCTCACGGAGAGGGTGTACCACAAGGGCAAGAGTATTAGGGAGCCAAAAATGCCTGCCGTGCGAATCCAGCGCAAATAGGTACCTACCGGAGGGTTCTGGAAGTACTCCTCCGCATGCTGAGTAAAGTGCCAGAGGGTGACCGGGACAATGAGTACAAAGGGCGTGGTGTCCACGATTATGACCACATGGCCCTCCAACAGGTGGGCAGCGGCCACATCGGGGCGTTCTGTATAGCGCGTCACGGGCAGTGGGTTAAAAACCGTACCCAGGATATATTCTTCCAGGTTCTTGCCGCCCATGGGAATAGCGTCCCGATCTATGGCACCGATGCGGTCTTTGACCTCCTGAATCAGACTGGGATCGGCCACGTCTTTGATATAACCGATCATCACATCCGTCTTGGACCTCCTGCCCACCTGGAGCGCTTCAAAGCGGAGATTAGGATCGCGGATTCTGCGCCGGATGAGGTTGATGTTAAACAGAGCGGTTTCCACGAACCCGTCTCGGGAGCCTCTTGTCACCTTTTCCAAGGCGGGTTCTTCCGAACCCCTGACCACGTACTGGCGCACATCCAGTACAACCACTTCCTGCATACCATCGACGAGCAGCAGCATGGCGCCGGACAGGAGCTGATCCATGGCCGCTTCCAGGTCATCGGCGCTACTCAGTTCGAAGTAGGGAATGCGGTCATATAGGTCCTGTTTCAGTGCGTGAAAGGTCACCCCAGTGCGCGGCACAGCCTGCAGAGCCCGGAGGATGTGGATCACCGCCACATCATTAACGAAACCGTCAAAAAAGACCAGGCACGACTGCTTATGAGCTATCTTTAGTTTGCGGAACACCAGATCGAAGGTGACTCCGTAACCGAGCTCCGCTTCCAGCACCGCTAAGTTGTCCTCCAGCTTCTTGGATATCGAGAACCTATCCTTTGGCATGCCATCACTCCCTGCAAAAAAACCGCCCCTGACCAGAGCGGAGCTCCACGGGGCGACGCGGTTGGAACCAAGGCTCAGCGTATGGTGGTGGGCACGAAAAGATCAATGATGCCGATGACGAAGGCTGCCAGCAAAGCTCCGATCACCGAAACCTCCATGCCTGGAACGATGAACTGCGCGGCCCAGATAATCACGGCTGACACCAAGAAACCCACAACCCCTCTGCCGTAGGGAGAGACGTTCCGACCAAGCAGGCTCTCCACAACCCAGCCCAAGACCGCGATAACCACCGCGGCGAAAAGGGCATGAAAGAACGACAGAGCCTTAAAGCCGGGCAGTAGGAAACCCACCAACATGAGCACCAACGCGGAAACAATGAAACGTACAACAGCACCCATCCAATCCATGTCCTGTCACCTACTTCTAGATTTACTGGCTGTAGTATAACCAAAAAGCGGCTTAGTTATCCTAAGCCGCTTCGGTGCGTTTTAGTTTTCCACTTCAAAGGCTACCTGCACATTGGCTCTGTAGCCAACGATCTCTCCCTGGGGGTCCACTTTACCGGTCCAGTTCAGCACCTCAACACCCGTAATCCCCCGCAGCGTCTTGCAGGCCTCTTTGACAGCCACTTGGACTGCATCTTCCCAGCTCTGCTCGGATTCCCCAACGAGCTCAATCACCTTCACGACATTGCCGCCCACGATATGCCCCCTTTTTCCCTTAGCATATCCCCCCACTCGAAGATTTAACCGAGCACCTGCGCGCAAAGCCGCAGCAGATTGCCACCCATCACTTTTTCGATCACGGCTTCACTGTACCCTTTCCGCTCCAAGAGCCCCACCAGGCTGCGTATCTTGCCATAGTTCTCCAGTCCGGCCGGCGTTTCGGTGATGCCGTCGAAATCTGATCCCAGCGCTGCGCAGTCTTCTCCACCCACCTTGATCAGATAGGCGATCTGATCCACCACATCCTCCACGGAGGCCTGATAGTCAGGGCGTAGGAATGCACAGCAGAAGTTCACGCCGATCACGCCGCCCCGATCCGCCAAGGCGCGAATCTGTTCGTCACTGAGATTGCGAGGATGATCACACAATGCCCTGGCGTTGGAATGGGAGGCAACGATGGGATCCCTACTCACTTTGAGCACATCCCAGAACCCAGGCTCGTTAAGGTGGGAAACGTCCACGATCATTTTCAGCCTGTTCATCTCCTCCACAACCTGAAGTCCAAACCTGCTCAGACCTCCTCCCTCTGGTCCCTCCGTTTGGCCTGCCGCCAACTGATTGCGGAAATTCCAGGTCAGGGTCAGAAGGCGAACTCCCAGGCGATGAAACATGCGCAGCGAGGACAGCTTCCCTTCCAGCGCCTCTCCTCCCTCAATGGCAAGCAGGCAGGCAAAGCGTCCTTGGGAGTTGGCCTCGGTGATGTCTTTAGCTGAACCGGCAAAGGCCAGCACGTCCCGGTGATCATCCAGGATCTGCCAAAAGAGATCGATCATCTCCACGGTACGGTGCATGGCCAGCCCGTGATAATACTTGGGATCCACAAAAGCAGCGAAAAACTGGGCGCCTCGGCCCTGAACCAGCTGAGAGAGGGACACATGCCCCTGGGCATCTTCCAGCGTTTCCCGGCAATCGATCAGGCGCATCAGAGTGTCGATGTGAGCGTCGAAAACGAACACCGCATGTCCTCCTTAAGTCTAGATAGAAAACAACCCACCCCTGTGGGGTGGGCCGTTCGTCCCACGTTAGCGCCGCTATCTTGGTTCAACAATCAGTTTGATGGCAGTTCTTTCTTCGTTGTCAATTATGACGTCTGTGAATGCTGGAATGCACACCAGATCCACTCCGCTAGGGGCCACAAAACCTCGGGCAATAGCCACCGCTTTGACTGCCTGGTTTAAGGCACCCGCGCCGATAGCTTGAATCTCCGCGCGGCCTTCTTCACGCACTTTCCCAGCGAGTGCACCGGCGACTTTGTTGGGGGTGGAGTGTGCCGACACTTTCAATACTTCCATGTTAATGTGACCTCCTTAGGTGAAAGCGCTACTGCTTACGTGGTATCCTCAATTACTTATTAGATATATACTGGGAAAATCCTCCTATTATACGCATTTATTGAAGATTCAGGCGCAAAATTCCTGCTGCGCGCCCGTCTTCACTTAGGGAGATCACAACTCCGCTCAGGTAAGCTGGGCCCTTGGCCACGGAAAACCTCGTCGGCAGCTGTGTTAGAAACTTATCAATCACGATCTCCGGGTCCACCCCCAAAACACTGTGTATGGGCCCACACATGCCCAGATCAGTGATGAAGGCTGTGCCTTTGGGTAGAATCTGCTCGTCAGCCGTGGGCACGTGGGTATGGGTGCCAACCAGCGCGCTGATTCGACCATCCAGATAGAGGGCCAAGGCGATTTTTTCGGAAGTAGCTTCGCCATGGAAATCCACGATTACGTGGGTGACTTCCGCGGGCAGATCCGCCAAGATCTGATCGGCGGTACGGAACGGGCAGTCAAAGTCGCCCATGAACACGCGTCCTATGAGGTTCACCACAGCAATCACCGCATCCGAACAGCGGTGCAGATACACAGAAGCGCCTGGTACCTGCGGCGGATAATTGGCGGGACGCAAAATGCGCGGTTCTTCGCTGATATAGTGGTACATTTCTTTTTGATCCCAAATGTGGTTGCCGCTCGTGAGCACGTCTATGCCCAAGGCAAACAACTCCTCCGCCACGTTCCTGGTGAGGCCGAATCCGCCCGCCGCATTCTCGCCGTTGGCCACAACCAAGACAGGTTTGTACTGCTTCACCAGATCGGGTAAGAACTGGGACACAATTTTTCTGCCCGGACGCCCGTAGATATCACCCAAAACTAGTACGTTCACCGCCTATCCACCTCCTATAGCAGTACTGAAAACCAGTACTCTACCGTTTTCTCGAAATCCCGTTAGGCGCTCCTGTCCCGACTCAGCGTGTTCTCGGAGCAAGGCTTCGATGATCATCTCCTGCTCCAGGGCGTCTTCTTCCCGAACGTCGGGACCTTCCTGGACTAAGCTTTCCCCGTAATAATCCCGGACCAGCTGCACAATGAGCCTCAGCTCAGCCATGGTAATGCTGGCCAGATCACGAACAACCTCAAGCACCGTCAGCTGCTCGGTTTCCTTCATACGCAAGGAAGACGCCTGCACGGATCTGCCCATGAGCTGTTGGAAAAGGGCAAGATGAGCCCGGAAACTCCGGGCAAATCCTTCAAACCCCTGCTCGGGCTCGTTGAGCAGAAAGACCAAACGCAGCGTCCCCGTCTCCGGTTCGCAGTGTATGGTCCCTATGTATGGAAAACGCACAAGAATGGCAATAAGTAGATCTACTTGTGTGCTGTTGAGGTCCAATCTCTCTCCTCCATCTTCCCCTACTGTTTGGAAAAATAGAACCAGGCGGCTGCCTGGTCCTATTTGGCATACTCCACAGCGCGGGTTTCACGAATCACGGTCACCTTAATCTGCCCGGGGTACTCCAACTCAGATTCGATCTTTTTCACGATCTCTCGACTAAGTTGGACTGCCGTGGCATCGCTGACGCGCTCGGGTTTGACTATAATCCGTACTTCCCGACCTGCCTGAATGGCGTAGGATTTGTCCACACCGTCAAAGGAGGAAGAGATCTCCTCCAGTTTCTGCAGGCGCTTGATGTAGCTCTCCAGAGTTTCCCGCCGAGCCCCCGGCCTGGCCGCCGAAATGGAGTCCGCAGCTGCCACCAACACCGCTTCCACGCTCTGGGGTTCATAGTCCCCATGATGGCAGGCCACAGCATGGATGACATCTTCATTCTCTTTGTACTTACGCAGGAGCTCAACCCCAATCTGGATGTGAGTCCCTTCCATTTCGTGGTCAACAGCCTTGCCGATGTCATGCAGCAAACCGGCTCGACGAGCCAATCTCTCATCTACTCCCAATTCGGCCGCCATGATGCCGGCCAAATGAGCCACTTCAACCGAGTGTTTCAACACGTTCTGGCCATAGCTAGTTCGAAAACGTAGTCTGCCCAACAACTTCACAATCTCTGGATGCAGGCCGTGTACATCCGCATCAAGGGTGGCCTGCTCCCCAGCATCCCGAATCGCCGCATCCACTTCTCGGCGCGCTTTTTCCACCATCTCTTCAATGCGTGCTGGATGGATGCGTCCATCGGCAATCAAACGCTCCAAAGCAATGCGGGCAATCTCCCTGCGCACTGGATCGAATCCTGACAGAATCACAGCTTCAGGCGTGTCGTCGATGATCAGATCTATCCCTGTTAGGGTTTCCAAAGCGCGAATGTTTCTGCCTTCACGACCGATGATTCTCCCCTTCATATCATCGTTGGGGAGGGCCACCACCGACACGGTGGATTCGGCCACATGGTCAACAGCTGTGCGCTGAATGGCTAGGGAAATGATATCACGGGCCTTCTTATCAGCTTCCTCCCGTGCTTGATTCTCCAAATCTCGGATCAGCACTGCAGTCTCGTGCTTGACTTCCTCCTCCACGGCCTTGAGAATCATCTCTCGAGCCTGGTCCGTGGTGAGCTGAGAAACTCTCTCCAACTCCTGGCGCTGCTTAGCAAGGATTTCGTTTACTTCTTGCTGCCGCTGTTCCACTTCCCGGGTTTTCCGCTGCAGAGCTTCTTCCTTGCGCTCCAGCGATTCACTGCGCTTGTCGAGCACCTCTTCCTTTTGCGATACTCGCCGCTCAAACTGATTCAACTCAGCCCGGCGTTCCCGCGCTTCCCGTTCCATATCGGAGCGAAGTCTATGGATTTCCTCTTTAGCTTCCACCAAGGCTTCACGTTTCTTGCTTTCAGCATCCCGTTCGGCCTCCTGCAAGATTCTGCGAGCTTCTTCCTCGGCGGAACGTATGGTGGCCTCAGCTGAGATCTTTCTCACGAAGTAGCCTGCCACCAAGGAAACCACTGCAACCAATCCGTACTTAATCAAGGTAATCAATAACTCTATCGCATTCACCTCCTCGTTCCACACCCTTAGAAAAGAAAGCCGAGCCGCAACTCAGCTTTTCCCAGTGTTCAAAATCATTTTCCAGTTCAGACTACTCATTTCGTTTTCGAAGATCTGGCTAGCACAGCCGAACAACTCGCTTTAATTGTATTCCTTTTCTGGATCCCTGTCAAGCAATTCCCCAATCACTTTCCTCGCCACAGCTCCCGGAAAACCCCTGCGCTGCAGGAGCATGTAGATCTTACGGCAGCGCCCCAGGGCGTCCTCGCGCTGAAGACGCCCCAGGCGCTGAGCTGCAAGCGTCAGGGCCAGCTCATATTCTAGTTCAGGCGGATTGAGCACTTGATCAATGTGGCTGTCTGGAATCCCCTTACTGCCCAACTCCAGGCGCAGCAAGTAGTTACCTGTAGGCCTGTGGTCATTGCGGTACTGGACGAAACTGCGGGCAAAGCGCAAATCATCCAAATAACCAATCTGCTTCAGGTACTGTAAGGTCTCCTCCACTTCCTCCGCCGGAAACCTCTGCTCCAGACGGGTGCGCAGTTCATGCGTGCTGCGGTCGCGCACCGTCAGCAGTCGCAGCGCCACCGTCTTGGCATCTTCATCCTTCTTTCCGCTCACTCTTTCTCCCCAACCCCCTGGGCGTCACCAGCTGGGATCAAACCCTTGGCGACCCTGATCTTCAGTTCCAGTTCATCGGTTAGTTCAGGATTCTGGGTTAAGTATTCTTTGGCCGCTTCGCGCCCTTGGCCCAAACGCACATCACCGTAAGAATACCAGGCGCCGCTCTTGTTGACTAAATCCAATGACGCGGCCAGATCCAAAATATCGCCGACGCGGGAGATCCCTTTGCCGTACATAATATCAAACTCCGCTTCCCTAAAGGGAGGAGCGACTTTGTTCTTCAATACCCTGACCCTAGTGCGGTTGCCCACGATCTCCCCACTCTGCTTTAGGGAGTCGATGCGCCGAACGTCCAACCGAATGGACGCATAGAACTTCAGGGCCCGGCCCCCGGGCGTAACTTCAGGGTTGCCAAACATAATCCCAACTTTCTCCCGGAGCTGATTGGTGAAGATCACAGTACAGTTGGATTTGCTGATGGCCCCGGTCAACTTGCGCAGGGCTTGGGACATCAAGCGCGCCTGGAGACCCACGTGGGCATCTCCCATTTCGCCCTCTATTTCCGCCCTGGGCACCAACGCCGCCACAGAGTCCACAACTACCACGTCCACGGCTCCACTGCGTACCAGGTGTTCAGCTATCTCCAAGGCCTGCTCCCCGTGGTCCGGCTGGGCAATGAGCAGGTTATCGATGTCTACGCCCAGTTCTCTGGCATAGCCGGGATCTAGAGCGTGCTCAGCGTCTACCATGGCCGCAATGCCTCCGCTTTTCTGCACCTGGGCCATAATATGCAGAGCCAGTGTGGTTTTGCCTGAAGCCTCGGGCCCGTATATTTCCACAATCCTGCCTTTGGGAATGCCGCCCACTCCCAACGCTATATCTAATGACAAGGATCCGGTGGGAATAACTTCGATATCCAGATTTGACTGTTCGCCCAACTTCATAATCGAGCCCTTGCCATACTGCTTCTCAATCTGCAGAATAGCCCTATCTAAAGCCTTTTGCCTTTCATCCACTGCAGAATTCGCCCCTTTCCTGTTAAAACACACGTTCGCCCGCGACTCATAAAAAGAGGAGAAACCTGCTCGACGAGACGTGCAGCCGTCCCATCAAGCCCATGCCGTTTCCCCAAGCAAAGCAGTTGCCAAAGCCTTCTAGTGGACTTCACATTGTTAGTTCGACATCCCCTGTCCTATTCCTGCCGTGTTCCACAAATGTTCTCTGCAGTGAGAAACTCTGGCCCAAGCCGGTCACATGCACCCCGTCCACCGCCTGAAGCTTCAGATTTCCATCCTCCCCGCGCACAAAATAGAGCAGGGAGAGGCTGTAGGGCAGTGGTTCCTTGCTTTGAAATCCTCTAATGCCGGCAGCTCCCGTGGTCCCAGCATTGCTGTACACGGTTCCGTCCACCTGGGTGACGCCCCACTGATGGGTGTGGCCGTAGGCCACCACCGGGAACAATCCGGGTGAGATGGCTTCCGCGACTCTGTGATTGTGCACTAGGAAAATGTGGGGCCTCTCCTCCACTGCACCCCATCGAGCGTTGATCTCCTCAGCCAAAGCGCTTAATTCCTCTAGCGAAGCCGGGGTGGGCAGATAGCTGTCGGCCACCAGATCCCCAGTACCGGCAACATACAGGCCGGCCACCGTAACCGGCTCGCCTAGCACCACGGCTTGGGAAGTCTCCAAGAGCCGGCGCACTACTTGAGGAGAGTCGTGATTGCCTGATACAAAAATGTACGGTAGACCGAGCTGTTCAATACGGCTGGTAATCTCAGCTTCCAAGGTGGTTCCCCAATCTGTCAAATCCCCCGTGTCCAGGATCACATCCACTCCAAAACTCTCCACGACTTGCGCGGCAAAGTTATAGGCGATGGGGTTGTTGTGAATATCTGAGACGTGCAAAACCAAGACATCCGCCTCCACCAACCCCAGGGGGCCCATCTCCTCCAAGCGCTGCAGAGCGGTGTATAGGTTACCGGCCAAAGCCTGCACGCGCTGGCCCAGTTCCTCCACTTGATCCAGGGCATCCCGAACCAGGCTGAGGATCCAAGGCGCCGCCTCAATCATCCCTTCATATTCCACCTGCTCAAACGCCTCCGGTCGGTAAGTGGCGTAAAGCAGACCAACGGCGATTAGGATCAGCAGCATACCCAGAAAGCCGCCCCTAACCAGTCTAGTGGCGCTGCGGACCCCTGATAGGAAAAGGCCGGCCACAGCTCCAACAAAAGCCAGAAAGAGCTGTTTGAGGAAGAAGTGAAAGATGATCTGCGAAGCTCCTGCCTGCAGTTCATCTGGAGCTTGGCCGCCCTGCAGGAGCGGGGAAAACACTGTTTGGCGCAGCAGACCCAAATCCACACTGCGTAGTTCGGCGTTGAGCTGCACGGGAAGCCAATGGGTATGGGCCCTGATTTCTCCCACGGGGGGCAGGATAACGCGTGTTTGGGGCGCAGAACCTAAGAGCACTTCCAGATTGACCACTACGGAGAAGAAGCGGTAATCGGTACTGGAGAACAGATTTACAAAGGCTATTACTCCCAAAATAGCAAAAAGAACCGGCAGACACCTGCTCCGGTTCTTTGCACGCTGCTGCATATGTACCCCATCCCCCTAGTCAGACTGCGGTTCGCTGATGGTCTTCCACAGCAAATGCAGGGCCGCGCCGGCCACCCGTTCTTTGATCTGTTCTCGCGTGCCCTTCCAAAAATACCTCTGCACTATAGTATTCTCCTCAGCGGCCAAAGCAATGTATGCCAAGCCCACCGGCTTGTCAGCTGTGCCTCCCCCCGGTCCGGCAATGCCCGTTACGGCCAGCCCGAAATGGGTCTGGGCTCTTAGGCGCACCCCTTCGGCCATTTCCTTGGCCGTTTCGGGGCTGTACGCGCTGAACCTTTCCAAGGTGGAAGGCTGTACGCCCAGGTCTTGTACTTTGGCTTGATTGGTGTAAACTACATAGCCGCGCTGGAAAAAACCTGAACTGCCCGGTATGTTTGTCAGACAGTGGGCAATGAGCCCGCCGGTGCACGACTCGGCTACAGCCAAGGTCAAACCGCGTTCCAAAAACCCTTTGACCACCACCTCTTCCAGGGATTGATTGTCCACCCCGTAGAAGTAATCCCGGGTGCGGCGCTTGATCTCCCTTTCTAAGGGCTCAATCAACTGCAGGGCCTCTTCCCTGCTGGAAGCTTTCGCAGCCAGACGGGCACGCACAGTCCCGCCGGAGGCGTACAATGCCAAAGTGGGATTGGACTGCGCGGCAACAAGGTCTTCCAAAAGCTGCGCCAGACTCGACTCGCCGATCCCGGCGAAATGCAGGTTACGGATGACCAGTGCCTCCTGAGCCGCCAGTTCTTTCAGCTTAGGCAGAACGGTCTCGGAAAACATGGCCCTCAGTTCCCTTGCCACACCGGGAAAAGCCACTACTATGGTATCCCCCTTTTCCAACCAAAAGCCGGGAGCGGTACCCACCGGATTGGGGATAACCTCGCTCCCTTCGGGGAAAAGGGCTTGTTTGCGATTTTGAGGGCTCATGGCGGTGGAGGAACCATACCGCTCCAAGAACCTGTTTTCGATCCAGCGCATCACGTCGCCGTTCTCCTGCAGCGGGCATTCCGCGGCCAGACTCACCGCTTCCCGGGTCAGATCATCTTCGGTTGGGCCGAGACCGCCGCTGATCAGCACGAGGTCTGAGCGCTCGAGGGCCCTTTTCAGCACTTCCTGCAGCCTCGCCAAATTATCGCCCACAGTGGATTTGTAATAGACGTCGATCCCCAAATCCGCCAAATTGCTGGCCAAAAAGGTGGCGTTGGTATCAACTATCTCGCCTAAAAGCAGCTCCGTGCCCACCATGATCAATTCTGCCCGCATAGCTCTCACCCCATATTCGCAATATTCCCGTTTCACTTTACTTTCAGACAATTATGTGCTACGCTACAATTAAGCCCAGGGAGGTCGAGGAGGATTGCCGTGACGAAAAACAGCACCCGCCCTATACTCCTCCTGCTTCTGGTGTGTGCAGCCGCGTTATCCAGCGCCTGCCTATCAGCTTCTCCCCTCGCCCCTACCTCCCCCCTGACCGTTCTGGGAACGGTGGACACTGCGTCCCACACTGTGGTGGAGGCCCTGATCATCCTCAGCCGGGGAAAACATGTGGTGGAAACCACGGTTCCGGTGCATCTCAACGAGTTCCAAGGCAGCCTGGAGGTGCCCGTGGGCCAGTGGCAGCTCACCGTCTTCCTGAGAGACGCAGATGGCATGGTGCACTTCCAGAGCAAACCCGAGAACATCCAGGTTGATTACGGTGGCGCAACCAGCATAGAACTCATTCTCCGGCCCGCAGCGAGCACCGTAAACATCTCCATCGATCTGGAAAACTATGTCTTTCGCCGGGAAGCGTTAAGGGCACGCATCTACTTCGACGATCAGATGTACGAGGTGATCCGCCCGGACGCCGACGCTCCCTTCGAAGCCGCCCTGGAGATCAGTCCAGGCAGCTACGAGTTCAAAATCGAGCTGTACACCGAGTCATTTCGCGTAGGTGACAAGTTGGGTTCAGGCCTGTGGCAGGTGGTCCACATCGGCGCAAGTGAAGAGATCTTCCTCACCTGGAAGCCGGAAACCCAGGGACTGCTCATTTCAGGCCGGGTGGAGACACTCCTTCCAGCCCCAACTGGAGTCACAGTGACCGGCAGCGGCCCGGAGGTGGAGATCACCTGGATGCCTTTGGACCACTGGAACCTCCAAGGCTACATTGTCCTGGCCCAAAAGAGTGCCCTGGACCGTTACGAGCTCCTAACTCCCTCTCCCCTACCAACAACATCCTTCCTCCACGCTCTGGATCCTGAGGAACTGCCCTCAGAAGTTAAGTATGTAGTGGCCGCGGTGAGTACCCACGGGCTCGTGGGCTACTACTCTGCCCCCCAGATCTGGCGCCCCTAGTCGCCAAAAAGGCACAGGATAACCCTGTGCCTTCCAACTTCACAGCCGCCAAACTGCGACAACTATGCCCAACAGGGCCCCCGCCACGACCTCAATCGGCGTATGCCCCAAGAGCTCCCGCAGGCGTTCTGGATGCAGCTCCCTGCGGTTTAGATCCTCGACAATGGCGTTCAACACCCGGGCTTGCTTCCCTGCAGCGCGCCTGACACCGGCTGCATCATACATCACAATCAAAGCGAATACCGCCGCGAGGGCAAAAAGCGTGGAGTCAAACCCTTCCTGAAGCCCAATACTTGCGGCTAACGCGGTAACAAAAGCGCTGTGCGAACTGGGCATCCCGCCGGGTTCCACCAAGCGCCGGAAATTCAACTTGCCCCGTATTACTGCCCAAGAGACTATTTTCAACAGTTGGGCCACCGCCCAAGCCAGTAAGGAGGTCATCAATACGGCGTTATCGGTGACATATCCGAAGTGTGGTTGGGCGTTAATTGCCATCATCCCTTTCATAGAGAGCAGACTTAGGAAATAGGATGATCAAAAGGGGGGATGGAAATGGTGTCGGCGCTGCCCCTGCTCATCATCTTCGTGGTTGCAATCTTGTCCAAGAACAACCTGCTTGGCGCGGCCGCCGCCATAGTCTTTTTCCTTGACCTGATGCGCCTGAACCGCTTCTTTCCGCTGATTCAGGCCCGGGGCCTGGAGGCGGGATTGCTCTTTTTGACCATCGCCCTCATGATACCCTTCGCCACTGGACAGGTCACGCTGAAAAGCCTGGCCTCGTCCCTATTGAGCCCCGTGGGTATCCTTTCCATCGTAGGTGGCCTGTTGGGGGCATATCTCAACAGCCAAGGCTTGGAGTTCGTGGCTGCTGAGCCTTCCATCATCCCGGGAATTCTCATTGGCGTGATGCTCAGCGTCTCCCTCTTCGGAGGCGTTTCGGTGGGCCCCATCATGGCCGCTGGCATCACTGCACTCCTCATCCGCCTTCTGATCCGTTAGTCCAAACCCCTTAGATTATAACAGGTTCAAACTTGAGGAACAACTAGGAAACTTGCCTGCCGCCAAGCATCAGCCGAAACTCATCCCCGCCGAGGCTCTCTTCCTGCAGCAAATGGGCAGCTATCTTCCTCACTTCATCCACCCGGCAAGCCAACACTTCTTTGACCCTGTCCTCCTGCTCCCGGATGATCTGCGCCACGGTATCGTTCAGTACCCCAGGGGCCAGATCAGAACTGACGATGCCCAATGGAGAGAGCCCCGAAAAGACCATGCGCTTCGCCAGCTGTACTGCCTGCTCAATATCATTGGCTGCGCCTGTGGAGCGCTGCCCGAAGATGATCTCCTCCATCACAGCACCTGCAACACACACCTGGATGGCCCCCAGCAGCTGATCTCGGGTGTACAGGTAACGGTCATCCTGGGAAGCCCGCCGGATGTATCCCAAGGCACGGTTGCGAGACACAATGGTGATGGACGCCACTGAACCGGGTCCCACCAGTTCGCTGATGACTGCATGGCCCACCTCGTGATAGGCGACCCGCTCTCGCTCGTCCTGCTGGAGCAGGCGGTTGGACTTTTCGCCCAGCATTACTTTCTCCACCGCTTCCCGCAGGTCTTCCTGCTCTATCCTCTCCCTGCCGGCGCGCAGGGCGCAGATGGCGGCCTCATTGAGGAGACTTTCCAGGTGGGCACCTGAAAAGCCCTGGGTTTGAGCGGCAATCTTCTCCAGGCATACGTCTTCGGCAAGGGGTTTGTTGGCCGCATGGATCTTCAAGATGTGCAGCCGTCCCGCCTTATCCGGCAGGTCTACCTGCACAATGCGGTCGAAACGCCCTGGCCGCGTCAGGGCCGGATCAAGCAGGTCGGCACGATTGGTCGCGCCCACCACCAGGATCTGGACGTCTTGTTCACTGTCTACTCCATCCATTTGGGTAAGCAGCTCATTCAAGGTTTGGTCATACTCCAGATGGCTGACGTTCTTCCCCCGTTTTGGCCCTAAGACGTCGATCTCATCGATGAAGATAATGGCACTGGCCTTCTTCGCCCGTTGTGCCTGTGTACGGGCCTCCTTGAAAAGCTGACGTACCCGGCTGGCACCCACCCCGGCGTACATCTGTACGAACTGTGAACCTGAAGCGGCCAAAAAGACGGATGCGGTGTAATTGGCAGCCGCTTTGGCCATGAGCGTCTTGCCCGTTCCTGGCGGCCCCACAAGGAGAACGCCCTTCAGGGGCCGAATCCCCAGCTGCCTTGTGCGAGAGCTCTCCTTCAGAAAAGTAAGCGCTTCCAAAAGTTCTCTCTTCGCCATTTCCTGGCCCCCAACCTGGGAAAAGGTGACCGCAGGAACCGTGCTCTCTTCCCCACCCCCCAGGCGGGCGGGACTGAAACGCCCGGCGAGTCCACCACGTCCGCTGATGAACATGGCGCCCAAAGCCAGCATGCTCAAGGGAAACAAGAGTAGGCTTAGGTCAAACCCAAAGATCACAGCTAAAACCAACGCGGCCACCGCGCCGCCCAGGGCGATCTCCTTCACCCATTTCTCCACGGCGCAGCACCTCCTCCCGCATACACTTCCAGATCGCCCCCATGGGGAGCGCGGCTGATCACCCGCCGCAAAACACTTTCACCATCGGCCAGCGACACATAGATGTAATCTCGATCCACAGAGAGCTCCCAAGTTACCCCCTGCGCCAATGCCAGATCCCTAACCCGCTCCTCCAGCAGGGTGAACTGGCCGGTAATGATGGCCTCTTCCGCGGCGATCCTCACCCGCTCAAACAAGTGCAACAGCTCCTGGCTGGCCGAGTCCACCACGTAGATGGCCAAGTCTGCCCTGGAACTGGCTGCGATTTCCCGCACCTGGCTAAACGCCGAGGACAGCGTGACCGCTGGATCCAGCTCGAGATAGACCACGGTTTTCCCTCCAGGTCCGCGCTGGAAGACCACTCTCTGTACGCCGGACGCCTCCTCAAGCCTGGCCTCCAGCGGAGTCATCACCTGAGTCCGTTCGTATACATGTTTTCCCAACAAACCGCCAGCAATTACCAGGATAAAAACCAGAAAGGCTGCCGGCAGATGAAAGCCGCGATAATTCAAGGGTACTTCCTCCCGCCCATATTCTTGCAAACAAAAAAAGTGTCAGCGTTGATTGCTGACACTAAGTATTATAACACACTATTCCATCGAGCTTTTTAGTACATCCTGGGCCTTCTGGAAGTACCTAACGCCCGACAACACGGTAGCCACAATGGCCACCCACATGAGCTGGCGAGCCCAGGAAATGCCCAGGAAAAACGCCATAACTGCTGCGATTTGAGTAACCGTCTTGATCTTCCCCCACAACGAAGCCGCGATTACCTTCCCCTCCGCCGCAGCTAAGATCCTCAAGCCCGAAACGGCAAACTCCCGTCCTAGGATGATTAAGGCCTCCCACGTGTTTATGGACCCGGCCTGGACCAAAGTGAGCAGAGCCGCGGTGATGAGGAGTTTGTCCGCGATGGGGTCAATGAGCTGCCCAAAGCGGGTGACCTCCTTACGACTGCGGGCTAGATATCCATCCAGGGCGTCAGTGACGGACGCCAGCAAAAACACAAAGGCTGCTGGGAGGTTCATCTGCCCCGGATTGGTCAGATACAGGTACACAAACAGCGGCACAAGCAAAATGCGGAGCGAAGTAACCAAGTTAGGCAGGTTCACTGCCCTCCACCACCTCTCCAACTAAGTCATAGGCATGGGCTTCCGTGATGCGCACCGTAACCAGTTCTCCGGGCTGCAGAGCATCTCTGCCTAAGTAAACCACACCATCCACATCCGGAGCTTGCCCGCTGTGTCTACCTACCATCACCAAATCCGATTCCTCAGATGGATATTCCAGAAGAACCTTCATCTTCCTCCCCACCAGCTTCCTATTGAGGGAAGCGGACACCTGCTGCTGCACCGCCATGGCCTCATGGTAACGTCGTTCTTTTATTTCCTCGTCCACCTGCCCCTCATAATGATACGCGGCTGAGTTTTCTTCCCGGGAATATCTGAAGATCCCCACATGATCCAGGCGCATGGTGTCCAAAAACCTCAGCAGTTCCTGAAAATCCTCCTCGGTTTCACCTGGAAAACCAACAATGAATGAACTGCGGATAACTACCCCGGGGATACGGTCGCGGATTTTCTCGATCAACGCCTTCGTTGAGTCGAAACCACCCGGCCTCTTCATGCGCCGGAGAACGCTCTGGGAAACGTGCTGCAGGGGCAAATCGACGTACTTCACCAAATTCTGTTCCCTGGCCATGAGATCCAGCAGATCATCGCTAATGGACGTGGGATAGGTATAGAGCAGGCGAATCCAAGGAATCTCCAACCCCGCCAGCCGTTGCAGCAGCTCCACAATGCTAGTGCCCAGATCCTTCCCATAGGCCGTGCTGTCTTGCGCGATCACGCACAGTTCCTTGACACCGGAAAGCTGGAGCGTCTCTGCTTCGCGCAAGATGGATTCCATGGTGCGGCTGCGGTATTCACCCCTAATGTGGGGAATCACACAAAAAGCGCAGCGATGGGAACAGCCCTCCGCGATCTTCAGGTATGCCAAGTGGGATCCGGTGGTGGACAGCCGGGCATAGGGCTTATTGTAATCAAAATAACTGCTGCGCCTCTCCAACACCCGCTCGCCGCCGGCAACACGCTGGATCACTTCGGGGACCAAGTCTAGCTCGTTGGTGCCCAGCATGGCATCGATCTCCGGGATCTCTTCCCACAGCTCCCCAGCGTAGCGCTGGGACAGGCACCCCATGACCACTAATCCTCGGCAGGAACCGGATTCCTTGAACTCCGCCATCTCCAGGATGGCTTGGATGGACTCTTCTTTAGCCTCAGTGATAAATCCGCAGGTGTTGACGATAATAATCTCAGCATCGCGGGGATCGCTGACAATCTCATGCCCCGACTCCGCCAAAAAGCCAAGTACGATCTCGGTGTCCACGAGATTCTTGGCACAACCTAAAGACGCGACTCCAATCTTCATCCAGCATCTCCCATCATTGCAGGTAATGGCTTGCGCACTTGCGTGCGCTGGGAGTATCCATGGGGCCTGGGAAATTGCCTTTTATCCCTAGGCTTGGATATCCCTTACTTGATATGTTATCATACATACGGAGCTTGTTCAAAGCGGCTATTTGCTTACAGGAGAAGGAAAACGATCGAACATGTTGAACATGTATAGGGGCTTTCCAAAACGAAAGGAACAGCGATGAAAAATAGCCTGAAGTACATTTCTTTGGTAACTCAAGTGGGCGTGACCGTCGCAGTGAGTGTCGGCCTTTTTACCGCTTTGGGGCTATACATCGACCGCTTGCTCAAGACACGGGCGATATTCACCTTAGTTTTTTTGCTTATTGGCTGTTTTACCTCCATCTGGAGCGCCTATAAGCTCATCGTGAACGCGTTGCCCAGCAATTCGGAGCGCAAATGATGTTTAACGAAGTTGACGTTGTTCGTACCACGGCAGTCCTCACCTTCCTGCTGGCGGCAGGAATCGCGGTCGTTAAGCCGCAGGCGGCACTGGGCCTCCTTTTGGGAGGGCTCATGAGTGTGCTGACGCTGAGGTTGATGATTATCGATGCTACGCGACTGCTGCAGCTAGCTCGAACTGTAAGGCTCTCCAAGCGCGATGTATCCCGCTTCAACAGGAAGTCTTTTCTCAAACGCTGCGCCCTTTACGCTGCCACCCTTGGGGCGGCGGCGGCAAGTCCCCATTTGAACTACTTGGCTGCCTTTTTTGGACTGCTCATGCCCAGGCTGGCCATTGTCTACCACATGCTGCAAGGGAGGATCAAAGGTGGAACCTAAGGTGCTTTTCTACATACACACGTTTCCCATATCTGAACCGCTTCTTTTTACATGGATCATCATGGCAGCCGTTGCCATCGCCTGTTTCTTCCTCACCCGGAACCTACGGAAGGTTCCCCGGGGAGTGCAGCACCTTTTGGAAGTGGCCGTGGAGGGCATTGAGAACGTCGTGGTTGGCGATATGGGTCCTGAAGGAAAAGTGTTTGTGCCGCTTATTCTCATGGTCGCGACTTTTGTCGGTTTGTCTAACCTGATCGGGGTGGTGCCCGGCGCCGTCTCCCCCACCGAGGATCTGACTACTACGCTTACCCTGGCCCTGTTTGTCTTTGTGGTGGGTCATGTAGCGGCCATTGTCAAGAAAGGCTTCTGGCCTTGGTTGAAGGGATTTTTCGAACCCTACTTTTTCATGTTTCCCATTAACTTAGCTGGAGAAATCTCCCAGGTCATCTCACACGCCTTTCGTCTTTACGGAAACATCTTTGGCGGCAGCATCTTAATCGGCATTGTCTATATGCTCGCGCCGTACGTCCTTCCCGTACCGCTTTTGGCGTGGTTCGGAGTACTGATGGGCATCATCCAAACAGCAGTATTTACATTGCTCGCTGTGATCTACATTCAGATAAAAATCAACTAGAATAGTCAGCAAGAATGCGAAGGGAGGGAAACTCATGCTAGAGATTGCCATTATAGTCGCCGCAATTGCCATCGGTGCTGGTGTTGCTCTGCTTGCCGGCGGACTGGTTGGTATTGGAGAAGGTTATGTCGCTGGGAAAGCCGTGGAAGCCATGGCCCGCCAGCCTGAGATGGAGGGGTCCATAAGAACTACCATGATCCTGGGCCAGGCCATCTCCGAATCTGGTGCCATCTACTCTCTTGCCGTGGTGCTGCTGCTGATTTTCACAGTGGTGCTTCCTTTAGTAAACCGCTTGTTGGAACTGCTTTAGAACCTGGGGTGTGCTGGAAAACGCTGATTACGTTTTCAGGCACCCTCCCTTTTACGTTCAGATTTGCTGCAAAGGGTGACTGAAGTTGATTGACCAAAACCTGTTGGTGGCTCAGACCATCAACTTCATCTTACTGATGCTGCTCCTCTACAAGCTGCTGTACAAACCGGTGCGCAGCTTCATGGATCAGCGCACGGCTGAGATTGAGAAGCAGATCCGCACCGCTGAAGAGAACCAAAAGGCAGCAGAGGCCCTGCGCCTTAAGCTCGAACAGCAGGCTCAGGAAAGCCGACAGCAGGCGCGGCAAATCATCGACGAAGCCACTAAGCGTGCTGAGCAGGCTCAAGCCAAACTGCTGGCCGAAGCAAAGGCCGAGGCCAAGACCCTTTTGGACAGAGCTCAGAAGGAAATCCAACTGGAAAAAGACAAGGCCTGGTCAGAGCTGAAACAGCAGGTGGGCGAGCTGTCTGTGCAGCTAGCTGCAAAGGTCATCGATGATTCCCTTGATGCAGCGCAGCATCGGCGCCTGATTGCCGATACCATCAGTCAACTGGATAACCTGGACAAAGGACATCTGCAATGAGCATGAACACTACTAGGAATTCCCAGATCGCCAACCGATACGCCAAGGCGCTGTTTTTGGCCGCAGGGGGAAGGCACGCGGAACTGCATAAAGAGTTAAGTGGAGTCTTGACTGTTTTGCAGGACCCTGTCATCAACAAGGTTTTTTACCATCCCCGCACGTCTCAGCAGCGCAAAGTTGAGCTAGTCCGCCTCATGGGGCTCTCGGATTTGCTGGAAAGCTTTCTCCTCCTGGTTGTGGAGAAGGGGCGAGAAGGGCTGCTCCCCCTCATGCACCGTGACTTTGAGCGTCTGGTCTTGCAGGACCAGAATACCACCATCGCCCAGGTCACCTCTGCCCTGGAGCTCAGTCAGGAAGAGCAGGTCCAACTTCAGCATAAGTTGAGCGAGCTTACTGGAAAGAAAGTGCTCCTGCGCACCCAGGTGGACCCCGGCATTGGCGGTGGGCTGATCATCCAGGTGGATGGCAAGGTTCTCGATGCCAGCGTCAAACATCGCCTGAACACGTTTGTCCACAGCTTAAGCAGCTAGTCCCTAAACGAAGGCAAAGCCCCGGTGAAAACCAGGGCTTTTTCTGTGCACATAGAAACTGCCCCATGCGGCGTTCTTAGCCAAAAAACGAGGCACCCCAAGGGGTGCCTCGTCAGTTATTCTGTTTTTGCACTCTTTGTCTTGGGACTACCTGTCGATCCAGATGTAGTTCCAAGCGCTGCCAACCGAACCGCCTACGCCGTCCGGAATAGCGTTGATCAGGTGATCACGTACCGCAACCATATTCTCGGAAGTTACGGTGTAGAAGAGCGGTACGTTCTCAGCTACGATGTCCTGGAACTCGAAGTACCATTGACGGCGAACCTCTGGATCCATAGCTCTTTGAGCTTCGCGCCAGACTTCGTCAATGCGGGCTTCCCAATCCGTGGCTGGCGTCTCTTGATACGGATACCACATGTGCAGGTTACCGCTGGAGAGCCATACGTTGGAACCGCCGTTAGGATCGAAGGTGCCGGTGAGGCCGATGATGATAGCATCCCATTCAAAGGTGTCGGTCAACTTCTCAACCACGACGTTGAAGTCGATCTGGTAGAAGTTCACCTTGATGCCCAGAGCCGCAAGGTCTTCCTGGAAGAGCTCGCCCACGATCTGCCTGATGGGTACACCTGGGTTGGTGATCAGGTCAAACTCAATGGGGTTACCCTGCGGGTCACGGCGGACACCGTCAGCACCGAGCTTGTAGCCGGCAGCTTCCAGTTTCTCATGGGCAGCGTCCAGATCATACGGATAGGTCTTGAGATCCTTCTTCAAGAAGAACTCGTTCCGCATGTTGATGGGGCTGTCTTGGATGTAGCCCATACCGTTCATGGCCATGTCGAGGATGGTCTCTTTGTCCACTGCGTGGGCAATGGCCTGACGGAAGTTCTTATCGGTGAACCAGGACAGCTTGGGCTCAGGCACAGCGTTGGGGTTCTGGTTCAGCACGATGAAGCTTGTGCCAGGGTTAGGACCTGCCGTGAGGATGCTCCAGCGGCTGAAGGGCTCCCGATCCACATACTCAGGATACTGGTTGGCCGGAATGCCGATGTAGTCAAACTCACCGTTGAAGAACGCCAGGGTCGCCGTATCCGAGCTTGGATAGTAGCGGAAGATAACCCTGTTCAAGTAAGGCAGGCGGTTGCCAGCTTCGTCAAACTCGTAGTAGTTGTCGTTCCTGACCAGGATGAGCTCTTGGTCGATGCGGTAAGACGAAATCCTCCAGGCACCGGTACCTACGATCTCCTCGAGGGGAGTCTCCAGACCCCACATCTCGTGGTAGCGGCCTTCTTTGTGAGCCTCACCTAACAGATGCACAGGAACGATGGGGGTTCCGATGCTGAACATAATTGGAGCATGCGGACGAGGCAGGGTGAACTTCACCGTATACTTGTCGATCTTCTCATAGGTCATGGGCTGACCGTCGATGAGCAGACCAGTTCTGGAGTTGGAGCCCACTGCCGGGTCATAGACTACGTCGAAGGTGAAGATGACGTCGTCGGCGGTGAACTCAGTACCGTCATGCCACTGCACTCCGCGGCGCAGATAGAATGTTACTTCGGTACCATCTTCACTGATCTCATAGTCCCGCGCCAGCTTGGGCATGACCAAACCTGAATCGCGGTGCAGGGTAACGAGACCCTCAAAAAGGCGATCGGTTACGTCGGTACTGGAAGTCTCAGCTGCACGGTGCGGGTTGAAGGTCTTGGGACCGCTCGCGCCGCCGTGAACGGTCATGGTACCGCCGTACTGACCCACAACCATGCCAAAGTCACTTTCGAGGTTCATAATCCTCGGATCCAACAACTCCACAGCGCTTGCTACTCCAGCACTGACGACCAGTGCCAAAAGCAGCGTCCAGACGAAAATGTGTCTCTTCATGGTTTTGTCCTATTCCCCCTCTTAATGATTTCTAAAAAAAGCGACTGATGGTGTACCTCCCCTCTTTGAGCGATATCACTACTCCTTCCCTACGAAATTCAATGAGATTTTCAGCTCAAGCTGCCAAAATCGTCGAGCCGAGATATTTAGTATAATACGACCGAGAAGCCCTTTGTCCTGCTAAAGAACTGATACTTTATTGGCTGAAACCGGGAATTAACCCCTTTTACCTACACGACACAACACCCACCAGGTAAAATAGGGTGGAATCGGAATCCCACCCCGCAGCGCTTCAGGCATGCTATACAGTTCGGCTTCTGGGATCCAGCGCGTCCCTCACTCCGTCGCCGAAGAAGCTGTAACACAGCACGGTGATGAAGATGAAGAAGCCTGGAACTAAAAGCCATGGGTAGCGGGTCAGTGAAGACAAGTTCAATGCTTCGGAAAGCATGTTGCCCCAACTGGCCACCGGATGCTGAATACCAACCCCGATGAAACTCAACCCCGATTCTGAGAGGATAAATCCTGGAATGGACAGGGTCGCGTTGACAATCACGTAGCTCATGGTATTGGGCAAAATGTGCCTGATGATGATGCGCGGCTGAGATGCGCCTATGGCCTCTGCCCCGGCCACAAACTCACTTTTGGCGATGGAAAGAACCATGCCCCTGATTACCCTGGCTAGCCCTGCCCAACCGATGAACCCCAGGATAGCAGTGATCAGCATAAACCGCGTGTCCGAAGGTATGTTGGGCGGAAGCACTGCACTTAACGCCAAGAGTAGGTAGAAGCTGGGTATGGAGATGATGATCTCCGCGATCCGCATCATAATGTTATCAACCCAACCTCCGAAGTAACCGGAAACACCTCCGTAGATCAGGCCGATGGACATACTGATCACGAGGCCGATAATCCCGATGAACAGCGAACGCCTGCCCCCATAGGCCAAGCGGGAGAAAATGTCCCGGCCGTAACGGTCTGCACCGAACAGGTAAATCTTGGCGGGTGCGTCGACCCCGAACAGACGAAGATCAGACTCGATCCCCAAGAAGTTGTACTTATCACCACGGACGAAGAAGCGGATGGGATACATGGTGGACGTATCTTCTTCATAGATGTTGCGCAGTGTATCAACTCGATTGTAGGCGTAGACGAAGGGTCTCACCAGTTTGCCTTCGTGGAAAATGTGAATCTTGGTGGGCGGATGATAGGTCCGCCTGCGATCCGTCGTAACCTCGCTGTAGGGCGCGAAAAAGTCTGCGAAGATGGCGAAAATATGAAGGAATATGAGCACCCACATGCCGGCCAGCGCCAGTCTATGCCGCCGCAGTTTGCGCCAGGCCATTTTCCAGGGTGAACGAAGCGCGCCGCCATTGCCGCCAAATTCTGCTTGATTGTTTTCTAGATTGGTCTTAGCCATTGTACTATCCCCCTCACTCGTACCGGATCCGCGGATCGCTCGCAGCTAGTAAAAGGTCAGCTGTAAGGTTGCCTATGATGAGCATGATTGCGCCGATCACCAAGTTGCCCATGACCAGATAGTAGTCTTGACCCTGTACCGCATTGAGCATCAAACTGCCAATCCCCGGCCAGTTCATGACAATCTCGGTAAGCGATGCTCCGCCTAGAATTCCCCCCAGCTGAAACCCAAAAATGGTAATGAGGGGATTGATGGCGTTGCGCACGGCGTGCTTGTAAATCACGACCCGTTCAGCCAGACCTTTCGCCCGGGCAGTGGTTACATAGTCCTGGCGCAGAACGTCCAAGAGATTGGAACGCATATAGCGCATGAGGCTGGCCAGTGTACCGGTACTGAGCACGATCACCGGCAGAACCATGTGCCTGGCCAAGTCCACCGCTTTTTCCCAGAACGTGAACTCCGCGAAATCGATGCTGGTCATGCCGCCTATGGGCAGTCCCCATCCCCTGGTCAGGTTCAAGTACAAGAGCAGCAGACCCAAAAACCAGTTGGGGATAGAAACGCCAATGAAGGCAAAAAAGGTGAGCAGCTTGTCGCTCCAGGAATACTGGTTAACAGCAGAGTGTATCCCGATGGGAATTGCCAGCGCCCAGGCAACGATCAGCGAAACAACTGTCAACAGCATACTGTTGAACACGCGCTGCTTGATTACCCAGGTCACCGGGGCATGCCATAGGAATGAGTGACCCATATCGCCCCTGAGCAATTGGGTGATCCAGCGGAAGAACTGTTTATACGGAGGCTGATCCAGCCAGAAACGGGCCCTCATCGCTTCCATGATCTCTTCAGTAACGTCGGGACTGAGAGCCATCGTTGTCAGGGCATCGCCGGGAGCTAGCTGCATGATGAAGAAGCTGAGCGACGAGATACCCAGAAGCATTGGAATGACATAGATAAGTCTCCGTAAGATATATCGATGCATTACACCTTCTACCTCCTCAATTACCCAGAAATATCCGGGCGACGCTTCTGGAGTCTGCCAGACGTCTCAACTACTATTCTAGTTAAAGACGAAAAATCCTGCTATGGAGCAAAACTGACCATCACTACTTATTCTCATAGGAATGGGGCACACAGGGAAGGATCGTGTAGAGGGGGTGGCCATTTGCTTCCGTTTTTCGCCCACACGTCCGGTCCTTGGTCACGAAAAGACGGTTCAGCAATCCTGCGAGAGTTTCCCTGTGAACGCTTCCATGTGGAAGTCCTGGCTGACGGGTATAGACACATCATCGCTGAGTTGCGCGCCAGCCGATTCGACACCTGGGATTGGTATCAATTGGCACGACGCGCCGACGAGCTCGCTGCTGTTCAAAACCAGGCTTCGGGGTTGATCGCCCTGGAAAATTTAAGGGAACGCTGGTCACAGGTGGGAGTAGTGCCCTATGAGCACCAGATTCGAACAGCGGAGAGAGTGATCCACGAAATGCACGGACAGGCCATCTTAGCCGATGAAGTGGGTTTGGGCAAAACAATCGAGGCCGGCCTTATTCTGAAAGAGTACATGCTGCGGGGACTGGCCAAAAAGGTATTGATCCTCACCCCCGCGAACCTGGTCTGGCAGTGGTACCAAGAGCTCTATGAAAAGTTCGGGATAGCAGCGGGCATACAGCGCACTCAATGGGATTGGAACTTTGCGGATGTTCTGATCGCCTCCATCGACACCGCCAAACGCGAGCCCCACTCCTCCATAGTCACCAGTATTGTCTATGACTTGCTTATCGTTGACGAAGCCCATAAACTCAAGAACAGCTCCACGGCCAGCTACCGTTTGGTGAACGCCATTCAGAAGAAGTACTGCCTAATGCTCACAGCGACGCCCGTGCAAAATGACCTGAAGGAGCTCTACAACCTCATTGGGTTGATCAAACCCGGTCAACTGGGCAGCTATCAATCCTTCAAAAGCCGCTTTATGGCAGACAAACGGACTCCGAAAAACCCCAGTGAGCTCAAGACATTGCTGAAGGAAGTGATGATCCGCAATCGGCGCGAGGAAGGACAGGTCAGATTCACGGAGCGCATCGTCCACCCCATCATCGTCACTCTAGGCCCCAAAGAACAGGAAATCTACGACCGGGTGACAGAGTTTATCAAGGCCCAGGGCAGGAGGTCCGGTCTGAGCAATATGCTTCCCCTGATCACCCTCCAGCGCGAAGTTTGCTCATCGTTCCTCGCCGTGGCCTTAACACTGGAAAAGATGATGGCTGGCCTACCGCGGCCCGATTTGGAGCGCGCCGCGACTCTGCTCAAAGATCTCGCGAAAGTGAAGCAGAACAGCAAATGTGATGCTTTGGAACGCCTTGTTTCCCAGTTCCAAGACAAGGCCATCATTTTCACCGAATACAGAGCGTCACAAGAATACATCCGCTACAGGCTGGAAAAGGCTGGTTACCGAACCTTGGCCTTCGACGGCAGCCTCTCCAGGGGCAAAAAGCAGTGGGTCCGCCACCTGTTTCAACAGGATGCCCAGTTCCTGGTCAGCACTGAGTCTGGGGGAGAAGGGCTCAACTTCCAGTTCTGCAACCAGGTGGTCAACTTCGATCTGCCCTGGAACCCCATGCGCCTGGAGCAGCGTATTGGCCGGGTGCACCGACTGGGCCAGACCCGAGATGTCCACATTTATAACCTTATTACCAAGGGCACGGTGGAAGAACATATCATGTACCTACTGCATCAGAAGATCAACATGTTTGAATCCATCATCGGCGAACTCGACGCCATCCTACTCCACCTCAATCTGGGTAAATCCTTCGAAAGCGAGATCATGAAGATTTTCTTGGCCCATGAAGAGACGGAGAAAATCCAAAAAGACTTGGATGAACTGGCCCAGAAGATTCTGCAGGGGCGGGAAGAACTCAGGGCGTCCTCCTGGGAGGGATTGCTATAGAGCGCTTGGTGTTTGACTTCTTTAGACTCTGCGGACTGGTGCCGGTGGAAATCCGCCGGGGCGTCTGGCAGGTCAGGGCAGACGATGCCCTCATGAAGGAACTTGACGGCTGGCGCGCCCAAGGCCGTCTGCTGCAGTTCACCTTTGAGGAAGACCTGGCTGCCGCCTACGGAGCCGACTTGATCAGTCCAGGCAGCTATCGGCTGAACAGCATCCTGCAGCTCATCCGCAGGCAGGGCGTCCTCAGCCATGCCCACATCCCCCACCACTTCTTTCACGAACCTTCCATACGCAGGCGGATCCTCACTAGTTTTGAACCAGGAGAGCGGGCTTACGTGCTCACCAGTTCTTACCTTTTTGGGCAGTACCTGCAGCTCGAGCTTGCGGCCGCAGCCAAAGGACTGCAAAAAAAAGAGACTCTCCACTCTGTGGTGGTGAATCTCTCTTCTGGCGAGGTTTTGAAGTTCCCCTTCCCCACCCACCTTCTGCAAGGGGGAGGCGTGGAATCGAACCTGATTACCAGGCGGAAGTGTAGCCTGAAGGCAGCTTACCTCAACGCTGCCGCGCACATCAGTCAGGCGTTCGCCCAACAAGAGCAATCCTGGGCAGAGCAGGCCCTGGAAAAGATCGCTCAGGAAGAAACCAAGCTCCAATCGTTCTTCCAGGGGAAACCCTCTGCGCAGGAGTTCGAGGCCAAGCGCCAAGAGCTGCACAGAAGACTGAAGCCCGTTTTGTCCATTAGCGCGCTGAGGGGGGCTCTACTTTACGTCCCCCTTTTTCGCTACCGCCTTGTGGTTGTAGGCGCCCAAGGCCGTGAGCGAACTAAGACCTTAAGCTACGACCCCATCGCCAACCTGAGTGAGCTAAACTAACTCATGGGCAACCCGTGAGATGGGCCCTGCGCCCATCACCAAGACCAGATCCCGCGCCGTGAGCCAGTCCCGCAAAAAGGGCACCACATCCTCCTGCCGAGGAATGTGGTACACATTCTTAGGAGCGTTGCATTCACGGACACGCTCAGCCAAGACAGCTGCGCTCACGTTAGCAATGGGCTTTTCAGGAGGCGGAGCGTAGATGTCGGTAATGATCACCACATCTGCTTCGCGAAATGCCTGTACAAACTCCTCAAACAGAAGTTTCGTCCTGGAGTAGCGGTGGGGCTGAAAAACCGCCACTATACGCCTGGAAGGCCATCCTTCTTTGGCCGCCTTGATCACAGCGGCAACCTCCGTGGGATGATGGGCGTAGTCATCCACCACCAACGCCCCGTGGCTCGTACCCAAGATTTCAAACCGCCGCTTGGCCCCGGTGAAACGGCGGAGAGCCTGCTGCATCTCCTGCACAGTCAATCCCGCATGATGGCACACAATGATGCAGGCTAGGGCATTGGATATGTTGTGGCGCCCGGGAACGTTGAGCACGAAATCGGCGTAGAACTCCCCGTGCCGGAACACTCTAAAGGCAGATCTTTCCTGCTCCAAATGGAGTACTTCAGCGCGCCACTGCGCATCTGGCGAAAAACCATATGTGACGCATTCATACTCCTGGCTGATGGAAGCTGCCACGGGATGGTCTATTCCGATCAAGCGCAGACCACCGGGCTTCAAGTTGCTCAGAAACCGCCGATAGCTGGCGATCAGAGACTCAAAAGTCCCGTTGTAGTTCTCGAGATGATCCGCTTCAATGCTGGTCACCACAGATACCTCTGGACGATAGCGCAGGAAAGAACCATCACTCTCATCGGCTTCCGCGACCACAAAATCGCCGCGCCCATACTTGGCCCCCGGACCAAAGGGCGCGAAATGCGCGCCAATAAGCACAGTAGGATCTGTGCCTGCCATCTCTAGACAGAGGGCAATCATGGACGTTACGGTGGTCTTCCCGTGGGCACCGCTCACAGCTATTCCCCTGCGGCTGTTCAGCAGCTGCGCCAGGACCTCAGAGCGATGCAGCACGTCAATGCCTTTTTGACGGGCCGCAACCATTTCCGGATTCTGTACGGGAATGGCACTGGAGTAGATAACTCGCGTAGCTCCGTTTACATTCGCGGCGGAATGGTTGAAGTATACTGTCGCTCCTAGTTTCATTAAATAATCGGTGGTCTCTGAAGGTTGAAGATCAGAACCACTAACTTTGTGACCCATCTCCAAAAAGACCTTGGCTAGCGGGCCCATGCCCGTCCCACCGATACCAATAAGGTGTATGTGCTGGTTCATTCATGTCACTCCCAATGACTACTTGCCAGATCACTCCACAAAAGGCAGTAATACCCTGGCCAGAAGACGGGCCGAAGCTACGGCCTCCTCCACGGTATTTCCCCGCCAGTCTCCGATCAAGACCATGATGCTGTTGGGATGAAGTTCTCCGCTGTAATCAGATTTGAAAACCCGCACCCCTCTAGTCACTCCGGGGTACTGCTGCTCTAGGGCATCACTGAGCTTCTGGGCAAAGCGAAGGTTCTCCTCCAGCAAGTCGTTGTCTTTATCGCCGACCACAAAGAGAATCTTAGCCACGTCCATACCATTCGCACGTGCTTTAGTATAGTCGTCCGGTTTGTCCTGCAATCCGTCGCGGTGTAGATCCAAAACCACCTGCACCGTTGGATTCGCGGCCAAAAGCTCGCTCACCTTTTTCTCAGAATTGATGAAGGCTTCACTGTAGCGCGGCTGATCGTGGATGGTCTGGTCGTGAATTGCCTTGATGCCCAAGGAAGCCAGCTCTGCCACAAAGGCTTCGCCAACCGCCACCACATCTCCCGTTTCACCGCGCGCATGGCTTTCCTTAGGGCGATAGTTCTCCGAGGCGTGGCTGTGGAAGACCAGCACCTTGGGCACCGCCTCCTCCACCTGCTCTCCTTGGGGCGGCGGAGGATCCTCTACGTTGACCACTGGGGGAAGCGGTGTTTCTTCTTCCTTATCTCCAGGCATGAAACCGAAGAAGCGCGCTCCCACCACAGCTACCACTATCAGCGTAACAACAATAAATAAGAGTCCAGGACCATTCTTTTCAGTTTTTCCCACTCTAGCCATCGCTATTCCCCCTTCCACAACACTATATGCGGAAGGGGATCACATTTATGCTCTAGTATTTCCAAGCTCCTGCAAAAGCTTGTCTAACTCGCCCACCGTGAAGTCGTAGCGCTTGTTGCAGAAATGACAGACCACTTCTATGGGCTCTCCCTTGTCCACCATTTCCCGCAGCTCTTCAGCGCCTAAAGTGACCAATCCTCGCTCAAAACGCTCCCGGGAGCAATCGCAGGAAAAGGCTACCTCTTGGCGATGGATGAAGCGCATCTCCAGACCCGCAAAGACTTCCTGCACTATTTCCTCTGGGCTTTGCTCACCTGCAAACAGCGAACTCACTTGCGTCACTCCCTGCAGGCGTTCCTCCAGTCCCGCGATGAAAGCCTCGTCATTTTCGGCCCCGGGCATGAGCTGCACCACAATTCCGCCGCTGCCCAAGGGTACGCCATCCGTGCCCACCAGGACTCCCACCAAAACCGCGGAGGGTGTCTGTTCCGAAACGGTGAAGTAGTAGGCGAAATCCTCTCCGATTTCCCCGTTCTGCAGCGGCACCGTCCCGTAATAGGGCTCTTTCAGGCCCATGTCCCGAATCACATGCAGGTGCCCGCTACCCACCGCCTGGCCAACCGCCAGCTTACCTGAGGAGTTCAAGGGTAACACCACATGGGGATTGCCCACATACCCTTTGACCTGCCCCCGGGAGTTGGCAGAAACCACGATCCCCCTCAAAGGACCGTCTCCCTTGATCTGGATCGTGATGGTCTCCTCATCTTTCAGCATGGCACCCAGTACAAGACCCATGGTCAAGGTGCGCCCTAGGGCCGCGGTGGCCACCGGGGTGGTGCCGTGCACCTCCTGGGCTTCCTTTGTCACCTGCGTAGTTCTCAGGGCCATAACCCTGGCTTGATTCGCTCCGAGCATTGCCCGGACCAGATAATCTCTGTTACCCAACGACGTTCCCCCTAAACATAAACCAGTACACTAACAATGCTGCCCCAGCCAGAAGCAGGATAACCACGGCAGAGCGCAGCAAAAAACGGGTGCGGCGCGCCCGGCGGGCCCGCTCCCTCCGTTCGCGAATACTGGCCGTAAGCTCATCCACGCGCAAAGTGGACTCCCTGGGCTCTACTTCCGCCTCAATTTGGTCTTCTACCCCCAGGGCCTTGGCATAAGTGCGAATAAACGGCCTCACATAGGCCTGATCGGGCAGTAAGTGTAACTGCTCCTCCTCAATGGCCTGCAGAAACTGGGGCCGGATCTTGGTGCGTTCCGACATCTCCTCAATGGTCAAGCCTTGTTCAAGCCTGGCCTTCTCTAACAGCTTCCCCACTTCCAGCATCTTTCTCACCTTTCTTCTAGAACTGCTTTATCCACCAAGACCTCCCGCGGCTTGCTGCCTTGATAGCCACCGACAATGCCCCGAACTTCCATCATATCTATGAGCCGCGCAGCTCGGCTGTAGCCAATGCGGAACCTCCGCTGGAGCATGGATATGGAAGCCTGGCCGTTCTCCACCACGAGGCGAATGGCATCCTCCAAGAGCTCATCTTCCTCGTCGTCACGCAGGGTTAGCTCTGGAGCGTCCTCCACGATCTCTTCCCTGTACTCCGGCTCACCCTGGTCCTTCCAATATTTTACAACAGCCTCCACTTCCTTATCTGAAATCCAGGCCCCCTGAGCCCGCACGGGCTTAGATGCTCCGATTGGGTAGTAAAGCATGTCCCCCTTACCAATGAGCCGTTCCGCTCCGCCCATGTCCAGGATGGTTCGGGAATCCACCTGACTGGATACGGCAAAGGAAACCCTAGAAGGCACGTTGGCCTTGATCAGGCCGGTGATCACATCCACTGATGGCCTCTGCGTTGCGATGATCAAGTACATCCCCGCCGCCCTGGCCATTTGGGCCAAGCGGCAGATGGCGTCTTCCACTTCAGCCGCGGCCACCATCATCAAATCGGCCAGCTCGTCCACGATGACGACGATATACGGAAGGTGCTCCGGCCGCTCCTCGCCTTCCCCGGCCTCCTTAGACCATTCGTGGTACATCTCAATATTGCGTACCCCCGCTTCGGCGAAGAGTTCGTAGCGGCGCTCCATCTCCCCTACTGCCCAACGCAGCGCGATGGCCGCTTTCTTGGGATCGGTAACCACAGGGCTGATCAGATGGGGGATGCCGTCGTAGACGGACAGTTCCACCCTTTTCGGGTCCACTAAGAGCAGTTTGACCATGTCGGGAGTGGTGCGGAACAAAAGGGAGGCAATAATGCAGTTCAAACAGACGCTCTTACCCGACCCGGTGGCGCCGGCAATGAGCACATGCAGCCACTTCTTCAGGTCGGCAATGACTGGCTGGCCGGCTATATCCTTCCCCAAAGCTAGGGCAACTGGAGAAGGATGGCCCGCGAACTCGGGACTCTCCAAGACATCTCTCAACAAGACCATTTCCGTCTCTTTGTTGGGGACCTCTATGCCCACAACCGGCTTGCCGGGCACCGGAGCTTCGATGCGCACATCCTCAGCGGCCAAAGCGAGGGCGAGATCATCCGCCAGGGAAGTGATCCTGGAGACCTTAATCCCCGGCGCAGGCTGCAGTTCATAGCGGGTAACCACCGGGCCCTGGGATACATTTACAACCCTAGCCTCGATACCGAAGTTGGCCAGCGTTTCCTCCAGCAGTTCCCGCTGCAGTCCGCTGGTCTTCCGAGATCTGCTGTTGCTGCGGCGCAGCAAGTGTGTGGGGGGCAGGCGGTGTTCGCTCTGTCCCTCCGCAGCGGGCAAATTCAACACCAGCTGCTCCAACTGTCCTTCCGGGTCAGGTTCGGCCTTGGCTTGCTCTTTTTTCTTGGCCTTTACGGGCCTGGGCATCGCCTCCGGCGGAGACGCCGCCGCAGCAGGCTCTAGCTCGGTGGGCGGCTCCTGCACCTTGGGCCGCCTCCGCCTGCGCTCTTTGCGCTCTACCTTGCGCTCCTTCTTTTGCTTGCGTTTAGCTTCTTTTTCACCACCATGCCACCAGCTGCTTAACGCCCGTCGCAGCAGGCCAAAGAACCCGCGAAGGAGATCGATCAAGGAGATCTCGAAAAAGAGCATGATCCCCAGCAGGACGGCAGTACCCACCAAAACGTAGGAGCCGTGGATGCCGAAGGCGTTGTAGCTCAGGGTCAAGATCACCGCACCCAACACTCCAGCTCCTTCGCCTTTCATACCGTAGCTGATTTCCTCCCGCAAGCTCGGGGGAAACTGATAGCCCTGGTAGTAGAGCATGTGAAAGATCAAGGTGACCGAGAAAATGAGCAGGAGCAGACCCACCTGGGACTGCCAGGACAGTGCTCTGCCTTTTCCCAGGAACAGCTGAATGGCCATGACCGCAAAAAGCAGGACGAACAACACGGCCAAATCCCCGAAACACATGCGCAGGACAGACCGCACGGGGCTGCCAACCCAGCCGGTGGTATCTACGTATAAAGAAAGCAGACAAAAGACGGAGAAAGCCAAAAGCAGGATGCCCCCCACTTCCCTGGCTCTCACCCCGCTATCCTTGCGCTCTCGAGGTTTTCTGCTCACATCTTCACCCCTTCCCTTCCATGTTCTACGCAGCGACGCCAAACCCTACCTCCATGGGCGGGCAATTATCTATCTTTCCTCAGCTGCTGCACTTCTTGGATGAAACTATCAACATCCTTGAACTGCCTGTAGACAGACGCAAAGCGCACGTAAGCCACATCATCAATTGCACGCAGCTTGTCCATGACCAGCTCACCAATGTAGGTTGAGGTGATCTCCCGCTCCAGGCTGGAGCGCACTTCCCTTTCGATCTCATCCACTGCCTGCTCGATGGTCTCCAGAGAGATGGGCCTCTTCTCGCAGGCCCGCATTATTCCGTTCAGGATCTTCGTACGGGAAAAAGGTTCCCGGCGCCCATCCTTTTTCACGACCAAAAATGGCATTTCATCAACGCGTTCGTATGTAGTAAAACGCCTGTGACAGGCGGTACATTCCCTGCGGCGCCGGATGGAACCGCCCTCCTCAGTTTGCCTCGAATCTAGAACCTTGCTGTCCAAGTGCAGACAAAACGGGCAGCGCATCTAACCAACCCCCAGTTCTGCGCGTATTGTATTTATTCAATTATACAGTAAAAGGCTCACCTTTTCCATGTTCTGTTTTTCACCAAGACCACGTCTTCTCCCACCAATACTATATCCCGCCAGGGGATCTCCACATCAGTATGCCTGGCACCGAAAAAGAAGCTGAGGGGTTTCACTTCGTCCACGATGAGAGCATTGATGCGCCCCGTATCGGGATCCAAGTCCACATCGCAGACGCTCCCCATGTACCGGCCCTCTTCCACGTTGATCACATCAAGCCTGCGCAGCTCTGATGTCCTGATCACTTTCACGGCCGCACCCCCTTATGGTACCAAATATATGCCCCCTAGCAAAAAAAGAAACGGCCCAAGAGCCGTTCCTTCTGTGCTTGTTCGGCTTGTACTGCCCTGATTCAGCGCGCCCTGGCGGAAAGACCTGCGGCCGAGGCCTGCCACCAGCTTTGAAACAGGCGCGCATAGCGGGTCTGTGCCACCTGCTCCCAAAGCTTGGAGCGGAAAACAAAACTGCGACCAGCTTCTTCACCCGTGTTTTCCTTCTGATTAACTTTGACCAAGTTGGAACTAGTTCCCTCCAATTCAGCCAGGCAGAGCGGTGGGAAAAGAATACACCACCAGTTATCACCCTGAGCCGCACCGATTTCCACCCGCACCGCATCGTAGCGGCCCTCGGGCAGCAGCAGGTCACCATAATCACGATCAGGAAAGAGGTAACTGCCCATTCTTATCTGCACCGGATAGTCAAACCCGTTGGCCAAGACCTCCTCCTGCGCACAGCGCTCTAGTGCCTGGATATTGTGCTGCAGGAGTGTGTAAGCCTGTTCCTTCCCTGTGATATCCCCTAGAATACGCTTGGTTTCCAGCAAGACCGCATCCCGCACCTTCAGCTTGAGCTCTTGGTCTTGGGGCAGGTTGCTGTTGGCGATAACATGAAGGCGAATCAAGTCCTGCGCAAAAGCCTTATCACTATGAAAACCGTGCTCCAAAGCGGAGAGAAGTCCAAAAGCAAAGGCGCCTGTGCACAGCAGCACGAAACAGACCAAAAGACGGGCAGCAAGAGAATCCCGCGACATATGCTTTCCCCCTTTAAGATGTGGCCATATATTTGCGCAGATGCCGCAGGGCGGCCTTTTCCAGCCTGGAAACCTGCGCCTGGGAAATCCCGATTTCTTCAGCGACTTCCATTTGGGTCCTTCCTTCATAGAAGCGCATGGTCAGGATCAAACGTTCCCGTTCACCCAAGTTCTCCATGCCCTCCTTAATGCTAACCCCCTCGATCAGGCGCCGCTCCGTGTTCTTTTCGTCGCTGATTTGATCCAATACAAAGATGGGATCGCCTCCATCATTGTAGATGGGCTCAAAGAGTGAAATGGGTTCTTGAATCGCATCTAAGGCAAAGACAATCTCTTCCCTGGGGATCTGCAGTTCTTCCGCAATCTGACCAATGGACGGCTCCTGGGAATAGCGGTTGGCCAGGCTGTCCCTGGTCTGGAGGGCTTTGTAGGCTATATCCCGCAGAGACCGACTTACCCTGATGGGGTTGTTGTCCCTCAGATATCGCCGGATCTCACCGATGATCATGGGCACGGCATAGGTGGAGAATTTCACGTTTTGACTCAGGTCGAAGTTGTCAATGGCCTTCATCAGGCCGATACACCCCACCTGGAACAAGTCATCTACGTATTCACCCCGGTTGTTGAACCTCTGGATGACACTCAGCACCAAACGGAGGTTGCCCTGAACCATCTCTTCCCGGGCCGCTTGATCTCCCTCCTTGATCTTGGCCAGGAGTTCACGCATTTTGGCATTGGGCAAGACGGGCAGCTTAGCGGTGTTTACGCCGCAAATCTCCACTTTGTTCATGTCCACACCCTCCTGAAAATGCCGATTACAAAGTTCATTATTGCCACGTCTGGCTAGATCTATTCCATTTTGTCCGAGAACCTGTAAATGGCAGGGGTGGCTCCAAACAAGATAATTCCCTCGCTTTTGTATGTTTAGGAAGGACTTTTGCGCTTTTGCCTCTAATATTCAGGCAAACACCCTTTTCGGGGAGGAAAACGTATGCTTGAATACACGCTGTACGTTGATGTTTGGCTCCTGCGACTGGGCTGCAACTTCATCTTTGAGTACCTCCTCCTTTGGGCCACAGCCACCATCACACGTACGCAGACTACCAGCATGCGCCTGATCCTTGGATCTTTGATCGGAACTGTCCATTACCTCCTCTACTTGGCAGCCAGCGTCGGCCTCATTCCCCTGTACGGTCTACTTCGATTTTTCCCCGTCGTGCTTTTGATATCCGTGGCCATGCTCTTCGCGGCCTTCTACCCCATGGCTTGGCGAAGGCTGCTCATCGCCGCGGGTTACTTCTACACCATCGGTTTCGTCGCCGCTGGCATGGGCTTAGCCAGCGCATATCTCTTCGGATCTGCAAACGCTCCCGCCTTTACCCTGGGAACCCTCGTATCTATCCTAGCCATTTTGCTCATTGCTGAACTGGGCTGGGGAATCGTGCACGAGCGGATGGTGCGCGCCATCTACCGGGTTCCGGTGGAGATCTCCTGTGATGGGCAGAAAATCAAAATGACTGCCTTGGTCGACACGGGTAACCATCTCAAGGACCCGCTCAGCAGGCAGTCAGTCATTATCGTAGAGTCCCAAGCCGTAAAAACCATGCTTCCACCAGACGTGTTCGCCATCATGCTTTCCTTAGAGGAAGGAGATCCCCACGCACTAGAACGCCTCACCAGGCTGAAAGCCTGGCGCACGAGGCTTAGGCTCATTCCGTTCAACTCCATTGGGCGGACTAACGGCATGATGCTGGGTTTTCGGCCCGACGAGGTGAAAATCGGGGCCCGCAGTCTACTTGGGGACTTCCAGCCCACCATCGCCATCCACCCCTATAGTCTCGACCCCCACGGTGAGTACAGCGCCCTAGTACCGCCTCACCTTGTGGAGAACTCCCTGCAGGTTGTGGAAGGAGGCGAGGCCTATGCTACGACGTCTTCAGATCTTCAGCCTTAAAGCCCGTTTGCGCTTCATCCTGGTTCTGCACCGCCTTGGGCTGAGCCCCAAGGTCCATTATGTGGGCAGCAATGAGGTTCTGCCGCCTCCCCTTTCCAGCGAAGAAGAGCAGGAGCTCCTTTCGCGCCTCCAGGCGGGAGACTTGGTGGTAAGAACTCCGCTCATCGAGCGTAATCTGCGCCTCGTGGTCTACATAGCCCGCAAGTTCGAGAACACCGGCATTTCCATTGAGGATTTGGTTTCCATCGGGACCATTGGCCTAATCAAGGCTGTGAACACTTTTGATCCCGGCAAAAACATCAAACTGGCCACCTACGCGTCCCGCTGCATCGAAAACGAGATCCTCATGTATCTGCGGAGAACAAGCAAACTGAAGGCAGAAGTGTCCTTTGATGAGCCCCTCAACGTGGATTGGGATGGCAATGAGCTGGTGTTGGCCGATGTGGTGGGCAGCGAAAGCGATATCCTGCGCCACATCGAAAAAGAAGTAGACAAAGCCCTGCTTGCTGCCGCATTACAGCAGCTCACAGGGCGTGAGAAGAAAATCATGGAACTCAGATTTGGACTCAATTGCGAGAGGGAGCGCACACAAAGGGAAGTCGCGGACCTCCTGGGCATCTCCCAAAGTTACATCTCCCGTTTGGAGAAAAAGATCCTAAAGAAGCTAAAACGCGAAATGAAGAAGATGGAATAACCACTTCCCCAGCACAACTACTTCCGCCGCAAGAACGCAGGAATATCTATGGGCGCATCGGTGAAGGGGCGAACATCCAGTTCTTTGGTGATGCGGAGATTGTCCCTGGGTGCGGGCGCGTCGAAGCCGGTGGCGATCACCGTAACGCGAATACTCTCACCCAGGCTCTCATCAATGACCGCTCCGAAAATGATGTTGGCATCAGAAGCTGCAGCTTGCGCCACAGTTTCGGCCGCTTCGTTCACTTCAAAGAGGCCTAGATCGGAACTGCCGGCGATGCTGAGCAGAATTCCTTTGGCTCCTTCAATGGAAGCCTCTAGCAGAGGACTGGAGATGGCCTGCTGAGCAGCCTTAAGGGCCCGATCTTCGCCGGAAGCCTTACCAATACCCATGAGGGCTGAACCAGCATCGGTCATAATGGCCCTCACATCGGCAAAGTCCAGGTTGATCAAACCAGGCACGGTGATCAGATCCGAAATTCCCTGTACGCCCTGGAGCAGAACCTCGTCCGCTACCCTAAAGGCTTCCAGCATGGAGGTTCTCTTCTCCACGACCTGCAGCAGGCGGTCGTTGGGAATGACGATTAGGGTATCCACCTTGCCCTTTAACTGTTCGATACCTTTCTCCGCCTGCTCCTTGCGCCGTTTCCCCTCGAAAGAGAAGGGCTTGGTCACCACTCCAACTGTTAGTGCGTTGAGTTCTTTAGCGATTTCAGCCACGACGGGAGCAGCCCCAGTACCTGTACCACCGCCCATGCCCGCGGTAATGAAGACCATGTCCGCACCGTCTATGGCCCTGGCGATGTCTTCCCGCGACTCTTCAGCCGAGCGCTGGCCGATGGTGGGATCAGAACCCGCACCCAAACCTTTGGTGAGTTTTTCACCGATCTGGATCTTCTGCTGGGCTTCCGACATCTGCAGAGCCTGGGCATCCGTGTTGAGGGCAATGAAATTTATCCCTTTTAGATCAGCGGCAATCATGCGGTTCACCGCATTGCTGCCGCCGCCGCCGCAGCCGACGACTTTTATGTCCGCAAATTGAACGTTATCGAGATCAAATTCGAACATGGTGTCCCCCTTCTTCACCGTCAAATTCCAACTGTATTACGTTAGTTTCCACACCAAGCACTCTTTTCCCTTTATCCCCTTGGAAAAAACTATCAGCCCCACATCCCTAGCGAGCGACCGTCACCACCGGGGTCTTGGGAACCGCCAAATCGATACGTGCAGCCTGTTCGCCACGGGCCTGGAGATCGTCCAGGATCTGCTCCAACAGAGCAAACTTCTCCTCCAGCTCCATCGGTTCTCCCATGAAAATCTCCACACCTGACCGGGTGACAAAAACCCTCGCCTGGGCGTTCCACTCAGAAATGGCCCCCATCAACCTTGGCGGAATGAGGGTGATTAACCGCGCAGTGGACACCAGCTGCTCGGGAGCCTCCAGGTTGACATTGGTGACAATGGGCAGGGAAGCCAGCGTGTGCTGCTGGATTGGCGAGAGGATGCTGCCTTCCCGGTCTAGGTACACCCAGCCACCCTCTGTGGGTATCTGGGCCACAGGCATGCGCTCTTTAACGTTCACGATCAAGCGGTTCGGCCAGCGCCAGGAAACCTTGGCGCTTTCAACCCAAGGATGCTTCGACAGCACCGCAACGAGTTCTCGCATATCCAAACGCCAAACATTGATCACCGGCAGGTTCAAATAGGCATCTAGCTGCTCGGAGCTGAGGTTAACAAGGCCTGTCCACTCAATATGGTCCGTTTCGAAAAAAGGAGAATTAGCGAATAAGTACAGGGCCAACACGAGGGCCAACACCAAAACGGAGAGAGCATTTTTGACGCTTGCTAGTTCATTGAGCACGTTAACCCTCCCATCTACTCCACTCTGCGGATCCGGGCCCCCAGCCCACTCAGTTTTCGCTCCAATGCTTCATAGCCACGATCGATGTGTTGGGAACCATGGATGAGTGATTGTCCTTCGGCGGCCAAGGCGGCCACAACCAAAGCGGCCCCTGCCCTCAGATCACCAGCTTCCAGCCGAGTACCGTGCAGTTTTGTGGGTCCGTGAATGGCCACCACCTGTCCCTTCTGCCTAGCCACTGCACCCAGTTTTCTCAGTTCGGTTAGGTACCCAAACCGCTGGTCAAACACGGTCTCCCTGAGTTCACTGCGCCCATGGGCTTGGGTGGCAGCTGCCACCATTTGGGGCTGCAAATCGGTGGGGAAACCAGGATAGGGCCTGGTCACCAGCCCAAATGGCCGCAGCCTCTTGGGAGCGGCCACCGAAATCCGGTCCCCGTCTACGGCGATCTCGGCTCCCATGGAACGCACGGCGTTGAGCAGAGGACTAAGATGCTCCGGCCGAACGCTGCACACGGTGCCAGCACCGCCTGTGGTGAGCAGGGCCAGAAGATAGGTACCTGCCTCAATTCTGTCGGGCATCACCACGAAATTCGCGCAGCCCAGCTCCCCGACTCCCTCAATCCTAATCACTTCGGTCCCCGCGCCTGTAACACGTGCCCCCATGGCGTTCAAGAAGGCTTGAACATCCGCGATTTCAGGCTCCCGAGCCGCGTTGCGGATCACGGTTTCTCCTTTAGCCAGGACGGCGGCCATCATGATGTTCTCCGTAGCACCCACACTGGGATAGCGAAAGGTAATATCAGCTCCGCGCAAGCCCCGGGGAGCCCTGGCCACGAGCCGCTCCCCGTTCAGCGCGATGGAGGCACCCATCTGCTGGAGTCCAGAGAGATGAATATCCAGGGGGCGCCGACCAATGGCGCACCCTCCTGGCAGGGCCACTTCCACCCATCCCAAACGAGCCAGGAGAGGACCCATCACCTGTACCGAAGCCCGCATGGACTTAACCAGATGCTCAGGCGTACGGCCCTGAAGAGCATTAACTTCGATTTCCATACGTTGGGCGTTGAAACGAACGCGGGCCCCCAAAGACTCCAGCACCTCAGCCATGGTGCAGACATCGGTGATGTGCGGTACATTCTCCAAGCAGAACGCGCCCTGCCCCAAGAGCGCTGCCACCATAAGTTTCAGAGCAGAATTCTTGGCTCCACCGATCTGCACTTCGCCCTGCAAGCGGCACGGACCCTCCACCAGAAAAGCGCCCATCTGATCACCCCAACCCCTGGATTACCGTTTATCTTATGCGGTAAGGGGTAAGGGGTGAAAATTAGCCCCTTAGTCCTGGCATTGGCGGGAAATGTTGAGCAGAACACCAATCCCCGTTAAGCTTACCAGTAAGGATGAGCCTCCGTGACTGATAAATGGCAGGGGAATACCGGTAACGGGCAGAGACCCGGTAACCACCCCTATGTTGAGCAGAGCCTGGAAGGCGATCATGGAGGTTATACCAATGGCCAACAGCGTGCCATATAAGTCCGGGGCCCGCATGGCAATGCGCAGGCCCCGCCAGGCCAGCACAAAAAAGAGCAGAATCACCGCGGCGCCGCCCAAAAAGCCCAGTTCCTCACATAAAATGGCAAAGATAAAGTCCGTGTGGTGCTCAGGCAGGTAGGAGAACTTCTGTCTGCTTCTGCCCAAACCAAGACCAAACAACCCTCCAGATCCGATGGCTAACAGGGACTGGATCACATTCCAGCCTGTATCGGTGGGATCCGACCAGGGGTCCAGAAAGGCGAAGATCCGCTTCATCCTGTATTCCTTCATGATAAGCAGATACGCCAAGACGGGTGCGGACAACATGCCGACAAAGACCAGCTGACCGAGGTGCACTCCTCCTGCGAAAAGCACAACCAGAACAGAGAAGACCAGGGATACTGCGGTGCCGAAATCAGGTTCCAGCATAATCAGGACAAACTGAACGGCGGTAATGACCAAAATGGGCAGAAGCCCTGTAAAGAACTTGCGCGCTCCGTCTCGCTTATTGGCCAGGTACACGGCTACGTAGTTCACCATCACCAGCTTAGCCAGTTCCGAAGGCTGGAGATTGAACCCCATGATCCTGATCCAGCGATGGACCGAACCCGTGCCTGTACCGATGAACAGCACCAGTACCAGCAGGGCCAAAGAAATGACGAGACCGGGCAGGGCTAAGGGTTTGAAGACGTGGTAATCCACCTTCATCAAAATGAAAAGGATGACCAGCCCCACAACCGCGAGAATGGTCTGGCGCTGCACGTAATAATAGGGGTTGCCGGCATCGGCCAAGCCCATGACGGAAGAAGCGCTGAACACCATCACCAATCCTAGACTCACTAGGATGATCACGGCCAGAAATAAGACTAGATCTGGTTTGCCGCCCTTGGTAAACATAAGTCCTGCCCCCTCCTTCATCTATATGCCTCTAGAGGATGGCGTACAACCCTAGAACTGCGAAAACAAGGGCCAGCAACACAAAGCGGATCATAACCTTACTCTCGGCCCAGCCTAGTAGCTCAAAATGATGGTGCAGGGGCGCCATGCGAAACAACCTGCGGCCCTTAGTGGCTCGGAAATAGAGGACCTGGAGGATGACGGAGACGGTCTCCAGGAGAAACAGCCCGCCAATAATGGGCAGAAACAGGGTGGTCTTGCTGAGCACAGCACCCGTGGCCAGAGCTGCCCCCAGGGCAAAAGACCCTGTATCACCCATAATCACCTGGGCAGGGGGGCCGTTGAACCAAATGAAACCCAAACAGGCGCCGGTTACCGCACTACTGAACACACCCAAATCATTGTGGCCCAGGAGCACAAAGATGACCGCGAAAGCCGCCGCTCCAATTGCTGTGCTGCCCGCAGCGAGGCCATCTAAACCGTCGGATAGGTTCACGGCGTTCACCACGCCCACCAGGACAAAAATAGTGAAAGGAATGTAGATCACCGCGGGCAGGGTGATGGTCCCCTGCCAAAAGGGGACAAACAGGTCAGTACCTACCCGGGCGTAGGCGTAGAGGGCGACCAGGGCGGCCACGCCGAATTGGGCGACTAGTTTCTCCCTGGCTCTGAGCCCCAAGGAGCGCCTGGCCACCACCTTGATGTAATCGTCGAGGAAGCCGATAATGCCAAAACCAATCGTGGAGAAGAGCATCATGATGCTGCTGTCGGTCCATGGTCGAGCGACAACCTGGGCCGCCAAGGTGCAGAGGACAATGAGGATCCCGCCCATGGTGGGGACTCCCGCTTTTGCCTGGTGCGTCTTGGGCCCGTCAGCACGGATCACCTGGCCCACCCTCAACTTCTGCAGGCGGCCGATGACTACCGGGCCCAACAGGAGCGATAGGGCGAAGGCCAAAAGAGCACTAAACACAGGTAGAAATGATGCCGGCATGGTCAGACGCCACCCTTCAGCAGTTGTTCTGCGATTCTCTCGAAATGGAGGCCGCGCGATGCTTTCACCAAGACAAGATCACCGTCTCGGAACCGGGGGAGGCTAGCCAGAAACTCCTCCACGGACGGGTAGACATCCCCGCGGCCGGCACCTTGGCGCATTACTTCGGCGAACTCACCTATGAAAAACAAGCGCTGGGCGCACTCTCCGGCGTGCCGCCCCACTTCAAAGTGAGCTTCTTCTGCGATTTCGCCCAGTTCCAGCATGGTGCCTAAGACGGCCACCCGTTCCCCTGAACAGTACATATGAGCCAGGGTGTCCAAGGCCCCCTTCATGGAAGCGGGACTGGCATTGTAGCTGTCGTCAACCACCACCACTCCCTGGGGACTGCGGCGCACTTCCAAGCGCATGGCGCTGAGCGCCAGCTTTTCCAAGGCTTTGGCGCCCTCCCTCAGGCCCACATCGAACTGCAAACCCACCGCCAGAGCAGCACAGGCGTTCCACACGTTATGTACCCCAGGTACCGACAGATGGAGCGCCACCTCTTCTCCGCCAAAACTAACCACGCAGGAGGGGCGACCCTCGCTGTCCAGCTTAATCCCCTTAGCCACCACCTGGTTGGCTGCATCCAGCCCGTAATAGACGATCTTGCCCCTAAAGGAGCGGGCCTGGCCCCGCACTGTGGGGTCATCACCATTCAAAACTGCAATGCCCGTGTCATCCATGGCGTCCAAAAGCTCACCTTTGGCCTGGGCTACCTGGCTGATCCCTCCCAGGATCTCTAGATGCACCGGGCCTATGTTCGTGATCACGCCGAGACTGGGCGGACAGATTTCAGTCAGCCGTTTGATCTGGCCCAAACCGCGCATACCCATCTCCGCGACCAACACCTCGTGGTGTTCGTCCAATCCCAGCACCGTCAGGGGCACACCGATCTCATTGTTCATGTTGCCCTCCGTGGCATGCACGGAATAACGGGAACGGAGTACCTGGGCGATCATGTCCTTGGTGGATGTCTTGCCGTTACTGCCTGTCACCGCCACCACCGGCACGGGAAACTCAGCCAGGTAGGCCTGGGCCAAATCCTGGAGTGCAGAAAAGGGATCTGGCACTTCCACTACCCCCGGCTCGCTGCATGTACCTTCTTTCACCACCGCGCAGCCGCCCTGGGCAAGAACATCGCCAACAAACTGGTGCCCGTCCACCCGCTCTCCTGGCAGGGCAAAAAAGAGACTCCCCTGCCGCGCCTTGCGGCTGTCAATGACCACGTTGTTCACTTCTCCTGAACCCCTGGCGTGCCCGCCTGTGACCTCCGCGATCTGCGCAAGTGACAATGAACGCATTACTCCTTCAGCTCCTTAATGGCCGCCCTGACTTCTTCCCCATCATCGAATTGAACCCGCCCGTGGGCGAATTCCTGGTAGGTTTCATGGCCCTTGCCCGCAACTATGACCAAATCCGCTGGTGCAGCCATGGCCACGGCTTCGCGGATGGCTCTGCGCCGATCAACCTCAATTTGGTAAGGAACATGAGGATTCGTCATCAACAGACCTTTCTCGATGCTAGAGCAGATCTCTGCAGGATCCTCAGACCGGGGATTGTCAGAAGTGATGATCACAAAGTCCGCCAGTTCAGCTGCCACGGCACCCATTTGGGGCCGTTTGCCCTTGTCTCGATCACCTCCAGCCCCAAAAACCACAATGATCCGGCCGTTGGGCACCAGCGGCCGAGCGGAGCGGAGTATGTTCTCCAGGCCGTGGGGGGTGTGCGCGTAATCCACCACCACGTTCAACCCAACCCGGTTGGGAATGCGCTGAAAACGGCCGGGAACTCCGGGAACACTTTCCAAACCCCGCTTGATCCGATCAAGCGAGACTCCCTGTCCTGCGCAGAGGGCGGCAGCACCCAGGGAATTGTACACATTGAACAATCCCATGACCTGCAAATCGATGCCTATCTGCTCTTCCTTACTCTCAAGTATATAGGAAACGCCCGTATTTTCCAACTTGATCTTCCCAGCCCGGAAGTGGGCTTCCTGCTCAAGGCCATAGGTGAGCACTGGGCTTGCGATCAGTTCTGCCAACCTTACCCCCCACGGATCGTCCGCATTGATTGCCGCCGGGCCCTGCAGCCCAGTGAACAGTTTGGCCTTGGCGGCGAAGTAGTCCTCCATGGTTGGATGGAAGTCCAGATGATCCTGGGACAGATTGGTAAACACCGCACCCGCGAAGCACATCCCCGCCGTGCGGTGCAGTTCCAGGGCATGGGAGGATACTTCCATCACCACAAACTGGACATCTTCGGCCACCATCTGGGCCAGCAGACGCTGCAGATCCAGGGACTCAGGGGTGGTCCGCTGCGACTCCAAACTCTCACTGCCTAGCAGGATTTCGATGGTGCCGATGAGCCCCACCTTGTACCCGGCCTGTTCCAAAATGGATTTGGTCAGATAGGTGGTTGTGGTTTTGCCATTTGTGCCGGTCACTCCCAAAACCCGCAGCTTGCGCGAGGGGTGCCCGTAAAAGTTGGCGGCTGCAATGCCCATGGCGTACCGGGTATCTTCCACCACAATTTGGGTCAGGTCAAGATCTGGAATCAAGCGTTCCACCAAGACCGCCGCGGCCCCTAGCTTTTTGGCCTCTTGCACAAAGTCGTGGCCGTCCACCTTGTGCCCTACAACAGCCACGAAAAGATCTCCGGCCTTAACTCCCCTCGAATCGTAACTGATACCGCCGAGAGGGCGCGGCTCCCCATAAACTTTAAACTCTAGTCCGTCCAACACCGCATCTAGCCGCACTGGCCATCCTCCTCAACCGCTAAAGCTCGAACCGAACTTCCACCAGGGAACCCTTGGGCACCCGCGCACCCGCACCAGGTGACTGCTGTGCCGCCACGCCGCTGCCCACCACCCTCACCCTTAGGCCGGCCGCGGAAAGCTTAGCTGAGGCGTCAAACATACTCAGCCCAAGCACCGAGGGAACCTCCACGTCCTCCGGTTCGCCTAGATCAAAATAAAGATGGACCGTGGTCTGAGCAGGAACTTGCACGCCAGGCCTTGGTGTTTGATCGGTCACCAGCGTTCCCTCTCCTTCCATGGTCCAGAAAAGGCCGTCTTGAGCCAGCCTAGCTTGCGCCTCTTGCCTTGATAGGTTGATCACGTTGGGCACCGAGGTCAATGATGACCGGCGCCTGACCTCCTCACGCCTCTTGATGCCCAAATACTCCAGGCTCTCTTCCATAATCTCCTTGAACACAGGAGCGGCCAGCACACCTCCGTAGGCCGATTCCACCTTGGGTTTGTACAAGACCACCAGGATGGCTAGGGCAGGGTCGTCCACGGGCGCAAACCCCACAAAGGAAGCGATAATGTCATTCCCGTAGGCCCCTCCTTCTGGCACCTCAGCCGTTCCAGTTTTTCCCGCCACGTGGTAGCCGGGTATGTCTGCCCTGTTGCCGTTACCATTGGCCACCACGGAACGCAGAAGCTCGCTTACGGCCCGGGCGGTCTCGGTGTCCACGGGAGTATCTAGCACTTCAGGTTGCGATTTTTGCACCAGCTTGCCATGGGCGTCGAGTATTTCCTTCACGAAATAGGGCTTCATCAAAGAGCCGCCGTTAGCCACCGCAGACATGGCGCTAAGCAGCTGCAGCGGAGTTACGGCAATCCCCTGGCCAAAGCCCGTGTTCGCCCACTGCAGAGTTGCTCCTGTGCGGTTGGGGGAGAGCACTGTACCGGCTATCTCACCGGGAAAGTCCACCCCCAAGCGCCGCCCAAAACCAAAGCTCTGGATGTAACGGTGGAAAGACTGCGGCCCCATCTCCACGGACAGTTTAGCAAAGGTGATATTGTCAGACCGCTCTATGGCCTCTCGGAAAGTGAGGCTGCCAAAGGACTGTCCGTTGAGGTTGCGCACCTTTCCGCCACCCACTTCCCAGGCCACGCCGCTCTCAAAGGTGCGGTTGTAGTCCGTAATCCCCAAATCCAGTGCAGCCGCAGCCGTGACAAACTTGAAAGTAGAACCTGGTTCATATTGATCCGTGACGGCCACGTTGCGACGGCGTTCCGCAGAGACCTCTTGATAATAGTTCGGATCAAAGGTGGGATAGATGGCGTTCGCCAAGATCTCGCCCGTTTTCGGGTTCATTGCCAGAACCAAGCCCCGTTCACTTTTACTGGAGATCACAGCCTGCTGGATGCGAGTTTCGGCGATATACTGGATCACAGTGTCAATGGTGAGCACTACATCGTGTCCAGGTTCGGGAGGGACAAACTGGGTCTCCCCACCGGGAATGCTGCGCTGCGCCGCATCCCGTTCAGTGGCCTGCTGCCCCGGCCGGCCCCGCAGAATCTCTTCGTAGAAATACTCTATGCCCTCCAAGCCCTGGTTATCCGTACCGGCAATGCCCACAACGTGAGCAGCCAGGGATCCCTGGGGATAGTAGCGCTGCGGACGCTGGACAATGCGAATCCCAGGCAGGCCCAACTTGCGAATGGCCTCCGCCGTTTCCACCGTGAGGCCACGAGCCAGCCAAACACTGGTGCTCTTACTGGACAAAAGCTTCCTCAGCTCTTCTTCAGATACAGACAAATAGGGAGCTAACTGCCGTGCCGTCCCCACCACATCGCGAATGCTCTCGGGTAACGCGTACACCGCATCGGCTCCCACACTAACGGCCAAAGTTTTGTAGTTCCGATCCAATATCCTGCCCCTCTGGGCGTCGATGGTTTGCGGCCTCATCCGCTGGGCCGTGGCGCGCAGGGCCAGCTCTTCACCGCGGTAGATTTGGAGATAGGCTAAGCGGACCACCAAGAGCAGCATGAAGAAGGTCCATAGGCCGAAAACAAAAACAGTTCGCCTAACGCGCGCTCGCTTAGCGTTGTAGCGTGCCAGCTTCCACTCCTCCTAACGGCAAAACCTTGTTCAACACCGAGGTTAAGGCAGCCAGAAAACCGCCGCTGGGGGCCTCGCTCTGATCTGCCAGCCAGCGGGATTCCACGTCCGGAACAGGATCCGCCAGATGGGGTACCACAAGGGTAGCTGTGTACTCCGGATCCACCATGCCCAGCTGCGTACGGGCGATGTGCTCGATCTGCTTCAGAGAACGCTGTGACTCCAAGAAGAGCATCAGATGATTATTTCGCTGTTCCATGGTCTTTACCTGCTCCTGCAGGTGGATTAGTTCCATACTCAGGTAGTATGACGTAACCTGCTGCTGAAGGTACAGCAACCCTATGACCACGCAGGCGGCGGCCACGAGGCAGATTCTGAGCGTAGCAGGAATGCGGCGGCGTTTAGGCGCCGGTACGCGCTTGACAGTCGAAACCGTCTCTTCTGCGTAGGATGGATAGTGGTCCACAAGCTTCCTGGCCGCAGTCATTGGTTCAGCCTCCTCAAATTTTCTCCACAACGCGCAGCTTGGCACTGCGTGACCTGGGATTGTTCTGCACTTCCCGCGGGGAAGGGACTATGGGCTTGCGGTTCACCAGCTCCACCACGGGCTGGCGGTCGCAGACACAAACCGGAAGTCCAGGTGGGCAAGTACACTTCCCCAGCAGTTCTTGGAAATAGTCTTTGACGATACGATCCTCAAGGGAATGGAAAGTGATCACTGCCAGCCGGCCCTTGGGTTTTAGCACGGCCACTGCCTGCCTCAAAACTTCCCTCAGCGCACCCAGCTCATCATTTACTGCGATGCGCAGAGCCTGGAACGTGCGCCTGGCAGGGTGCGGGCCTTTGGCCCGGGCTCCGGCGGGAACAGCCTTTTTGATCACGTCTACCAAATCCCCTGTGGTTTCAATGGGCCTTTCGTCCCGTTCCGCAACGATGAACTTACTGATTCTCGCAGCCCACTTTTCCTCACCGTACTGCGAGATGATTCTCGCCAGTTCTCCCTCGCTGTATGTATTGACGATAGTCCAAGCGTCAAGCTCAGAGCTTTGGTCCATCCGCATATCGAGGCGCGCATCCTGATGGTAGCTAAAACCCCTCTCCCCCTCATCCAGTTGGGGGGAAGATACCCCAAGGTCAACGAGGACGCCTGCCACCTCGGTCACTCCCTGCTCTAGCAGTAGGCTCTCCAGGTGGCGGAAGTTGCCCTTGATCAGCGTGACCTGACGGGCGAAGGTGGCCAAACGATATTGGGCTCTTTCCAAGGCCGCAGCATCTTGGTCAATGCCTATGAGCTTAATAGCGGGTTCGGTGGCCAGCATGCCCAGACTGTGGCCCGCGGCTCCCACGGTACAGTCCACATACACTTCACCAGGCTTGAGGGCTAGTGAATCAATTGTCTCCTGGAGGAGAACCGGTTCGTGGCCAAACTGCATCTTGTCACCCCTCGCTCAAATCCCAAGGTCCACTATGTTCTCAGCAATTTGGTCGAAGGACTGCTCAGCCGCCTCCACATAGGTTTCCCACTTTTCTTTACTCCAGATCTCAATACGGCTGGAAACACCGATTACCACCGCGTCTTTGTCGATGCCGGCGAACTCCCTTAAGTTCAGCGGCAGCATAATCCGCCCTTGCTTATCCAGCTCACATTCGGTGGCGCCGGAAAAGAGAAAGCGTACAAACTGGCGGGCATCGTGTTTGGTCAGGGGCAGGGTTTTCAGTTTGGCCTCCAACTCCGTCCATTCGCTGTTGGGAAACAGGAACAGACAGTGATCCAATCCCCTGGTGACAATGGCCCCTTCTCCCAAATCTTCCCGGAACTTCGCGGGAATAGTAAGCCGTCCCTTGGCGTCAAGGCTGTGCTGGTACTCGCCTAAGAACACGCTCACCACTCCCTCCAAGACGTCCCCCACTTTTCCCCACGACGCACCACTTTGTTGACCATATTCGGTGGTTTTTCGCAAAATCCTGCCCCGAAATGAAATTTTTCCCGAAAAGCAAAACCTGGATACCAACGGTATCCAGGTTGTTAGGCGGTCTGAGTGAACCTATAAGCCGAGTTCTGTCGTGGATGATCATCTATCTGGGACTTTAGTTGCCTAAAGCCTCCTGCGGTCAACCCGAAAGTCAAACGAGACGGGCAGCCTCTCCTTTCCTATTTGACCTTGCTCCGGATGGGGTTTACCTAGCCGATTAGTCACCTAACCGCTGGTGAGCTCTTACCTCACCGTTTCACCCTTACCCTGGCAGAGAGAACTCAACCAGGGCGGTATGTTTCTGTGGCACTAGCCTTAGAGTCGCCTCCACTGGGTGTTACCCAGCATCCTGCCCTGCGGAGCTCGGACTTTCCTCAAAGGGCAACCCTTCGCGATCACCCGGTTCACTCAGCATGTCATCTATAGTATAGCATGTTCAGCTCCAAGTTCAAACCACTGGAAACAAATACACCGTCTCAAAGGTCATGAGACGGCTGGGGAACTTGGTGGACCCCCCGGGATTCGAACCCGGGACCAACGGATTATGAGTCCGCTGCTCTAACCGCTGAGCTAGGGGTCCAGTACAGATCAATTATATGGGAACGTCCGGTTCATGTCAAGAACCTGGTCACTGCTCTAAGAAATCCTTCAGCTTCTTGCTGCGGCTTGGATGGCGCAGCTTGCGCAGGGCCTTGGCCTCGATCTGGCGGATGCGTTCACGGGTCACCCCGAACACCTGCCCAACCTCTTCCAAAGTCCGGCCCCGTCCATCCTCCAAGCCAAAGCGCAGCTTGAGAACCTGCTGTTCCCTGGGGGTCAGGGACTCCAGCACCTCTTCGAGCTGCTCCTGGAGCATGGTAAAGGCTGCCGCTTCAGCGGGAGCGGTGGCTTCCTGATCTTCAATAAAGTCACCAAGATGACTGTCTTCCTCTTCACCAATGGGTGTCTCCAGAGAAACCGGCTCTTGGGCTATCTTCATTATTTCCCGAACCCTTTCAGGGGGCATGTCCATCTCTTCCGCTATCTCTTCCGGTGTGGGAGCTCTGCCCAACTCCTGGAGGAGCTGCCTGGAAACCCTGGTCAGTTTGTTAATGGTCTCCACCATATGCACGGGGATGCGGATGGTACGCGCTTGATCAGCGATGGATCTAGTAATGGCCTGCCTTATCCACCACGTGGCATAAGTGCTGAATTTAAACCCTTTTCGGTAATCAAACTTCTCCACAGCCTTGATCAGCCCCAGGTTTCCCTCCTGGATCAGGTCCAGCAGCTGCATTCCCCTACCCACATAACGTTTGGCTATGCTGACAACCAGGCGCAGATTTGCCTCGGCAAGCTTGCGAACAGCTTCCTGATCGCCCTGTTCAATGCGCTTCGCCAACTCCACTTCTTCCTCAGCCGTGAGCAGAGGAACCCTGCCGATCTCCTTTAGATACATGCGGACAGGATCATCAAGGCCGATGCCCTCGGGCACGGACAGATCATATTCATCCTGGTCTACGTCGTCAGCCTCATCATCCTCTACGACTGCATCGCCAGGCGCATCATCGTGCTCGGCGCTGGAATGGGGAATCACGTCAACACCCATGGCAGAGAAGCTCTCATAAATCTCATCTATCTGTTCAGGCTGGAGATCCACATCCTGAAGACTATCCATGATTTCGCGATAAGTAACCATGCCGCGCTTTTTCGCCCTCGCCATCAACTCATTCACAGCTTGGATGTTGTCTGCAACGGTACTTGCTTCCTTCTTGTTCAACATGAATACCCCCCTTCTGTCCGGCTCTGCTAGTATGAATCATCTCTGCAAATGCCATAATATTCCTTGAGTAATTGATATAACTCCATACGGACATCAAAACCTTCTCTATCATTCTCCAAGAGGGAAAGCTTTTCCTCTATCTTCCGCAATCTTCGTCTCTTCAAAACCGCAAGAAATGATTCCAAGCACTCCTCCCAGCTCGCCCCTGGCGGCGGCAGTGACAGCAGCTTGCTGGCGATGGCCGTTCCCCTCTCGTCGGAGATACTTTCGCTGAGGGAGATGAACACGTGGCGGTAATCGGGATCCTGGAAGTCCTGGGCAGTAACGCCCCTTGCCTGCACTTCTCTCAGCAGATCCGGCTCCTGGAGGAGATAACGAAGGACTTCCCGTTCCCGCAGATCTTCTCCTGCCTCCATGGGCTGTTCCAGGGCACGCCGCCGCTTCGTACCACGCCTGTGGTTACGCCTATTCTGCACCCGGGATACTCCAGCTATGCCCAACCTTCGCCCTACTTCCGCGGCCAAGGAGTCTTCCCGCACGCCCAGGCGTTCAGCCGCGTAATGGATGTACTCATCCCGCTCAACGGCGCTGGTAAGCTGAGCTAGCAATGTAACAAGTTCTGTGGATGCGGCCAGTTTTCCTTCTCTAGTTTCTACATCGTGTTGGGAAATAATTCTATCAATTTGGTATTCCCGAAATGGCCGGGCAGTATTCAGCCATACCCGCACCGCTTCCACTCCCTGTGTGCGGGCGAAGGTATCCGGGTCCTCACCGCCCGTGAGGCTTGCCACCCGAACCTGCAGTCCTGATGCGTGTAGAACCTCCATCCCCCGCCACGCAGCCCTCTGTCCCGCAGTATCGCCATCAAAGGCGATTACTGCCTGGGAGCAAAACCGTCTGAGAAGCCTGGCATGGGCCGATGTAAACGCAGTTCCCAGCGAGGCCACGACATTGCGCTGCCCCACCGCGAACAGGGAGATCAAGTCCGTGTACCCTTCCACAATGACTACTTGATCCTGCGCCTTGATATCCTCTTTTGACCAGTTCAGACCATACAGAATCTGGCCCTTGTTGAACACGAGGGTCTGCCCAGTATTGAGATACTTGGGCTGGGCATCGCCGATGCTCCGTCCGCCAAATCCCACAAAGCGCCCCAGATGATCGCAGATGGGAAACATCAACCGCCCGCGAAAGCGGTCAATGAACCCCCGTTTGCTCGAGGTAACCAGACCGGCTGCTTGGGCAATGGCCGGATCTACACCCTGGGCGGTTAAGAAGGCCAGCAGCCCATCCCACTCGTCCAGAGCAAATCCCAGAAAAAAGCTCCTGGCCAGCTCCTGACCTATACCCCTTCCTTGGAGGTACGCCCGGGCCTGGGCGCCTGCGGGAAGGCGCAGGTTGCGGTAATAATACCGGGCAGCCAACTGATTCACCTGGCGCAGCTGCTCTCGTTCTTTCTCCCTTCTCTGCTCCCCAGGCGAGGCCGCGGGCACAGGGATACCTTTCTCCTGGGCCAGCTTGACCACGGCCTCCGGAAAGGCAAGGTTTTCTGTGTCCATAACAAAATTGATCACATTGCCCCCTTTGCCGCAGCCAAAGCAGTGATAAAACTGCTTTTCAGGGTTCACGGTAAACGAGGGAGTCTTCTCGCTGTGAAACGGGCACAGGCCCACGTAGTTCTTCCCGCTCTGCCTCAACTCCACGCGGCGCCCGATTACCTCAACTATATCTGCCGACGACTTAACCCGCTCAATCCACTGCTCAGAGAAGCGAGCGATCCCCATCACCCCCCCAGCCCCGTGGCAGGAACAGCCGTTGGAACTCCTGAGCGGCGAAACTGTCAGTCATCCCCGCAATGTAGTCAACCACTTCACCCCTGGGATCAGGCGCTGTGCGGAATCTCTCTCCATGTTCCAAATAGTAATTGTAGAGCATGCTGATCATGCCAAACACCTTGGATTCCTCCTGCTTCGCAGCGGAATTGACATAGAAGTTCTCAAACAGATAGTTCCGCAGCAGATGGGTAGCCTCCTCAATGGGCGGACTCATGGCCACCATTTTCTTGCCATAGCTGGTGTGCAGAATATCCGTGATCATGGTTCGGATCCTTTTTCGACTGGTGGGCCCCAGCACCTCCAGGACCTGTTTAGGAAGGTCTTCCTCGCTGAGGATGCCGGCTCGCACCGCATCCTCCACATCGTGGTTGAGATAGGCAATGCGATCGCAGATGCGCACGACCTGGCCCTCCAGGGTCTGGGGAGGTGTATCTCCGGTGTGATGGAGTATGCCATCCCGCACCTCCCAAGTGAGGTTCAGCCCAGGGTAGTCCTGAGCATACTCCTCAAGGACGTCCACCACGCGCAGGCTGTGTTCGTTGTGCTTAAAATGGCCAACCAAGCGGTTCAGTGCCGCCTCCCCGGCATGGCCAAAGGGTGGATGGCCCAAATCATGGCCTAAGGCAATTGCCTCGGTGAGATCTTCGTTCAAGCGCAGAGCCCGGGAAACACTCCTGGCGATCTGCGTGACTTCCAGGACATGGGTCAGCCTGGTGCGGTAGTGATCACCCTTGGGGGCAATGAACACCTGGGTCTTAGACTTCAAACGGCGAAACGCCTTGGAGTGCACAATGCGTTCCCGGTCCTGCTGAAAGCAGGTGGAAAAAGAACAGGGCTCCTCGGGATAGGCTCTGCCTCTGCTCTGTCTGGCTTTAGCCGCATAGGGAGCCAGATACTGCTCCTCACATTCTAGGATCGACTCCACGAAGTTCACCGTTATCCCCTCCCGCTGCCTGCCTCGTTAACGCGCAGGAACCCACACTATATAGTATGGGTTCCCCGCGCAATAAGGTTTTCCTTCCCTGTTTCGCTCGGACGATTAGCGTGGATTGCGGATGTTGGCCTGGGCTGCAGCCAAGCGGGCAATGGGCACGCGGAACGGCGAGCAGCTCACGTAATCAAGGCCAACACGGTGGAAGAAGTCGATGGAAGCCGGGTCGCCACCATGTTCGCCGCAGACACCGACCTTCAGGTTCGGCTTTACTGAACGGCCCTTATCCACGCCGAGTTTTACCAAGTACCCTACACCCACCTGGTCCAGGGTCTGGAAGGGATCCCTCTCCAGGATTTCCTTCTCTACGTACTGGGGCAGGAAGGTGCCGGCATCGTCTCGGCTGTAACCAAAGGACATTTGCGTGAGGTCGTTGGTACCGAAGGAGAAGAACTCTGCCTCAGCAGCGATCTCATCAGCCACAACACAGGCCCTGGGGATCTCGATCATGGTTCCCACCAGGTACTGGAACTCCACGCCGAACTCCTTCTGGACCGCGTCGGCCACTTCTACACATACATCCTTCATCAGCTTGAGCTCTTGAGGAGTGCCGATCAGGGGAATCATAACCTCTGGGAAGACCTGTACGCCGTCTTTGGTGAGCTCGGCGGCGGCCTCAAAAATGGCCCGGGCCTGCATGGCGTAGATCTCGGGATAGGTCACGCCAAGGCGCACACCGCGGTGGCCCAGCATGGGGTTGATCTCCTCCAGGGATTCAATGCGAGCCTTGAGGGCTTCCACAGTCATCCCCATCTCGCCGGCCAGCTTGGTGATGGTAGCCTCGTCTTGGGGCACAAACTCATGCAGCGGCGGATCCAGCAACCTGACAGTGACAGGTTTGCCCTGCATGGTGCGGAAAATCTCCTTGAAGTCGCCCTTCTGGTAAGGCAGCAGCTTAGTCAAGGCAGCTTCCCGGCCAGCTTGGTCTTTCGCAAAAATCATCTGGCGAACGGCACTGATGCGATCACCTTCAAAGAACATGTGCTCAGTTCTGCACAGTCCGATGCCTTCAGCACCGAAGTCCAGGGCGGTCTGGCTGTCGTGGGGAGTATCTGCATTGGTGCGGATCCCCAACGCCCGGAACTCATCAGCCCAGTGGAGGAGCGTGTCCAAATTGCCGCTGACCTGCGCCTCGACCATGGGCACTTGACCCACAATCACTTCTCCAGCCGTACCGTTCAGGGTGATCCAGTCACCTTCGTTAAGCACGGTATCACCAAAGGTGAGGGTCTTTTTCGCTTCATCGATTTGGGCAGCGGAGCATCCGGCTACGCAGCACTTACCCATGCCGCGGGCAACTACTGCAGCGTGGGACGTCATACCGCCGCGGGCGGTGAGAATGCCTTCCGCCACGTCCATGCCGCCAATATCCTCTGGCGAGGTCTCGTTGCGGACCAAGATCACCTTCTCGCCCCGCTCATACCAGCGCTCAGCCTCGTCCGCAGTGAACACAATGCGGCCTGCTGCTGCACCCGGGGAAGCGGGCAAGCCAGTGGCGATCACATCGTACTTCGCCTTGGGATCGATCATGGGGTGCAGAAGCTGATCCAGCTGTTCGGGCTCGACCCGCAGTACAGCGGTCTGCTTGTCAATAAGTCCCTCTTCCACCATTTCCACGGCAATGCGTACGGCTGCCGTGGCAGTCCGCTTACCTGTGCGGGTTTGCAGAAGGTACAGTTTGCCCTCCTGGATGGTGAACTCGATATCCTGCATATCCTTATAGTGGTTTTCTAAGAGCTTGTAAATCCTCTCCAGCTCTGCGTAGATCTCAGGCATACCCTTCTTGAGCTCGGAGATGGGGTTGGGCGTACGGATTCCCGCCACAACGTCTTCGCCCTGGGCGTTCATCAGGTACTCGCCGTAGAATACGTTCTCTCCCGTGGAAGGATCCCGGGTGAAGGCTACGCCTGTACCGGAATTGTCGCCCATGTTGCCGAACACCATAACCTGGACGTTTACAGCTGTACCCCAATCGTGCGGGATGTGGTTGATCTGGCGGTAGCGGATGGCCCGCGCACCGTTCCAGGAACGGAAGACCGCATCAATGGCTCCCCGCAGCTGCTCATAGGGGTCATCGGGGAACAGAGTCCCTACGGACTTTTGGACAATTGCCTTATACTCCTTAACCAAATCCTTGAGGGCTTCCACGCTCAACTCATTGTCCAGCTCTACGCCCTCATCTGCGCGTTTTTTGGCAATGGCTGCTTCAAACAGCTCGTGGTCAACACCCATGACCACATCACCGTACATGTGGATAAAACGACGGTACGAGTCCCAAGCAAAACGGGGGTTCCCCGATTTCTTGGCCAGCGCTTCCACGGTGACATCATTTAAGCCAAGGTTCAAAACCGTGTCCATCATGCCAGGCATGGATACCCGGGCCCCGGAACGTACGGAAACAAGCAGCGGATTCTCCGCGTCGCCGAGCTTAGCCCCCATTGACTTTTCTAGTTTTGCGAGGTTCTCCATTACCTGTTCTTCCAGGCCTTCTACCCACTGTTCATTGTTGGCATAAAAAGCGGTGCAGGCTTCCGTGGTAATGGTAAATCCCGGGGGTACAGGAATTCCCAGGGACACCATTTCTGCCAAGTTGGCGCCTTTACCACCAACGAGGTTCCTGTTGCCCTGCTGGCCCTCTGTTTGTCCATCGCCAAAGAAGTAAACCCACTTGGTGCTCATTCGCATCCTCCTTCTACGTTTCTTACTCTATGATTCCCCAGGGGGGAACATGTCTTAAAGTGCGGAAATAATTGGCTGAATAACCAACAGAACTTATTCTTTATTCCGTCGTGTTCTCCTTCCCATGCCCCGCTTCTTTACTTATTCACAACAACTAGGTGCAAATCACCACACAATCCATACAAGTCCAGGGCTTGGTTCAGCAGCGCCAGCCGATTGCCGCGCACTGTGGGATCCTCATCCATGATCATGACCTGCTCAAAGAAGAGATCAACCCGGGCGCGGAACTCCGCGAGACGGTGCAAAAGCCCTCGATAGTTGCCTTCAGAGGCCAAGGGCAGACAGTCCTGCTCTGCTTCCTGCAGGGCCTGCTGAAACTGTACGTCGGCAGGCTGTAGCGCGCTGGGTTCCAGCTGGGCTCCTCTCCCTTTGGCTGCCAGGTTGGCCACCCGTTCAAAGCCGGTGATCAAGTCAGCAAAGATCTCTTCCTCGCGGAACTCAGCAAGGGCCCGCACCTTCCTTTCGAGGCTGGGGATGCGCTCGTCATCCCCGGCCAGGACCGCATCGATGGTATCGTAGCTGTAATCCTGCTCCAGGAGAATCACTCTCAAGCGGGCCAGGAGAAACTCCACCAGTGCCCTGCCCGTTGCTTCCTCCCAACTCAGCTCGGAGTAACCCGCCGCGGCGGCGCTGATCAGCTCGCTCAGAGCTAGATCATAGCCTGCCCTGCGCAAAATCTGCACGACGCCTTGGGCCTGGCGGCGCAGGGCAAAGGGATCCTGAGACCCAGTGGGAATCTTACCCACAGCAAAATAACCCACTAAGTTGTCCAGTTTGTCCGCGAGGCTCACCAGAGTTCCTTCTACTGTTTCTGGCAGTACGTCCCCCGCGAAACGGGGCAGGTAGTGCTCCCTAATACCTGCGGCCACTGCCGGCTCTTCACCCTGGGCCAAAGCATACTTTTCGCCCATTATTCCCTGCAGTTCTGGGAATTCATAAACCATCTGAGTTACCAGGTCGCATTTGGCCAAGCGGGCGGTTCTCAGGGCAGTCTGTTTGTGTTCTGCATGGCCCAACAGTTCCGCCAACGTACCTGTGAGTCTTTCCAAACGCCGCACCTTGTCGCCCATGGACCCGAGGCGCTCTTGGAACACCACCTGCTCCAGCTTGGGCAGGTGATCCACAAGCCTCGTTTTCAAGTCTTCTTCATAAAAGAACTTGGCATCGGACAGCCGTGCCGCGAGTACCTTTTCATTGCCCTTAATCACCAAACCCAGATGATTATCGGCGCCATTGCGCACCCCGATGAAACTGGCCTTGAGCTTGCCAGCGGCATCGTGGAGGGGGAAATAGCGCTGATGTTCTTTCATGGAAGTAATCAAAACCTCCGCGGGCACGGCGAGATACTCTTCCGAGAAATGGCCCTGGAAGGCGGTGGGATATTCCACAAGGTTAGTTACTTCCTTGAGCAGACGCTCATCTTCTTGTACATTAGCTCCTTGACTGCGTGCCAGATCCTGAATCTGCTGCCAGATCGCGGAGCGGCGCTCCTGGGCATCCACAATAACGTAGTGCTTCTCCAAAGACGCGGCGTAAGCCGTGGGCGCCTCAATCACCACGGGGCCGGAACTCAACTGCCGGTGCCCGAAGGTGATCTGGCCGGCCGTGAGCGGTCCCACCTCCAGGGGGATTACCTCGCTGCCAAACAGGGCCACGATCCACCTCAGCGGCCTAGCGTAGCGCAGATCGTAATCTCCCCAGCGCATGTTCTTAGGAAAGCTCAGATTGGCGATGACTTCTTCCAGCAGCGGTTTGAGCAGTGCGGAGGTCTTTTGGCCCCGCACTTCTTTCCTGATAAACATGTAATCAGCGCCCTGGATCGATTTGATTAGCACATCCTTCTCGTCGGCTCCTTGCGAACGCAAAAATCCCAAGCCCGCCTTGGTCCAATTGCCCTGTTCGTCCCGGGCCAGGTTGAGGGGCGGTCCCTTCACCTCTTCCACGAGATCTTCTTGCTGCTCCTGGAGCTGTTCCACCAGGACAGCCAAACGGCGGGGCGTGCCGAACTGGCTGACCTGCCCAAAGGCTAAACGCTCCTGGGTCAGCTTAGCGGTAATTGCTTCTGAGAGCTGTTTGAGAGCCTGCTCAATAAAACGAGCCGGCAGTTCTTCAAACCCTAGTTCCAGCAAAAGATCCTGCATCTAGACAGCTCCTCCCTTCAGAAGTGGAAAGCCCAACCTCTCCCGCTCAGCCAGATAGCCCTGGGCTGCCAGCCGGGCTAAGGCCCTGACGCGGCCGATGAAGCGAGTCCGTTCACTCACGCTGAGGGCGCCCCGGGCGTCCAAGAGGTTAAAGGTGTGGGAGCACTTAAGGACATAATCGTACCCCGGAAGCACCAGCCCAAGCTGGATCAGCCTCTTAGCTTCATCCTCGTATAAATCGAAGAGGGTAAACAGCTTCTCAGTGTCCGCCGCCTCGAAGTTGTGTTTGGAATACTCCACTTCGTTTTGGAGGAAGACATCGCCGTAGGTGACCCCGTCAACCCACACTAAGTCGAAGATGGAATCCACTCCTTGGATAAACATGGCCAGTCTTTCCACACCATAGGTGATCTCGGCAGACACGGGCTTCACATCTATGCCGCCCACCTGCTGGAAATAGGTGAACTGCGTAATTTCCATGCCATCCAGCCATACTTCCCAGCCCAGGCCCCAAGCCCCTAAGGTGGGAGATTCCCAGTCATCTTCCACAAAGCGCACATCATGCTTGAGCAAATCTATGCCCAGCGCTTCCAGGCTCCTTAGATAAATGTCCTGCACATCATCGGGTGACGGCTTGAGAATCACTTGAAACTGATAGTAGTGCTGCACCCTGTTGGGGTTCTCGCCGTAGCGGCCGTCAGTGGGACGCCTGCTGGGCTGAACGTAAGCCACATTCCAAGGCTCGGGCCCCAACGCTTTCAAAAAAGTTGCTGGCGACATGGTCCCAGCACCGACTTCTAGATCATAGGGCTGATAAATGATGCACCCTTGCTCAGCCCAATAGGCCTGCAGCTTTAAGATCATCTCTTGCAGATTCACTCAGCCACCCCTCTCTTATTTTGAAAACCTTTCACCCAACGACTAGGGACGAAAGGTTCTCCAGAGGCTTGTATCTGGGCGCCAAGATAGGCGCCGTTTTCCGTTTAATTTATACCAAATCCACCACAAATTGTCAATCAGACGCCGGCGGCACGGCCGTCAGCGTTTCCAAAAAATCCAGCGACTTCAAAGGATATTCTAGCCTGAAATCCAGGTACTTACGCATCACCCGGCGCAGCTCCTCCTCGAGATTGCCCGCGGGATGCAGTACGGTCAGTTTGCTGAAATCCCACTCCAAAAACTTCTTCATCAGCTCCCAGGCGCCGTTGGAGATGGGCATACTGTCGGGAACCTGGGGAGCGCACCTCTGACAGAGGATTCCGCCTTGCTCCGTGAAGTACAGGTTTTCCCGCACAGATTCCCGGCAGCTCAGGCAAGCATGGAGCTCAGGTTCATAGCCCAGTTCCCTCATGAGCCTGATCTCAAAGGCCCGTGCCGCCAGTTCTAAACGGCCCTTCGCCGTCAGAGCAAGGGCGCTGGCCAAAAGCGAAAAAATGCTCTCAGCAGGATCTTCCTCGGCAGTTAAGGCATCCAAGAGCTCAGTGAGGTAAGAAGCATAGGCAAACTTCTCCAGATCATCGCGCAGCTCTTGGCCGCTTTGGATGATCTCTGCCTGGCTGAGGTTGTGCAGCCCCTGTCCCCGAAAAATGAGGTACAGCCCATGGGTAAAGAGCTGCGTGGGGCTGAGCAGGCGGTTCCTGATGCGCCGCGCCCCCCTGGCCACAGCATTCAGCTTGCCCCTTTCTTGGGTATAGACGGTGACAATGCGGTCCGCCTCGCCAAGATTGCGGACGCGCAGCACAATCCCCTCCGTTTTCCACATCAACTGTCTTCACCCGCTGCCTCAGGAGGCTGAACGCCAAGGTATTCATAGCCCAATGTGGTGAGGCAGCGTCCCCGAGCGGTTCGCTGCAGCAGACCCAGCTGCAGAAGGAAAGGCTCGTAGACATCCTCGATGGTGGCTGCTTCTTCGCCGATTACGGCACTCAAGCTATCCACTCCCACCGGTCCACCGCCAAACACCCTGTACACGGTGGACAGAATGCGGCGGTCCATCTGGTCAAGACCATCATCATCGATCTCAAACAGACGCAGTGCTTCCCGGGCCACCTCATGGGAAATGCGGTTATCCGCCCTAACCTGGGCATAGTCCCGCACCCTCTTCAGCAGGCGGTTGGCCACCCGCGGGGTACCCCGGGACCGCTTGGCGATCTCCTTCGCCCCCTCCTCGTCAACCTCGATGTTGAGGATCTGGGCCGCCCTGAGCACGATGGCCTGGAGATCCTCTGTACCGTAGAGCTCTAAACGGCTGATCATGCCGAACCGATCGCGCAGGGGCGAGGTGAGCATACCCACCCTGGTAGTAGCGCCAACTAGGGTGAACGGCGGCAGGTCAATCCGCACTGACCTGGCGCCCGGTCCCTTTCCAATAATAATGTCGACCGCTCCATCCTCCATGGCCGGATAGAGCACTTCCTCCACCTGCCGGTTGAGGCGGTGTATCTCATCGATAAACAGTACATCCTTGGCTTGAACGCTGGTTAGGATGGCCACCAAATCCCCTTGACGCTCAATGGCGGGGCCTGAAGTAGTGTGAATGCCTACTCCCATCTCCGCGGCGATGATATGGGCCAGACTGGTCTTTCCCAAGCCCGGGGGGCCGTAAAGCAGAACATGATCCAGTGCCTCGCCGCGCTGCTTTGCTGCGGCGATAAAGATGCGCAAATGCTCTTTCACCTTGTCCTGCCCTATGTACTCAGCCAAGGTCCTGGGCCGCAGGGACTTCTCCACGTCCCAATCATCGGGCCTTTTCCAAGCACTGACTATACGTTCCGTCTCCAAACACGTTCACCCCTTTGCTGGCTGTTCTGCGCCAAGGCCACCTTCAGCAGCTCCTGGAGATCGTAATCCTCTGGAAGATGCGGCTGTGCCTTGTTGACCATGTGCTCAGCCTCAGTGAGGCTGTAGCCCAGGGCGATGAGGGCTTCCACCGCATCGTCCAGAATATCCTCGGGAACAGCCGGATGCCCGTCCTCGATGTCGGGAAAGGATACATGGGCGAAGGCGTCTTTCAATTCCAAAAGGATCCGTTCGCCCGTCTTCTTGCCCACGCCGGGCAGCTTGGTGAGGGTCTTGAGGTCTTTGCTCTGCACAGCGCGAATAAAGTCCTCAGGCGCTATATTGGAGATGATGGCCAAACCGCTCTTGGGCCCAATCCCCGCTACCCCAATCAATCGCTCAAAGAGCCGCCGCTCATCCCACGATGAAAACCCATAGAGGGCCAGTGCATCGTCGCGCACCTGCAGATAGGTGTACACCTGCAGGTCCTGCCCGAAAGGAGGCAGAGAGCGCAAAACGGAGCTTGAGGCATTGATCTCAAAGCCCACACCCTGCACTTCCAGGATCACCGTGCTCTCAGTGGCCTCCACAAGCCTGCCCCGTAAAGAGATGATCATTCCCCTCGCCTCCCCCAATTGTTGGCGTTAAAGCCGTGACAGATGCAGACAGCCAGGGCGTCCGTCACGTCATCGGGCTCTGGAGTACTCTCCAGCCCCAAAAGCATACGCACCATATAAGCTACCTGCTGTTTGCCGGCGCGCCCATAACCTGTGACCGCTGTCTTCACCTGCAGCGGCGTGTACTCAAAGACGGGCAGGCCAGCATGGGAACCTGCTAAAATGGCAACTCCCCTAGCTTGTCCCACAATCAGCGCCGTGGCGGAATTCTTATTGAAGAACAGCTCCTCGATGGCAAAACAGTCGGGCCTAAACTCCGTTATGAGCTGAGTAAGCTCGCGGTAGATAGCCTCCAAGCGCCGGGCAGTTGTCTCCTTGGCCGGGGTGCGGATGGCACCATAGCCCAGAGCAATATGGCGGTTGTGTTCTACCCGCACCACCCCAAAACCGGTAATGGCGATGCCGGGGTCAACTCCCAATATGATCACCGCATCACACCCCGCCCCTTCTATTCGACATGGAGCTCGGCAAGTCCTTGCCCAGCTTCACGCAAAAAAGAACCTCAAGCCTTGCGGCCGAGGTTGCTCTTCGCTAGGCTGCCAGAACAGCCACTACCAAGGGAAAAAGCCTTCGGGACAGCAGAAAGCCCAAGATAAAAAAGACCACTGCCAGCACCACCAACAGCACCGCCCTGCGCATACATCCCCCTCCTTGGGAAGAAGTATGCCCCCGGGCTTAGAAAATATTCCCTAATAATTACTGCACTTCGTAGTTGGCGTATACCTCTTGTACTTCGTCCAGCTCCTCCAAAAGCTCGATAAGCTTCTCCACCTTCTCTGCCTGTTCCTGATCGATCTGAACCGTGTTCTGGGGAATGAAGCTGATCTCAGCTCCGAGGAAGGTTAGTCCGTGACCCTCCAACTCCTCCTTAATGCGGATGAACTCACTGGGATCGGTGTGGATCTCAATAACATCGCCTTCCGCCACAACGTCTTCAGCGCCGGCGTCCAAAGCCTGCAGCATGACCTCATCCTCGTCCACGTTTTCACCGCGCTCCACAACCAAAACGCCCCGGCGCTCAAACATCCAAGCCACGCAGCCGCTCTCACCGAGGTTTCCACCGTACTTGGAAAAGCGATGGCGCACTTCCCCCGCGGTGCGATTGCGATTATCCGTCAATGCCTGCAGCATAATGGCAACACCATTGGGGCCGTAGCCTTCATAGAGGACCTCTGAATAGGTCACACCTTCCAGGCCCCCCACGGCCCGCTGGATGGCCCTTTCGATGTTATCATTGGGCATATTGAACGAGCGGGCTTCTTCGATGGCCAAACGCAGACGCACATTGGAGGTGGGATCGGGCCCTCCCTCCTTAGCCGCTACCGTGATCTTCCTGCCCAACTTGGTAAAGATCTGCCCGCGCTTAGCATCTTCCTTGGCCTTTTTATGCTTGATGTTGGCCCACTTGGAATGGCCTGCCATAGTGTCACTTCCTTTCCTCCCCTATTGTAGCACAGCTACCCACCCCAGACAAGAATTACCTCTGGGACGGCAGTCTGACCGCCCTGCCGATGGCTGCAAAGAGCAAGTACTGCAGGCCGGCAATGAGCAGGACCACGACTGGGGGAGACACCGTTTGGGTTATGAGCAGGAAATCGTAAAGGCCGTGGGCCCCGGCGGCCACCGCCAACCCCGTGGCGGCAGTGCGCAACGGTTTCGTTCCGAAGCGGGCTCTGCCCAGGTAATACCCGGCCAGACCCGAAAAGGCAATGTGAGCCAAAGAGGCAGCTGTGCCCCGCAGGGGCGCAGCCGCCAGCCCAAATGCCAAGATATACAGGACATTTTCCACTACCGAAAAACCAATCCCGCCTGCAATGGCATAGAGAATACCGTCCATGGGTTCGCTGAATTCCTCCGCCCGCCCTACGGCCAGATACACGGCCAAGAGCTTGAAGAACTCTTCGCCCAGGCCCACAACGAGAAAGGATAGCGCCAACTGCACGGGAAGAGAATTGGAGCCTTGCAGCAGATCCCGATAGGGCGCTTCCCAGCTCAAGGCGGGGATGACCGCCAGTGCGCCAAACAAGAGACACTGGACCAGCCTTGCTGCAGGCTCCTTGTCTCCAACGTCGTACCGCCTAAAATACCACAACCAAAACAGACCCGGAATCAGTGACGCCAATACTGCACCAACGAATCCACCGCTCAGATTTCATCACTTGGATCATAATCCCACGCCAAAAGCCTTTCACCGGTATCCCAATAAACTGCCTGCTCCACCTGGCACGCCCCACAGCGGAACAAGTCAGCGAAGGCCTCCTGCTCATCGGGGGTTACCCGTTCCATGGGTTGGTTGCAAAACGGACATATGGGCATAGACTCACCTCCCTAGTAGCATGCTCCGCTGATTCGCGTTTATGACTGCAAACTGCGCAGGAGAAATCAGCCATTTCGAGAAGTATGAGTTGAAATATAATACTGCAGGGAGGTAGATTATGAAACTCGGTGATGTACTGCGCAGTGGAGATTGGAAAAGCGAAAAACACGTGCCGGTCATTGAGGCTCCAGACACTGTGGCGGCAGGCCAACCCGTGGACATAAAGATAAGCATCGGAGAAGAGATACCGCATCCCAACACCGCCGAACACCACATTCGCTGGATCAAGCTGCTTTTCCAACCCAACGAAGGGTTCACGTTCGAACTGGCCGATGTCCAGTTTGCCGCCCACGGCGAAGGTTTGAAGGGGCCAGCTGAAGGACCCTGCTACACTGAACCCTCCGCGGCGGTCACAGTGCGGCTCAAGGAGAGCGGCACCCTTCTGGCACTAAGCTACTGCAATATCCACGGGCTGTGGGAGAGCTCCAAAGCTATTACAGTTGAGTAAATGCGCAAAGGGCAGGTTACCCTGCCCTTTTTCACTGTCTACTTCGAACTATTCTCCTCTACCCTGCTTAAGCCACTTGGCCACCGTGATGGTACGTCTAGCCTGGTGTTTCACCGCACCTTCCACGTCTTCCACCATTTTTCCTTCCTGATCCACCGTAACGCTGGTACCGTAAGGGTTGCCCCCGCCCACATATACGGACTGGTCAGTATAGCCCGGCGCCACCACAATGGCACCCCAATGGTACATGGTGGTGTAGAGCGATAGGATGGTGGCCTCTTGGCCTCCATGGGGGTTCTGGGCAGAGGTCATGGCGCTGACCACTTTGTTCACTAGTTTGCCACGGAACCACAAACCACCGGTGGTATCTAGGAATTGGCGCATCTGGGCAGCCATGTTGCCAAAACGGGTGGGCACGCTAAAGATGATGGCGTCAGCCCATTCTAGATCGGCCAGGGAGACTTCGGGTATATTTTGGGTAGCATCGTGATGCGCTTTCCAAGCGGGATTAGAATCAATAGCAGCTTGAGGAGCGAGCTCCGGCACTTTGAGCACTCTTACTTCCGCACCAAGTTCCTCTGCACCCTCTTTGGCCCATTGGGCCAGTTGGTAGTTGGTCCCAGTGGAACTGTAATAGATCACGGCAAGCTTAATGGACATGAGAGTCACTCCCATCTTCTGATGTGTTTCCATCTTACCATAATTTGCTTGCGCCCGCAACTATTTTCGCCGGGCCGCTTCCTCAATGAGGGCCATGATCTTGCCAGTCCCATCGTTGATGGGCGATCCTTGCATGGCCTCAACGAACCTGCGCCGTTCCTTCTGCAGCAAAGCCAGGTGCTCAATCAAAGTCCGGCCGCTTAGGTCCTCTTCCTGGATGACCAGACTGAATCCCTGGCGGGCGAAGGAAGCAGCATTGAGAATCTGATCTCCCCGGCTGGCCTGCCTTGAAAGGGGAACCAGGATGTTGGGCTTAGCTAGGGCGGCCAGCTCAACGATGGCATTAGCTCCTGCCCTGGACAGCACCATATCTGCCGCCGCCAGCAGATGGGGCAGCTCCTCCCGGGCATATTCCAATTGGAAATAGCGGTGGTTGTTGATCTCGGGGGCCAGATTGCCAGTGCCGCAGAGATGGACAATCTGATAGCTTCTGGTCAGTTCAGCCAGGTTATCCCTTATAGTCTGGTTCAAAACCGCAGATCCTAAACTACCTCCCATGACTAAAAGGACGGGAAGTCCGCTGGAAAACCCGCAAATCTTCAACCCCTGCTCCCGGGATCCCTCCAACAGCTCGGCCCGAATGGGCGTGCCCGTCACCACTACCTTTTCAGAGGCCTTACCCTTCAGGTACTGAACCGAATCTGGAAAGTTTACACACAGTACTTTGGCAAACGGCACGCACAGCTTGTTGGCCAAGCCAGGAGTCAGATCAGACTCATGCAGGATGACTGGGATACGCAGAAGCCAGGCTGCCAAGGTTACGGGGACCGCCACGAAGCCCCCTTTACTGAACACAACGGCGGGCTTAATGCGCCTGAGATGGCCATAGGCATCAAAGATCCCCTTGACAACCCGCAGGGGATCGCTCAGGTTCTTCAAGTCGAAGTAGCGCCTGAGTTTCCCCGCGCTGATGGGGTAATAGGGCAGCTCAGAGCCGATCAGTTCCCTTTCAATGCCGTCGTGGGTGCCAATGTAATGGATTTCCCATCCTTTTGACTGCAGGCGAGGAACTAGGGCTAGGTTCGGCGTAACGTGCCCCGCGGTTCCGCCTCCGGTTAACACAATTCTCTTCATGTCTAATCCTCCCATGGGAGCAGGTTTTTGGATACGGGAGTTGAATATGCCTCTATCAGAGTTCGCGAGGTGGTCGCTGTGGCTCCAATAGCATTCAGTATCGGTTCACTGGACATTTATTGGTATGGAATCCTGATGGCCTGCACCTTTATCTCGGCCTATTACATAGCCCGTCACTTCAGCAAACTGCATGGCCTGGACTGGCAGCTGGTGGAAAACCTGTACTTCCTCTGCGCTTTTTCTGGGCTTGTGGGCAGCCGTCTAGGGGCGGTCTTGCCCAATTGGCGTTATTTCCTGGAGAATCCGGTGGAGATCTTCTCCCGGGGCGGCATGTCTTCGCAGGGGGCCATCATCACCATTATGGTGATCGGCATCTTCTATGTGCGCCGGCACAAGCTGCGTTACTGGCAGCTGGCGGATGTGGGGGCACCCATTCTGCCCGTGGGCCACATCTTCATCCGGCTGGGCAACTTCCTCAACGGCGAGCTATACGGGCCGCCCGCCGATCTGCCCTGGGGTGTGGAATTCCCCGCCAGCCTGGGCCCTGTACACCCCACTCAGCTCTATGAAGTAGCCGCGGCCCTGGTCATCCTGCCCTTTGCCTGGAGATGGGCCGCCAAACCCAAGTATCACGGTTACGCCTTTTTCCGCACGCTGTTCATCCATTCCCTAGTGCGGTTTTTCCTTGATTTCCTGCGGCAGCACAGCCAGCTCTACGGCCCCTTTGTACTGAGCCAAATCATCGCCTTAGCCATCTGCCTGGTAACCCTGCCCATCATCATCATTCTCGATCGACGCCAGCAAATCAGCTAGCTCCGCGCTCAAAAAGGGAGCAAACGGCTCAAGCAGCCGAGCCAACGCCCTCACCTCATCTGGGGAGAGGGCGATTTTGACTTTCAGATAGCCCATGATAGCTGCCAGGGCAGTGTGGGGCTTCCGCTGCAGCGCGCGCTTTTGAACCTCTGCGGCCAAATCCTGCAAACGGCTCTCCTCAACGGGGTTCACACGCCCCCCATGCAGGTTCTGGGCCAGGCGCCACACTCGCTGCACAAAACGGTGGGCGCTCACCAGACCGTGCCAATTGAACGCATAGTCACGCTCCGGGGGGCCCTGGAAAAGAAAGTAGATGCGCAGGGCATCTCCGCCAACATCGGCGAGCAGAGGACCCAGCGCCATTCCCCCCAGATGACGGCCGCTGAAGATAACCTGCCCGCAGTCCAGATGCCTGCCCAGGTGCGGGAAGTCCCGTGGTACCACGGCCAAATGGCAGCTGCCGCCCATCTGGCCAGGCTCAGCCGCAACTCCTAGGCGAGCCATGACGCTGACAAGTCTATCTCCGCTCCCGGCAAAACAGTGGACGAAGCCCCTCCCCCAAGCGAGAGCGGCAAAAAAGTCGGTGAGCACCAACAGCCTGGCGTTTTCCAGGTCCACACCGTCCCCATCGCCAGGAACCAGTACGGTGTATGCCCGGGGCAGCTCCTCACCGGCTTGTTGTCCTTGCTTTACGAACTCTATCCACTTTCGTTCCACTAAGCTGTGATTGTAACGCAGCATCGGCTACCCTCAATTCAACGGAAACTCCAAGAGGCCCTCTTGGATGGTGAGATTCTCCTGACCGGCAAAGTACCAGCTGGGAACATCACCGATGAAAATCTCTTCCACAATGGGGACCCTGGCTGACACCGCGATTTCCTCCGCCAAAAGCGGTACCACCACCCGCATCATTACCTCAATATCCAAAAGCACCCGATGCCAGGTCTGGTTCAAACCCGCGCTCTGAAAACTGGCCATGGGCGTGGCTGTGAGGGCGCCTACGGGTACCATCCGCACGGGAATGTCTGGGCCCCAGGCGGCCAGGAAACGCAACCCCGTCAGCTGGCCCAGGGGAATGGCAAAAGCCTGCTGACCCATATCCTCCAAGTTCTTCAAGATCAACTGGGAAGCCTGGCTGCTCACGCGGTTTACTGCACCCATGTCGTACTGCACACCCTTCAGACTGCCGTCGCCATCCCGGATCAGCTTGGCCAGGGCGGTGCTGTCCAGCGTGCCAGCCATGACCTCCTCCACAGCCAGATTGATGGCTGTTGTGGCCAAGCCCACGGCCTTGGTGTGGGCCCAGGTATGCAGAACCGGGGCCAAGCGGACTTCCACAATCATCAAGGCGACCACCGCAAACAGGACCAGGACAAAAAGGATCAACCCTGCATAGGTGCGCCAGGTCAGCTTTACCTTCCCTTGCCAGTTTATCACGGACACTCACCTCGCTCAAGTGCCGGCAAACTTCCTGCGGCACCCCTAGGGGATAGGGATTAAGTGGCGAAAATATATGTTATAATAGTCCTGGAATAATCCCGCGGGGGTGTGTCGTGGTGAAAAAAAAGACCGCAGCCATATACATACTAGTAATTCTAGGATCCACCTTGTTGGGCGCCTTTGCAGGGATAGTCTCAGCCTATTTGGGCAGTGCTCCCAGCCTCGACCAAGTCAATATCCGCCAGAACTTCACTACTTACATCTATGACATCAACGGACGATTAATCACGGATCTATACACACAGAACCGCATCCCCGTGAACATCAACGAACTGCCCGATCATGTAAAAAATGCCGTGATCGCCATTGAGGACGACCAGTTCTACAACCACCACGGTATTAACTTCATTGCCTTTGGACGGGCCATCCTAGTGAACCTGAAGGAGTGGTCTTTTGCCCAAGGTGGCGGAACCATCACCATGCAGCTGGCCCGCAACGTGTTTCTAACCCAAAAGAAGACCATCATGCGCAAGCTGGAAGAGTTCCTTTGGGCAGTGCAGATTGAGCGGAAATACTCCAAAGACGAGATTCTAGAGGCTTACCTAAACGAGTTCTATCTCAACCACGGTCTCTATGGCATAGAAGCAGGAGCAAAGGCGTTTTTCGGCAAATCAGCCAAGGATCTGACCTTGAGTGAAGCGGCACTCATCGCCGGAGTAATTCGCTGGCCCACCCGCTACTCGCCTTTCGTCAATCCAGATATTGCCGTGGAAAGGCGGAATTTCGTGCTCAGCCGCATGCAGGAGGTGGGCTTCATCACGGCCGCGGAGGCAGCGGCAGCCAAAGCCGAGCCCTTGGTTCTGGCCGAGCGTCAGTCCAGGGTGGTGCAGGCCCGTTACTTCGTAGACTATGTGACAGGCCAACTCGTTGACATGTACGGTGAGGACATGGTCTTCAACGGCGGGCTGCATGTATATACCACCCTCGATTTGGATATGCAGAAGGCCGCAGAAAAAGCCTTGCTGGAAGGCCTGCCCGTGAACCGGTCCCATGAGGGAGATTTGACCCAACCACAGGGAGCTGTGCTGGCCATGGTGCCCCAGACGGGTGAGATCCGGGTGATGGTTGGCGGACGGGGCGAAGACAGCTTCAACCGCAGTGTACAGGCCCTGCGTTCTCCAGGTTCAGCCATTAAGGTGTTCGCCTATACCGCGGCCATCGATAGGGGGATAACGCCGGCCACGGTATACGTTGACGAACCCACCGAATTTAAGCTGGTCACTGGGGAGACCTGGAGCCCGCGCAACTACTACGAAACCTTTGCCGGGCCCATCACCGTGCGGGAAGCCCTGGAAGATTCCCTCAACGTGGTAGCTGCCCAAGTGGTGGATCAACTAGGACCGCAAACTGTAATTGACTATGCCAAAAAGATGGGTATTACCACCTTTGTGGAACAAGGAAGGGTAAACGATATTGGCCTGGCCCCCTTGGCGCTGGGCGGTATGACTAGGGGAGTATCCCTTCTGGAGCTGGCAACGGCCTACGGTGTCCTGGCCAACCAAGGCATCAAGTCTGAGCCTTTTGCCATCTGGCGGGTAACCGACTCCCAGGGCAATGTCCTCTACGAGCATACGCCCCGCTATGAAGTGGTGCTCAGCGAACCGACCAGTTACATCATGACTGATCTGCTCCGCGGAGTAATCGAACGGGGGACCGGCCGCAACGCTAACATTGGCCGCCCCGCGGCGGGCAAAACGGGTACGCATTCCGACTATCAGGACGCTTGGTTCATGGGCTACACCCCTGATTTGGTGGCGGGCGTCTGGTTCGGAGAAGATGCCCCAAAACGCATGGTTTACCAAGGAGTCATCTACGGGTCGTGGAATGCGGCTACGATTTGGGCCAACTTCATGAAAGAAGCCCTGAAGAACACGCCGGTGAGGGACTTCCCGAAGCCCAGCGGCCTGGTGGAAGGCATCCTCATCGACACCAAGACCGGTCTGCTGGTTCGGGACAACTGCAATCTGCCACCTGAAGAAACCAGAAGGGAAATCTTTATCGCTGGGACGGAACCAACGGAATACTCTCCCCGCTGTTCCCAGCCATGGTGGCAGAACATACCTTTCCTCAATCAATAAGCGAGCATACAAAAAAGGAAGCCCTGAGCTTCCTTTTTCTTTGGGATCGGGTTTCAGTTGGGTGGATGGATGTCCACTACGGTAACGCCCCGCCCGCCCTGATTGGGGTCGGCATAGCGAAAGCCCTTGACGTGGGGATGGCCGGCCAAATAGCCCTGAATGGCCTCGCCCAAGGCACCGGTCCCCTTGCCGTGGATCAAACGCACCCTGCCCACGGAAGACAGAAAGGCGTCGTCTAAGTACTTATCAACTAAGGCCAGTCCTTCCTCCACCGTTTTGCCCCTTAGGTCCAGTTCGCTGCGGATCTGGGCGCTCTTGGCCAAATGGGAGCGGACTGTACCCCCTGCCCGGCGTTCCCGCGCTGGGGAGGTTTCCACGCGCTCTAGATCCCCCAGCGGCACAGTGATTTTCATGATCCCAACCTGTACCTGAACCTCTTCGTCTGGGCCGGGAGGCTCCAGAACAAAGCCTGACTGCCTGAGACTCTTAATGCGCACTGCCTCGCCGCGCTTGAGGTCTTGGGGGCCCTGGACCTTAGGCTGCTCCCGGCTTTGGGCGCGCAGTTCGGCGCTGCGCGTCTTAATGCGCTCGCGGTACTCCTTCACGCTCGTTTCCAGTTCGTCCTTGCCCATGCGCCTGGCTGCTCCCAAGATCTGGTTAAGCTCACTGTGGGTCTCTTCCAGCAGCGCCAGCGCCTCCCGGCGGGCCTGCTCCAACATCTCCTCCCGACGCTCTGTCAGTGCCTGGAGTTTCCTCTCGTACTCGGCTTTCAGCTCCTCCTGTTCCCGGCGCATGGACTCCGCGATCAAGCGGTCCTGCTCAGCTTGGCGGCGGCTGCTCTCCATCTCCCCAATGAGATCTTCCACCCGCACGTGATGGGAAGACAGCAAGGCCTGGCCCCTGTCCACGATCTCCTGATCAAGCCCCAGCCGCCTGGAGATGGCAAAGGCATTACTCTTGCCAGGAATGCCGATGGCCAAACGGTAAGTGGGCTTCAGGGTCTGCAAATCAAATTCCACGCTGGCATTTTCCACACCATCATTACTGTAAGCGTAGGTTTTCAGCTCTGAATAATGGGTGGTGGCCACCGTGTGGATCCCGCGGCTGCGCAGATGATCCAAAATGGCCGTGGCCAAGGCGGCCCCCTCAGTGGGGTCGGTGCCTGCTCCCAGTTCATCCAACAGCACCAGGGAATCCTCTTGCAGCTCGCTGAGGATCTGCACGATGGTACTCATGTGGGAAGAGAAGGTGCTGAGGCTCTGCTCAATGCTCTGCTCGTCGCCGATATCCGCGTAGATGCCTTGAAACACCGGCAGTGTGGAGCCTGGGGCTGCCGGGATATGCAGGCCCGCCTGGGCCATGAGGCAGAACAAGCCCACCGTTTTCAGGGTGACCGTCTTGCCCCCCGTATTCGGCCCGGTGATGACCAGAACATGGAAATCCTCACCCAGCCAAATGTCAATGGGCACCACGTTCCCGGTGAGTAGAGGATGCCTGCCCTGCTTAATGTGAATCCTGCCTTCGCCGTTGATTACTGGCTCCACACCGTCAATGGCGCGGCTGTAGCGCGCCCTGGCAAAGATGCAATCCAATTCTGTCACGACCTGCAAGTTACCCAAGAGTTCCTGCGCATGCTCTCCCACGGACGCGCTTAGACGCTTTAGGATCCGCTCCACTTCAGCCTGTTCTTCCTGGGCAGCCAAACTGAGCTGGTTGTTCAACTCCACGGCAAAAGCCGGTTCCATAAATAACGTGGCGCCGCTGCCCGATTGATCGTGGACGATGCCCTGGAACTTGCCGCGGTACTCGCTTTTCACAGGCACCACATAGCGGCCATTGCGCACGGTAATAATGGATTCCTGCAAAATCTTCTGCATGGAGGCGGAATGGATAAGACTCTCTAGGCGGTCCTTGAGCCTATTGGCCAGAGTCCGCATCTTGCTGCGGATTCTCCCCAGCTCAGGGGATGCCCAATCCCGCACCGTTCCATCGTGGTCTAGGCAGCGCTCAATCTCCTCCCGCAGCCCCTGCAAGGGAACGAGCCCCTGGCGAAACTCAGCCAGCGGCCCTTCTTCATCCTCCAGGTACTTCTTCAGCTGAGCAGTGCAGTACAAAAAGTCCGCCACCGCCAGCAGCTGCTGGGGATCCAAAGTGCCGCTCAAACGGGCCCTCCCCACCGCCGCCCTGATATCGCTTGCTCCTCCGAAGGGAGGCTCGCCGTGCTTCCACAAAAGGCGTACCCCTTCGGTGGTTAAGGAGAGATCCATCATCACTTGGTGCAAATCGGTCTTGGGCATAAGTTCGTTAAGCATCTCACGGCTCAGGGAAAAACTGGCACGATCAGCCACCAGTTTCCGCACCTTGGGCCATTCCAACACTCGTAAACTTTTCTCGTTCATCTAGCCACACCACCTTACAGCACACCACGAAAATAGTGGCCCTTCGTGAATTCTCCTGCCAGATGCACTTCTTCCCCGGCAAGCCTTCGTTTGTACGCCGTTACCACCTGGCCGATCCAATTAGGATCCTTGGTGCGCCCCTCAACCCTCAACAAACTGATTCCACTGTCCTTAAGTCGCTCTAGATGATTCAAAAGGGAAAGCTCCCGAGAATTGAAGATATGCATCCGGCACCAGCGGTCGAATCTAACGGGAAACACAAAACCCTTCTCATCTTTGAGCTGAACTGTTTGGCTCTGACACTGCAGGCGGCACCCTTGATCCCTGAACCAGCAGTGCTTGCTGACCATGGATTCCAAAGGCCCGTGAGCCACAACACCAACATCCAGCGGAGAGCGCCCGCAGATTGCCTTAATATCACTCAACTTAAGCTCCAGTGAAGCTGTGATCAAAGCGGCTCCTTCCTCTGCCAGGTGCTGGACAGCCCAGGAGTTAAACACGTTAAAAGACCAATCCGCGTGCACGGGAATGTCGGGAAACATGGTTTTCACTCGCCGCCAGGTCCCGAAGTTCCCCAGGAGCACACCGTCGAAACTGTGCCTCAGCAAAGCGCGCTCGATTTCTGGGAACATGTGGTTTTCAGTGATCCGTTCCAGGTGAACGAACACCGGCACTCCCGCGCGCCTGCCTATCTCCCAGGCCTGCGTCAGCTCCGCCAGCCAGTCCAGGGGCGTCTTGCGGTAAACCTGGCCGGAGAAGTAGATCAGGTGGGCCCCAGCCTTCACCGCCGCTTCCGTACTAGCCACATCAGAGACGGTGACCGCGATTTGCACACCACCCATCTTGGCCTTGGGCGGAAGGGGCACGGCGGAGCTCCCGGGAGGGAGGTCGCGCTGTTTGTAGCCGGCTAAGCGCTGCTTCTCCCACTGGGTCACCAGCTCGCGCCTGGTCCTGTTCAGCTCGCTTACGGGCAGGTGTACACCCTGCTCCAACTCTACTTCGAACTCCACGATTTCCAGGGGATCGTTGCCCAACCTCAGCAGCTTCTCCCTGAGCAGCTCTGGGCTGATCCCACTGCCCTTGGCCGGTTCCGCGGCGATGCTGCCTCGCGCTTGGGCATGCACCCCGTCTTCGTCAACAAGGGTCAATTCGAGGCTATCTCCCTGGCGCAGTCTAGCCCAGAGATGGGCCCGCACGCGCCGCACGGCCCGGGGTGAGCTGTATGTATCCCGGGCACTTCCCGTGCGTTCTTCCCTGGCGGGCGGCAGATAAGTTATGAGATCTGTTGGCGGCTGATCGCTAATATGGGCGGTGGTAAATCCCCGATTGAACACGGAGCTCAGTTCCTGGGGTTCATAGGGCTGGCCATCCAAAGCTGCCCGATATGTGCGCACCACAACCCCCACATAATCCGGACTTTTCAGACGCCCCTCGATTTTCAGGGAAGCGGCACCGGCCTGACGCAGCCCATCCAGGTGTTGGATGAGGCAAAGATCCCGCGGTGAGAGCACATACGGTCCAGGCACATCCAGCCCCAGCATCTGGTAGGGCTGGCGGCAGGGCTGAGCGCAGCGGCCGCGGTTGCCGCTGCGTCCACCGATCAGGCTGCTCATCAAACACTGTCCCGAATAGCAGATGCAGAGGGCGCCGTGGACGAAGACCTCCAACTCCAGGGCGGTGTGTGCTTTGATTTCCCCAATGGCGGCCAGGCCCAGTTCACGGGCGAGGACAACCCTCTTAAGGCCCAGATCTTCCGCTGCTTGGACATCCCCGGTGCTGTGCAGGGTCATCTGAGTACTGCCGTGCAGCTCCAATTCCGGAAGTTCCTGGCGCGCCCTCTTGATTAGGCCCAGGTCTTGGACAATGACTGCGTCCGCCCCCCAGCGGTACAGATCCGCAAGGTACATCAAAGCGCCATCAAGCTCGTCGTCACGCAGCAGAGTGTTCACTGATACGTAGACCTTGACACCGCGAATGTGACAGTAATCCAGGGCAGCTTGCAGCTCCTCTGAACTGAAGTTGGCCGCAGAAGCCCGGGCACTGTACATCTTGCCGCCCAAATATACTGCATCTGCACCGTTTTCCACAGCTGCACGCAGAGCTGCAAACGATCCCGCCGGTGCCAGTAATTCCACTAAGGATCCCCCTCAAATTTGCGCAAAGTAATCGTTGATGCCCATGAGCAGTGCCCTGGCCACTTCCAGCCGGTAAGTGGGCTGAGCTAGCCGAGCCGCCTCCTGGGCATTGCTCAAAAAACCGATTTCGACCAAGGCCGCGGGCATGGTGGTGTTCCGCAGCACGTAGAAGCTGCTCCGCTGTACCCCCAATTCAACCGTCTCAAGCCCGCGAACCAGGGAGCGCTGCAGAGCCTCGGCTAGAGCTAAGTCCTGACTCTTATAGTAATGAACCGAGGTCCCCTTAATACTCCTGTCATCGTTCCAGTCGTTGTGCAGCGAAATAAAAACCTGCCCGGGACTGCGGTTGGCAATGGCCACCCTAGAGGCCAGCTGCCCGTTCTGCTGGGCCGCGAAAACAGTGCCTCGAGCAGGGCTCTGATCACCCTGTCTAGTCATGATCACCTCTGCTCCCGCCTTTTCCAGCATGCCCTTCAGCTCCCAGGCAATGGCCAAAACATTCTCTGCCTCAGTGGTGGGGCCCACACCCACTGTTCCAGGGTCTCCCCCACCGTGCCCCGGATCCAAAACGATCACTTTTCCCCTCAGATATTGTGGGCCCGCCAAGGCTCCGCCAATCTGAGGAGCGCGGGAACCGGTGACACTTGAAACCACAAATAAAGCCAACATGAGCACTGTTGCCCACAGATTGGAATACAAAACAATACTCCTGCGCACAGATGGACCCCCCTGCTAGAACTATGAAATTCTTCTAGCAGCGGGACCCGTTCCCTTTAGGCAAGTCTAGGTGCTGCTGCCAAGGAACGCAAAATGGCCCAAGAAAACCCTGCTCTCGCAGGGTTCCAGCGATTTCAGGCCGAGTTAGCGGCCGGATGGAGCCAAGAAGGGCGCTGGAACTCCTCCGGCCAGTATTGATCTAAGTAATCGTAAACATATGGCCGCAGCAGGTCAATCTGCTGCAGCACCACCGATTCGGCCAGCATGGTACTGAGCACAGCAATGTTCACGGCGTTGGAGACGATGAGCACAATCAGCACCACCGCCACTACCTTGATCACCCCGAAGACCGCTCCTCCCAAGTGATCAATCACCGAAAACGGGGTAAAGCTGATGGCCTTCGACCATACATAGCCAAAGAAGGCTCCCAGTAGACTGATCCCTAAGAGCAGAGCCACAAAAGAGATGGTCTGGGCCTGCCAGGTAGACAGCTGATAGTGGTCCAGCAGCACCAAGGCAAGGCTCTGATAGCTGTGATAGGCAATGATGATGGCCAGCACAGCTCCCATCAAGCTAAACAGCTCGCGAATAAGGCCTTTTTTAAAGCCCTTGAGCAGACCTAGGGCCAGGAACACCAGGACCACTAAGTCAATCCACTTACCAACCATGCCGACCCTCCACTCAATTGGCCTCCTCCATCAGCGCCAGAAGCTCCCCATGCTCGGCCTTAAGTTTCTCAAGCTCGTTGAGAAGGTTGAGGGCCACCAAGATCGCCACCCGGTGACGAGGAAGCAAGGGATTGTTTCTCTGCACTTCCAGCAAACGCTCGTTGACCGAGGCGGCCAGAGCCCTGATGTAGTCCTCCGAAGCCTGACCCCTAACAATATGCTCTTCGCCGAGAATTTGAACCCGCACTGATCTTACCTCTTGTTCCGCGTTCACGACCCATCCCTCCCCCTTCTCAATTCTACTCTACTTAGCCATTTCCTTCTAGCGCAGTTCCGCGCCGAAGCGCTGCCGCAAGCCTTCCCGGCAGCGGTCCATGATGGCATTGATTTCCTCGTCCGTGAGGGTGCGTTCGCCCTGGAAGCGGAAGGCAAAGGCCACACTCTTCCTGCCTTCGGGGATGGGCTTGCCCGCATACACGTCGAAAACCGCGACTTCCTGCAGGAGTTCACCGGCCAGATCCTCGAGGGCCTCCAGCATTTCGCCTACAGGCTGATCCGCGTCCACCACCACTGCCAAGTCGCGATCAACTGCCGGAAACCGCGGCAGGGCTCTAAACTCAGGTATCTTTTTGAAGAGGGGCAAAACCTCTGCAATACGCAGCTCGGCCGCGTACACCCTGCCCGGGATCTTGTAGCTCCGCAAAACCTGAGGATGGATCTCGCCGAACACTCCTACTTCCTGGCCTTGATAGTTCAGGCTCATCTGGCGCCCGGGATGGAATGACGGATCCTGCCCCTTGCTCCACTCCAGCTCAGACCAGGGCAAGAGCATCTCCAGGATACCCTTCAGATCGTAAAAGTCAAACTCCTCATCGCCCAAGGCCCAGTTGGGGTCATTACGACGCCCCCAAAGGGCTACGCCTAACCTCAGCTCCTCGGTGGGCTGCTCCGCCAAAGGCGGCTCGCCCAAGTACACGGCTCCAACTTCAAACAGGGCCACCCTGGTTTGCTGACGGCTGGCATTCAGGCTCACCGCCTCCAGCAGCCCCGGCAAGAGGCTGATGCGCATGACCGCTAGATCTTCGGAAATGGGGTTTTGCAGCCTGAGCATGAACTCCTCGCCCCGCCGCAGGCGCCTGTTGCTGTCCGGGCGCCCGAAACTGTAGCTGAGTGCCTCCTGCAGGCCCGCGCCCACCAAGGCTTCCCTAACTCGCCCAATCATGGCCAGCTGCTCGCTCTGCCCGCCTGAACTGGCTCGATCCGGAGGCAGAGTGCTTGGCAGGTTCTCCAGTCCCCAGATGCGCACCACTTCTTCCACCAGGTCGGCGGCGAGTTCCACATCGCCGCGGTACGAAGGGACCGTTACCCGCAGAAGCTCCTGGGACAACTCCTCCACGCCGAACTCCAACGAACGCAAAATACGGCACACCGCTGCCCGGGGAACGGGAACTCCCAACAGCCTTTCCACTTCACTCAACTCCAGTTCAACCACGGTATCTTTCTGGCTGCTGGCATCAATATCAATATGTCCCGAGTAAATGCGGGCACCGGCCAAAGTCTGCAGCAAATGGAGAGCCCGTTTACTGGCCAGGATGGCGCCATTGGGATCAATTCCCTTTTCAAACCTGCTGGATGACTCGGAACTCAGCCCCAGGGCACGAGAGGTTCTGCGTATGTTCACAGGGGAAAAGTTGGCGCTCTCCAAGAGAATGGTCTCGGTTTGATCCGTAACTTCGCTGTCTTCACCGCCCATGATCCCCGCCACGCACTTGGGCGTATGGGCATCGCAGATCACTAGCATGTCTGATCCCAGGGTACGCCGTTCTCCGTCTAGGGTGACTATTTCCTCGCCCTGCCTGGCTGTGCGGATCACCAAGCGGCCCTCCGCCAGCTTGTGGTAATCAAAGGCATGGAGCGGTTGACCCGTTTCCAGCATTACGTAGTTGGTGATGTCCACCACGTTGTTAATGGGACGCATGCCTGCGGCCCACAGCCGCAGCTGCATCCAGAGGGGCGACTCCCCTATGCGAACTCCATCGAGGAGAGCGGCGGTGTAACGCGGACAGCGTTCCTTGTCCTCCACGATGACGCTGGTCCGCTCAGTGATGGGTGTATCCAATTCTTGATAGTCCAAGGAAGGCAGGCGCAATTCGCCGCCGGTCAGTGCTGCGATCTCCCTGGCGATGCCGATGACGCTCATGCAGTCCGGTCTGTTGGCGTAGACAGAAACGTCGAGGATCACGTCATCCAGCCCCACCGCTTCCACCAGAAGCTGTCCGGGAGCTAAATGCTCCGGCAGGACCCAGATCCCTGAGTGATCGTCGGAAATGCCTAGCTCAGCCTGGGAACAGATCATGCCTTCAGACTGCACTCCACGGATTTCTGTGGACTTGATTTCCACTCCCCCGGGCAAAACGGCACCTTCCAGGGCAGCGGCAACCTTCTGACCCTCCCGGACGTTGGGCGCCCCACAGACTATGGTATAGACCCCTAGATCTCCCAGATCCACTGAGCACACTTTGAGATTGTCCGCCCGCGGGTGCTGTCTAGCGTCAGTTACCAAGCCCACATAGACCCGGTCCAAGGCTGGGGCCAGCGGCGTGATTCCTTCGACTTCCAGCCCTGCCATGGTCAACCTCTCGGCCAGCTCCTCTGGTTCCCAGGGAATATCAACGTAATCCTGCAGCCATCTGTAACTAACTAGCATACTAATCCCCCCTGACGGCCCAGTTGTTTCAGGAAGCGCACATCATTCTCAAAGAAGAGCCTAATATCATTGACTCCATACTTCAGCATGGCTATGCGCTCTACACCCATACCAAAGGCGAAACCGCTCACCTCGCGGGGATCATACCCCACTCCCTGCAGAACTCTCGGGTCCACCATGCCTGAACCGAGAATCTCCAGCCAACCGGAGTCCTTGCACACCCTGCACCCCTTACCGGCGCACATGATGCAGGAAACATCCACCTCGGCGCTGGGTTCGGTAAATGGAAAGTAGCTGGGGCGGAGCCGGATCTTGGTATCCGGGCCGAACATGCGCCGTGCAAACAGCTGCAGTGTACCCTTGAGATCCGCGAAAGTGATCCCCCGATCTACAACCAACCCCTCTATCTGGTGGAACATTGGGGAATGGGTGATGTCTGAATCGGCGCGGTACACTTTCCCCGGCGCCAGGATGCGGAGGGGAGGCTGCCTGTTCTCCATGACGCGGATCTGCACAGGCGAGGTCTGGCTCCGCAGCAGCAGCTGCTCGTTGAAGAAAAAGGTGTCCTGCATATCCCTGGCGGGATGATCAGGTGGGATGTTCAGGGCCTCGAAGTTGTAATAATCCAACTCCACCTCGGGTCCTTCCACGATCTCGTAGCTCATGTTCATGAAAATGGCTTTGGTCTCTTCGATGATGCGCGTTATGGGGTGAACTCCCCCCCGCACCGCAGGACGCCCCGGCAGGGTTACATCGAGGGCTTCGGCTGCAAGCCGCCTTTCTTCCTCCTCGAGGAAGAGCTGCTGTTCCCGCTGCTCCCAAGCGGTCTCCAGCTCGTCCCGGAGTTGGTTGACGAGCTTGCCGAAGCGGGGACGTTCTTCCGCCGGAAGCTGGCCCGTGCTGCGCAAAAGAAGCGTTAGTTCGCCCTTTTTGCCCAAGAATCTCACCCGAGCCTCTTCCAACTCCCTCACGCTCCCTGCCTGCCCACAGGCCTGCAGCGCGCTCTTTCTGATTTCTTCCACTTTATTCAGCACCGCAACAACCTCCCTACAATACACGTTCTCCTGAAAAGGATGCTTAAAGCAAAAAAACTTCCCGCGCCCCACACAAGGGACGCAAGAAGTACGCGGTACCACCCTAGTTGGCCCAACTCATACACAAGCAGGCCCACTCAAATCCTGTAACGGAGGAATCCGGCTGGACCTACTGTCACTTCAGTCCGCAGCTCCAGAGCGAATTCAACCCACTTCTCATCCAAGAAGACTCGCAGCCTCTGGTCTTCTCTCTCTGGGGAGTCCATGGGTCTACTGTTCTCCTTCACGGCCTTTCCCGATCAGTGCAGCACACCTTGGTAATACTCAAGCAGCTGCCGATACAGAAGATATGCGCTTACCGACCCTGTGGTTAGGAACATCTGCCAAACAACCTGAGGTGTTAGCTCCACGAGTGACCCTCCCACACGCTTAGTAAGTCATGGCTATTATAGCACAGAATCACCTTCAAAACAACGGTGCTGGCGCAGGATTTCGTAAAGCAGCACCCCGGCCGCCACAGAAGCATTCAGCGACTCCACTTGTCCCGCCAAGGGAATGCGCACCACCAAGTCCGCCCGCTCTCTGAAACTGGGATGGACTCCTCTGCCCTCATTGCCTATCACCACGGCCAGATCGCGGGGATAGGTCACGGCCCAAAAATCCTCTGCATCTTCCAGGTCTGCCACAACTAGCGCAGTCTCTCTGCTGCCCAGGAACTCCAGGACCTCTCTGCGCCCCATCATCCAGTGGGGCAGATGGAAAACCGCCCCCATGCTGGCACGCAAAACCTTGGGACTGTACACATCCACAGAGCCCTTGACCACCAATAATCCTTGGGCCCCCGCTGCCGCCGCGGTACGCAGCAGGGCACCCATGTTGCCGGGATCCTGGATCTCGTCGGCAATCACCACCATGCCGCAAGACGGAGGCGGCCAGCTGGGCTTGCGGACCACGGCGGCAACGCCCTGGGAATGCACCGTGTCGGTCAGTTCTGAGAGCACAGCGTCCGTGCACTCCCAGACCTGGACAGCCCGGGCTTGGGCCCTCTGCACCAGATCTTGCCCCCGGCTGGAACTGAGCAGCCGCTGGGCAAAAAAGAGCTGTTCCACCAGGGAAGCTTCCAACGCCTCCTCAACCAGGCGCACCCCTTCGGCAACGAACAGCCCCATCTGATCACGGTATTTCTTCTGGGCAAGTTTTTTCGCTTCCCGAATCCGCTCATTCTGCCTGCTGACAATTTTCATGCCGCCAGTCATATCTGCCTCCATATAAAAACACCGGGAGGGTCTTCCCGCCCGGAATGCTTTTAGCCGTTACTGCCTGGCAATTGCCACCAGCTCAGCGAACGCGTCCTGATCATGGACAGCCAGATCAGCAAGGACTTTGCGATTAACTGCCACGCCGTTCCTTTTCAGGCCGGAAATGAACGTGCTGTAAGACATGCCGTTCATGCGGGCAGCTGCGTTGATTCGAGCAATCCACAATCTGCGGAAATCACGCTTCTTAGCCTTGCGATCGCGATAGGCGTAGCTTAAAGACTTCATTACCGCCTGTTTGGCCACGCGGTACTTCTTACTTTTATCGCCGTAATATCCACTGGCAAGCTTCAGGACTCTCTTGCGCCGCTGACGAGTTGCAGGGCCACCTTTAACTCTAGACATTGCATGTTCCTCCTAATTAAACATCTATTTATACGGCAAAAGCTCGTGCACGCGCTTCGCGTCGGCCTTGCTCGCCACCTGTCCAAATCTCAATTGACGCTTCCGTTTAGCGGACTTCTTCCCCAGCTTGTGCCGCCTATACGAGCTGTTCTTGACAATCTTACCCGTACCAGTGACTTGAAACCTCTTAGCCGCGCCTCTATGGGTCTTCATTTTTGGCACCCTGTCCACCTCCTAATCGTCTAGATCGACTTTTTCTACCTTCTTCTTCTCCGTTTTTTGGCCATCGGTTCTAGGGGCTAAAACTGCGATCATCTGCCTGCCTTCTAGTTTAGGCGGTCGTTCAACTATGGCTATATCCTGAAGCTGAGCAGCTAAGTTGTCCAATTTCGTTTTGGCCAGGTCTGCGTGGACGATCTCTCTCCCCCGGAAACGGACGGAGACCTTTACTTTGTCGCCGGATTTCAAGAACCGATCAGCTGCCCGCAGCTTCACCTCAAAATCATGCTCGTCGATTTTGGGACTCATGCGGATCTCTTTAACGTTGACGATCTTCTGCTTTTTCTTGGCAGCCTTATCACGCTTACTCTGCTCGTAACGGTGCTTTCCGTAGTCCATGATGCGGCACACGGGAGGTTTCGCACTCGGCGCCACTTCCACCAAGTCTAAGCCCCGCTCTCCCGCAATACTCAAGGCTTCACGCACACTCATTATCCCCAGCTGTTCGCCATTGTTGTCAACTACCCGTACCTCGCGAGCTCGAATCCCTTCGTTCACTCTTAGTTCCTTGCTAATGGTGTCACCCCTCCAGTCTCATAGATGCAAAAAACGGATGGCATCTGCCACCCGCTTTCCCACACTTAAGAGCTACTTTCTCGCGGAAAAAACTCTCCTGGGGTCTTAACCTTGAGGACACGTAGTCACAAGGTGAGAAGCGGTGGCTTCTGCTTAACGGTTGAAGTATAACATAGTATTTTACCGCCGTCAAGGATGGGCGGGAAAAAACAGATGCTGCAAAGACTGCGGTTCCAGCACCCCGCTGAACAGAT
>FIZK01000005.1 GCA_900018335.1 uncultured Clostridia bacterium | reverse complement strand
ATCGCCGATGCGGCGTTCAAAGAGCTGATTCCTGCCATCATCGAAACGCAGGGTCCGGTTGATGCGGTGAGCGGAGCCACCTTCACCAGCAGGGCGGTGGAGGAAGCGGTACGCGACGCCCTGAGCATAAAGGAGGGCCAATAGGATGAAACAGTTATGGGAAGGTGTTTTTGCGAAGAATCCAGTGCTGGTACTGGCTCTCGGGCTGGTCCCAGCCGTGGCGATTACCACTACCGCCATGAATGGCCTGGTCCTAGGTATAGTGGCTGCCTTGGTACTAACAGCAGCTGCCATCATTAACTGGGTGCTCATTCCTCATGTTCCGGCCAACGCCAAGCTGCCTGTGCGGGTGCTCGTGCTCATTCTGCTGGTTGTGGCCGCGTACAGCCTGCTGCTCTCGCAGAACCCTGGTTTCGTGGCCAGCCTGGGCATTTTCCTGCCCCTGATCGCCTTCGATGATCTCCTGCTGCGGGCGGGAGATGAAGACAGCAGTTTCTCGGGGGCTGTCCTCAAGGCCTGCGGTCAAGGTTTGGGATTCACCCTCGTGCTTCTGGTGCTCGGCATAATCAGGGAGTTCCTGGGGTTAGGTTCCATCTTCGGCAGGCAGATTGTATCGGGCGCCTTAGCCCCGCTGTCCCTGGCGGGCAGCGTGCCGGGGGGCATGGTCATCCTTGGACTGCTCCTGGCTTTAGTCAACCTAGTTACCAAGCGGGGAGGGGAACTCCATGACTAATGGACTGGAAGTCTTGGCGCAGACCGTCGTCAGCGGAAACTTGCTCTTAGTATATGGACTGGGGCTTTATGTGCTTACGCGCTACACCAAGAATGTGCGAGAGGCCGCGGCAGCCGGCATCACTGTTTTCACAGGCATGCTGGTGGGTTCTGTGCTGCTCTGGCTGTGCGCACCCATTATTCCCGGCTCCCCCGTGCCCAAGGTGGGATTTTACCTGCTGGTAGGTTTGGTGGCAGGACTTGTGGCGTCCGGCCTTCTGAAGCAGGGATATAAGGCAGTGGATAGCGCCGTAGTTGGCCTCCTGCTCCTTTTGGGCAGCGGCGGAGTCACTGGTGTCCAAAATGTGTGGATGGCCCTCGGTGCTGGGCTCGGCTTTTTCTTGGTTCTCGTGGTCATGGCTTCCATCCGCAGGCGTTTGGAACTGGCACCCATACCGAAACCCCTGCGCGGGCTGCCCATCATGCTGATTACCACAGGCCTTTTGGCCATAGCCTTGTTGGGATTCAGATTCTAGCTGCAGAGCGCTCCAAGGAAGCTGCTGTTTCTTTGGGGCGTTTTTTCTCGGGATAAAATATCAGAAAAAAGAGGTATTATGCAATATATGTGGAAATTAACAGTGCCCGGGGAGCGGAAAAGGAGCGAGAGCTGTGCCCACAAAGCAAAGGGTTGTACTGCTCATCCTGGTTGCGCTGAGCATCCTCCAGCAAGGCGTGCGCTGGAAGCTTAGCGGCCAGGACTCCGTGGTTGTCCAGGCAGCTGAGGCTGCGCCCAGCCCACTAGAGGAAAGACACTGTCCCCTGGTGCATATCAACACTGCAGGAATGGCTGAGCTCCAGACTTTACCTGGAATAGGGCCGGTTTTGGCAGAGCGCATAATCATTGAAAGGAAGGAGCAGCCTTTCCGGGAGGTGCGCGACCTCTTGCGTGTTTCTGGAATCGGCGAGAAACGCCTCACTCAGATCGCGGATTTGATCTGCCTGCATTTTGAGGAAGATGCAGAGATCCACTAGCCTCGTAGTGCTCTTTCCCCTCCTTACTCTGGGAATCCACCTGGGTTCCCAGAGTTCCATCAGCCTCCTAGCGCTCGTGGCGGCCTTCTCCCTGCTGACTGCCATCTGGCTGCCCTTGGCCTACAGGGGACGGGCTGGCAGCACCTGGCTGTTTCACGCAGTGCTCGCTGTGGGTGCACTGCTCCTGGGACAGTTGGCCATCCTGCCTGAACAGGCCTGGGTAGAAACCCAGGAGGGCGAGTTCCGCGGCCGTGTTTATGCCGTCCAGCCGCTCAGCTTTGAGCAGCGCGTGCTGGTTCAGCTGCACTCGCCTGGCGGGCAGCGGGTTGCAGTGCATTTGCCCTTGGACGTGTGGGTGGAGGCAGGCGATGAGCTTTTCTTCCGGGGTTCAGTGGCCCAGCCAAGTAAAGCCCCCAACCCGGGAGTGTTCTGCTACCGTACTTACCTGCGCCGTTTGGGTGTTTTTGGCGTCAGCTACTCCCCCGAGTTTGAAATCATCCCGGGGGCAAAGAGAAGCCTGTTGGACGGTGTACGGGCTTTTCTCCGCCAGAATATCACGGCCCAGGTGCGTGACCCCGGGCTGGTCTTGGCCCTCGTCCTGGGCGAGCGGGACCAACTGGGGACAGAGCGCAGGGAAGCTTGGAGGCTGCTTGGCATTTCCCATCTGCTGGCCATTTCGGGAATGCACGTGGGCTATTTAGCCCTGGGCATAACTTTGCTGGTACAGAGACTGCCCTGGCGCCCGTGGCTCAAGTATATCTGTGTGCAGGCCTTCCTCCTAGCTTACATCCTCATATCCGGAACCGGGGCATCGGCTTGGCGAGCGCTGTTGGTGAGCACATTGGGAGGCTATGCCAGCCTTAGGGGGCTGCGCCGCGATGCCCTGCACCTCTGGGCAGCCGCAGGGTGGATCTTACTTTTAACGAGGCCCTCTCTCGCCTTTGACCTGGGCTTCATGCTCTCCTTCGCGGCTTCGGGCGGGATTCTGCTCTGGGCCCCAGTACTGAGGTTTAGGTGGAGGAACAGGGTTCTCACTTACATCGCCCAGGGGCTTCTGTTTTCCACAGCAGCCCAGCTCAGCTTGGCGCCCTTTCTCCTCAACAGTTTTGGGGAAGTGGCCCTGTTGGGACCAGTGGCCACCCTGTTCTTTTTACCCGGCGTTGCCATTTTGCTCGTGGGAGGGCTGCTCACAGCGTTGGGTTTGGGCTTTTCAGGTTTGGGCTGGCTGCTCAACGCCGTTATGAACGCTGTGGGTGCCTTGGAAACCCTGCTGCTGCCCTACGCCCGCCAGTGTACGCTGGGCATTTGGACCATGGGGGAAATAGTGATCTGGTGGGCGTTTTTTATCTATACTGCTTGGCACCTGAGGCGGCCCCGTCTGACCAAGCCCAAGCGGAGCGCGGCCCACCTTATGACCATTTTCGTGGTCCTGCTCTTCATCAGCTCTCTACCGCCTGCGGTGCGCCGGCCTTTGGAGGTGACGGCGCTGAACGTGGGACAGGGTGACAGTTTTTACGTGCGCACCCCCGGCGGCCGCAGCATTCTCCTGGACGGCGGGGGCGATTTGACTCCTTGGCAGCAGAACCCGCGCAATGCGGGAAGGGAGCGGGTGGTGCCCTATCTCCGCCACAGGCAAGTGGAAAGGTTGGATTTCGTGATCCTCTCCCATCCCCATGACGACCACCTCTCTGGTCTCCTGGCCGTATTGGAGGAGTTTGAGGTGGGCATGGTGGTGGATAGCGGCCACGAGCATTCCAGCCCCACCTATGAGCGCTATTTGGAGCTGATTGCCTCCAAGGGCATTCCCTATCAAGCCGTGCAGGCAGGAGATAAGCTGCATTTGGGAGAGGGCATTACCCTGACCGTGCTCTATCCGCAGAGCCTCAGGCCTCACCTTCCTTCAGCCCAGAACAACAACTCACTGCTGCTCAAATTGGAGTATGGGGGGATGGCCATGCTCTTCACCGGTGATCTGGAGGCGGCAGTGCTGTATGATCTGGCCCATGATTCCACTCTGGACCTGCGGGCTCAATGGCTGAAGGTGCCCCACCACGGCAGTCGAGGCAGCCTGGTTGAGGAGTTCTACCAGGCGGTTGATCCCGTTTGGGCGGTGATTTCCGCCGGCCCTAACAGCTTTGGCCATCCCCATGAGGAGGTTTTGAACACGCTCAACAGGCGGCGGATTATCTGGCGCACTACCCAGGACGGGCCGCAGACTTTTGAGGTCTGGTGGGGGGTATGGGGAAGGTTTCGCAGGAGTGCATCTTGAATTAAGAAACGGGGGTGATTGGTTGTGGACACGGCCCTATTGAAAAAGCTGGAGTCAGAACCCCTGCCGCGGGTCCTGGTAGTACACGGGGAGGAGACCATGTGGAGGGAGCGGGTCTATGACGTTTTGAAACGGAGAAGTGCCCAGGACGGTTTCGGCGAATGGAACTGGTCGGTGTTTCATGGTGCCAAGGATTTCAACCTGGAACCCTTACTCACAGAGCTGGCCATGCTGCCTTGGGGCGAATCGTCCAAAACCGTGGTGTTGCGGGATGCACACTTGGTGTCGGCTGAAACCATGGAGAAGCTGGCCAGGTGGCTGGAAGATAATCCCCAGGCCAACTGCCTGGCCCTGTTCTTTGAGCAAGTTGATGAGCGGTTGAGATTCTGGAAGACTCTGCGCCCCCTCGCCTTGGAGATCAAATGCGATCCACTCCCAGGAGAGCGGCTGGCCAGTTACGTGGAGAAGTATTGCTCCCAGCGGGGCAAAGCGCTGGAAAGGACCACGACGGAGCTTTTTCTGGCGCGGGTGGGCTCCAATCTCCATGTGATCCACAATGAATTGGACAAACTCATCGCCCTTGTGGGCGAACGGCGGGAGCTGACGGTTGAGGACCTGGAGGCGGTAACGTCTCTGTGGCCGGCCCAGATAGCTAACCATACCATCTTCCAGCTGACTGATCTGATTGCGCAAAAAAAGCGCCAGGAGGCGCTGAATGTACTTGATCTTTTGCTCTCAGCGGGTGAGGTCCCCCTGCGCATCCTGGCCCTGATTGAACGTCAGCTGCGCCTGCTCTTGGCTGCCAAGACCAGTTCCGGCAATCTCGATACCGCGGCCAGGGAGATGGGGGAGAGCAGCTCCTATGCCCTGAAAAAGCTGCGGGCCCAGGCCAAGCAGTTCAGCCTGGAAGAGATTTTCGCGGGTTTCCAAGCTGTGGTTCAGGCCGACGGAGACATTAAGCTGGGGGCCTCGGGTGAGGAGGCGCTCACAGATCTAATCATCAAGCTGACCTGAAAGAAGCAAAAACGCCTCATCCAAATGGAAGGGCGTTGCTTCTTTTTTTATGCGTTCTTTGCGAGCCTTTTGCTCAAACGGGACTTCTTGCGGGCAGCTGTGTTCTTGTGGATGACTCCCTTAGCTGCTGCCTGATCCAGAGCTTTAAAGGCCTTGCGAAGGTGGGCAGGCGCGTTGCTTGGATCATTCTCTAAAGCGGCCTCGTACTTCTTCACCATGGTCTTCAGGGCAGATTTCGTGGATACGTTACGTGCACGCTTCTTCAGATTGACTCTTACCCGTTTCTCAGCAGATCTGCTGTTGGCCATACCTATTCACCTCCTCAGGCGCAATTACTTAGTAATTATACCATTAGAAGCAGGCTAGTTCAATAGCCAGGGCTGAATAAGGTTTCTCCTTTGGGTTAATCTAACACTGATTGGAGGAGAGACCATGCAGAAGCAAAATTACGAAGACCTTCTTTTCAGCAAGTACAACATCCGCACTGACTTGGCTTTGGAATCTCACCAAGCGGTGATTGAGCGCGAGGGGCCCCCTGAGCTGCCGGGCGTGAAGGTGCAGACGGAAGAAGAAGCAGGCATTACCGTTACCCGCATCGTTGTGGAAAACGACATTGGTGCCCGCATGATGGGTAAGGCTCCCGGCAATTATTGTACCATCCAATCCAGCGGTTTGCGTGAACACAACCGCGATCTGCATGAAAAAACGGCCCAACTTCTGGCCAAGGAAATCGAATGGTTTTTCCAACAAGCGGAGCTTGGCCCTGAGGACACCGTTTTGGTGGTGGGCTTAGGCAACTGGAATGCCACCCCCGACTCCCTCGGACCCAAAGTTTTGGAGAACCTCATGGTCACCCGCCATCTATTGGAGATGTCCCCTCCAGAGCTGCGCAAGGGCCTGCGCCCAGTGGCCGCCTTAGCCCCCGGCGTGCTCGGCCTCACCGGCATCGAAACGGGAGAGATCATCATGGGTGTGGTTGACCGCATGGGTGCCAAAGCTGTGATCTGCATTGACGCCCTGGCCAGCCGGAGTGTGGATCGCTTGTGCAGCACCATTCAGATCTCCGACACAGGCATTCACCCCGGTGCCGGCGTGGGCAACCGTCGTCTGGCCATCAACAAGGAGACTCTGGGTATTCCGGTGATTGCCATAGGAGTGCCCACTGTTGTACACGCGGTGACCATCATCTCCGATGCCATGAACCTCTTGGAAGGTGGAGGTCACGACCCCGGCAGCAGCGCCGACGGGCAGCCTGCCCGCACCGAGTTCAAGATCGATCCTCAGGCCTTGTTGGGCAAAGAACCCAGCAGTCCAGCGCCAAAGCCGTCAGTTGATCGCAGGCAGCTCATGAGCCAGGTGCTGGATCCCTACTTCGGCAGCATGATCGTGACCCCCAAAGAGATCGACCTGCTCATCGATGAGGTGGCTGATGTGGTGACCGGGGGGCTGAACACTGCCTTCCACGAAGGCATGGACTACGGTGAAGTGTTCAAGTACTTGAGCTAATGGGCTCTGCCCAATGGTTTGCTGACCAGGATATGCCCGCCGATGGACTCCACAACTTCCCCTTCCACCAGAATCTGTACCTTCTCGATGTCCGCGAACTCTGTGAGGGTGTTGACAATGGCGGTCACCAGGTACGACTCCAGCAGGGCGCCTCCGTTGAAGTCTGTAATCAGCTCGGCACTGAAATCGGCGGAGGCCAGCCCGTCCTGGACGGTGAGGCCCAAAAGCCTCACGCTTTGGGGCACTGAGGAGAACAGCTCTTCATCGGTCAAGGGGCCGTTGATCAGCGCCTGCAGCGCAGCTGCGGGGCTCGCGGGCCCCCCTGTTCTTCGCTGCACTGGGACAAGGTGAAACTCTGTAGGTTCAGATTTAACCAGGTAGATGGTGACAAAATCCTGCTCGGGCTCCGCCTGGCTCTGGGGTGCCGCAGTCTGCTGGGTCTTCTGCAAGGAGAACAGCGTCCAAAGCGCTGCCACTAACCCCAGGGCCAGCACGACAATGAGAATATTTCTGACCGCACGCATGCGCTCATCCCTTCTCTCGGGAGAATTGGCTACTACGAGTCTATCATACTTTCCCTGGCAGAGGAATATAGTGCCAAGAGAAGAGGTGGTGACATGCGGTTGCGCCTCCGCCGGGTGTACAAGAGAATTCGCCGCCGCACCAGTGCATTGGGGCAGGAGTTCCAGATTATCCCGCTTATGCTGCTAGCACTGCTCTTCCTTTCCCTTTCTCTGAGCGGCTATCATCTGCTTCTTCAAGACAAAGGCTTCGATCACTCCTTAGCCAGATCCCTTCTCCACCTGGGCATGCCTGCACTAGGCGGGGCTCAGCCGGATCGCCAGAGGTTGGACCTCAGCCTGTTCCTCTACTGGTTGACCAACTTTGACTTGGCCGACCCCCTGCACATGGTGGAGTCTGCACTGCCCTTTTCACCCGAAGTGGTGGTACATATGCGGGTTTGGGAAGACAGACCCTTCGTGTTCATCCAGGAGCTGTCTTTTGCCCCTGACCCGGTCAGGCCCCCGCTCACTCCCGGAACCGGGCCGGAGCGCGGGGAGACACCTAAAGCCGCCGCCAAGGTCTTGATTTACCATACCCACACTTCAGAGATGTATCTAGGACGAGCCCCGGAAGGAAACGAGGATGCCAGCGCCCATTACAAGTTCCGCAGCCTGGCTGATCCCACCGTCACCGGGGTGATGGCCGTGGGGCGCCACCTATCCAACGCGCTGACCAGCCTCGGCCTGCAGGCCGTCCATGAAACCAGGATCCATACCCTGCCCAGTATCAACAACTCCTACAGCAACTCGGAACGGACAGTGCGGGAGATTCTGGGCAGGCAGAAGGACTTCGATCTGGTCATTGATCTGCATCGGGATGCCGGCGTGCCCAACCCAACCATCAAAATCAACGGCCGAGATGTGGCCCGCATCGCCATTGTGGTGGGGACCGCTCAGAACATCCCTCTGCAGCACCCCCATTACCAAAAAAACTTGGACCTGGCTTACCAGATCAAGAACGCTTGCGATGCCCTCTATCCCGGGCTCATGCGTCCAGTGCAGGTGCATAAGGAAGCCAGGTACAACCAACATCTGCATCCAGCCAGCCTGATTTTGGAAATCGGGTCAGTGGATAACACCTTGGAAGAAGCGCTCCTAGCCGCTGAACTGCTGGCCAATGTTTTGGTTCGCATCCTCTAACAGGATTTTGCCCAGGGAAGGAGAATGATTCAATTTGTTGTTAGGAAGAGGAGCGAGTAGTTTTGGAAACAGAAAACAGAGCACAGGTTACGCGCGCAGCGACCATAGTCATGGCGGCCATTTTAGTCAGCAGGATTCTCGGGTTCTTACGGGAACGGGCCGTGGCGGAGGTTTTCGGCAGGACAGCGGCCACGGATGCCTTCTTTGCAGCCTTTGCCCTGCCTGATCTTATGTACCAGCTTTTAGTGGGTGGGGCGCTGAGCTCCGCTTTTATTCCGGTCTTTACACAGTATCTGGCGAAGGATGAAGAAAATGAAGCCTGGCATGTGGCGAGCATCTTTCTCAACGCCACTTTTTTAATACTGCTCGGGCTCATGATCCTGGGAGTAATTTTTGCCCCCGTTTTGGCGCCCCTGGTGGGAGTGGGCTTTACCGGGGAGCACAAGGACCTGTTGATTCTCCTCATGCGCGTCACCTTTCCTGCGGTGTTCTTCACCGCCTTGGCAGGTTTGTGCATGGGTGTGCTCCATTCATACAAGAGCTTCCTGCGTCCCGCTGTGGGTCCAATCATTTATAACCTCAGCCAAATAGTGGGGGCTTATCTGCTGGGTCCTATAACTGGCATCATGGCCATGGCGGTAGGTACCGTGGCCGGTGCCGCGGGCAATTTCGCGGTACAGTTTCCAGAAGTCTGGCGCAGGGGAGTACGCCATTATCGGCGCGCTTTGGACTTCAAGCATCCGGGTATTCGCCGCATGCTGCAGCTGATGCTCCCTGCTATTCTGGGCCTTTCCATTGCTCAGGTGAATGTGATCGTCAGCCAGAATCTCGCTTCGACCTTAGAAGAGGGTTCGATTGTGGCTCTGCGACTGGCCAACCGGCTGATCAACTTCCCCCTGGGGATCTTCGCCATGGGCATTTCCACTGCTGTTTTCCCCACCTTAGCCACCCTCGCCGCCAAGGGCGAGAGGCAGGAGTTCATCCGCACCCTGGGCTTCGGCTTGCGCATTGTGTCCTTCATCACTATCCCCTCCGCCGTGGGCATGGCCGCCCTGCGCGTGCCCATCGTCCGCCTGCTCTTTGAATCGGGGGAGTTTACTGCCCTGGACACGGCAGCCACCGCCTTTGTCCTGCTCTTTTTTGTGCCCGGGCTGTTTGCCCAAGCCGCTCTGCAGGTTACAACCAGGGGGTTTTACTCCCTTCAGGATACCAAAACTCCGGTGAAGATAGGCTTCTGGACTGTGGTGATCAATCTGCTGCTCAGCCTGGCCTTTCTGAGGTGGACTGAGCTGGGGGCTGGCGGTTTGGCGCTGGCCTATTCCTTAAGCTCCATCTTCAACGTGATCCTGGCCCTGGCCATTTTGGGGAAGCGGCTCCCGGCTCTGCTGAACCTGGAGCTGCTGGCCACCGTGGGTAAGTCGTCCGCCGCTTCTGTCCTCATGGGCATCTGCGTCGCCTGGACTTTTTCTGCTCTGGAAGCTGGCCTGGCCATCCAGGGCAAGTTGGGCGAGGCAGTCCAGACCCTGGGTGCCATCACCATAGGGGTGCTGGTTTATCTTATCTTGGCCGCAGTGCTGCGCATGGATGAGGTCCGGTTCGTCTGGGGTCTGATTAAAGGCAAGTTGAAGCGGCGCCGAGGAGCCAAGGAGGAAGGCTAGCTTCCAGGTGAGGACTCATTTTGCAATTGGCTGGGCCTATGTTATAATATCGGCAGGCCACTATTCTGTGGAGGAATTGGTAAGCGTATGGTCCAAAAGAACATTCGGAATTTTTGCATAATTGCCCATATCGATCACGGAAAATCTACCTTAGCGGATCGCATCCTGGAGGCCACCGGCTCCCTAAACCAGCGGGAAATGACTGACCAGGTTCTCGATTCCATGGATTTGGAGCGGGAGCGGGGCATCACCATCAAGCTCAAGGCCGTCCGCTTAAATTTCCGCGCCCAGGATGGCGAGGAATATGTGCTTAACCTTATTGACACTCCAGGGCATGTGGACTTCTCCTATGAAGTGTCCCGCAGTTTAGCTGCATGCGAGGGCGCTCTGCTTGTCATTGACGCTTCCCAGGGAGTGGAGGCCCAAACCCTGGCCAACCTGTATTTGGCGTTGGAGCATGACCTGGAGATCATACCGGTGATCAACAAGATCGACCTGCCCAACGCCGATCCGGATCGCGTCAAGAAGGAACTGGAGGACATTGGCCTGCTCGGCGACGAGGCGGTGCTGGTGAGCGCCAGGACCGGCCAGGGCATTGAACAGGTTTTGCAGGCCATCGTGGAGCGCATTCCGCCCCCGAAGGGTGATCCTGAGGCGCCGCTGCGCGCCATGATCTTCGACTCCCATTACGATCAGTACCGCGGCGCCGTGGCCTATGCCCGCGTCGTGGACGGCACCATCAGGATCGGGGAGATGATCCAGATGATGAGTACGGGGCGGAAGTTTGAGGTAAGCGACCTGGGGGTGCTGCAGCCGGGCTTTACTCCCACGACTTCCCTTGGCCCTGGAGAAGTGGGCTGCGTTTTGGCCAGTATGAAAGATGTCCGCGATACCAGGGTGGGGGATACCATCACCACCGCCAGCAACCCCGCCCAGGAACCTCTGCCGGGTTATCGTCCTGCCAAGCCCATGGTTTACTGTGGATTGTACCCCGTAGTCAATGAGGAGTACACGCTCCTGCGGGATGCCTTGGATAAGCTGCAGCTCAACGATGCTTCCCTCACCTATGAGGCGGAATCCTCGGCGGCTCTGGGTTTTGGCTATCGCTGCGGCTTTTTGGGCCTGCTGCACCTGGAAATCGTGCAGGAGCGCCTGGAGCGCGAGTTTGACCTGAACCTAATCACCACTGCTCCCAGCGTGGTGTACCGCGTTGTACTCAAAGACGGCAGTGTGAAGGAGATCGATAATCCAACCGCTCTGCCTCCCCTAACGGAGGTGGAGCACATTGAGGAGCCCTTTGTCCGGGCCGTGATCCTGGTTCCCGACGAGTTCATCGGGGCCGTGATGGAGGTCTGCCAGGAGCGGCGGGGCACCTTTGTGACCATGGAGTATATCACGCCCGAGCGGGCCAGGCTGGAATACGAACTGCCCCTGGCGGAGATTCTCATGGATTTCTTTGACCGTCTAAAGTCGCGCACCAAGGGGTATGCCTCCCTGGACTACGAGTTTCTGGGCTATCGCGAGTCAGACGTTGTGAAACTGGATATCCTGCTCAACGGAAACCCCGTGGACGCCCTTTCCACCATCGTACACAAGGACAAGGCCATGGTCCGGGGCCGAGCCCTGGCGGAGAAGCTCAAGGAGGTCATCCCCCGCCAGCAATTTGAAGTTCCCATCCAAGCGGCCATTGGCAGCAAAATCATCGCCCGGGAAACGGTGCGGGCCCTGCGCAAAGATGTCTTGGCCAAGTGCTATGGCGGCGATGTGAGCCGCAAACGGAAGCTCTTAGAAAGGCAGAAGGAGGGCAAGAAGCGCATGAAGAGCCTGGGCAACGTGGAGGTTCCCCAGGAAGCGTTCATGGCCATCCTCAAAGTTGATTAGGTGGTTCTTATGGGTGTCTATGTCCACATCCCATTTTGTGAACACAAATGCTCCTATTGCGATTTCCATTCGATAGTTGTCGGTGATGCGGAAAGCTTTTCCCGCCTTGTCGACAGCTATCTTGTTTCTCTGCGTCGGGAAGCCCTCTATTACAGAGAGCTCTGGGGAGAAAGACCCCTCCAGACCCTCTTTTTTGGCGGCGGGACCCCCAGCCTCCTGCCCCCGGAGAAGCTGGCATCGTTTATCTGCTTTTTGCGGCAGGAATTGCCCTTCACCGCTGAGCCTGAGATTACGATTGAGGCCAATCCCCATTCCCTCACGGAGCAGGGGGCAGAGATCTTGGCTTCGGCAGGGGTGAACAGGGTGAGCCTGGGGGCGCAGGCCTTTCAGGACCACCTCCTGCAGGCGATTGGTAGGAAGCATGTGACAGCACAGATCGCAGAGAGCGTGGGCATGCTGCGCCGGGCGGGGATTGAGAACATCAATCTGGATCTTATGTTCGGCCTTCCCGGGCAGGGCCTCCCTGAATGGCGGGACAGCCTGGAGCAGGCCTTAGCCCTGGAGCCCGCTCACCTTTCCTGTTATGCCTTGACCCTGGAGCCGGGCACGCCCTTAGCCACTTGGCAGAAAGCGGGCTTGGTGCAGCTGCCCGGGGAAGATGAGCAGGCGGACATGTACGATTTGGCTCGCCGCCTGCTGCAACGGGCAGGCTATGAGCATTACGAGATCTCCAACTTCTCCTTGCCCGGCCGCAGATGCGAGCACAACCTGCTCTACTGGCACAACCATCCCTTTATAGGCCTGGGCAGCGGCGCGGCGGGCTATGTCAACGGCTGCCGCTATGTGAACGCCCCAGATGTGCAGGCTCATATCCAAACCTGGGAGAGGGGGCAGCCCCGCTATGTCCAGTGCGAGCAGCTGACCATAGACCAGCAGATGGACGAGACCATGATGGTGGGTATGCGCCTGCTGGAGGGAGTGGCAGAGGAACAGTTCCGCCTGCGCTTTAAGGTGAGTTACAGGGACGTTTATCAGGAGGCAATTGACGAACTAGCGGCCAGAGGATTGGTGGAGCAGGTTGGGGGCCGTCTGCGCGTCACTGAGCGGGGCCTATTGCTGGAAAACCAGGTCTCGGCAGCGTTCTTGCGCTGAGCCGCTCCCCTTGACAAACAGGGCTCGAAGTGATATTTTATGGTTAAGATTTGTTAGCACTCGCTCTCAATGAGTGCTAAAAGGGAGGGGAAGGGTCATGTTGGACGAACGCAAACGGCTGGTGCTCCGGGCCATTATCGACAGCTACGTCGAGACGGCCGAACCCGTGGGGTCACGGACAATTGCGCGCAAACATGACTTAGGAGTCTCTCCGGCGACAATTCGCAACGAAATGGCTGACCTAGAAGAAACCGGGTATCTGGAACAGCCCCATGTCTCTGCTGGACGGATCCCGTCGGACAAAGGGTATCGCTTTTACGTGGATTCGCTCATGGAGCCGCACACCTTTGCCAAAACGGAAGTGGAAAAGATCGAAAAACAGCTGCTGGACCCGCAGCTCACCCCGGAGCGGGCCCTGCATGCAGCTGCCAGGCTTCTGGCACTGCTCACTGACTCCGTATCTTTGGTTGTAGCGCCCAGCACCGACCAGCTCGTGTTCAAGCATATCCAGCTGGTCTCCTTGGAACCCAACAGCATTCTGGTTACCCTCGTGCTGCACCCCATGATCGTGAAGAACCGCTTGATCCGCACGGAGCAGGAGTATTCTCCCGAGGAAGTGGCGGACATTTCCGAAGCACTGAACAAGAAACTCAAGGGGATAACCTACAGGCAGCTGGGTATGACTGTGCTCCGGGAAATCATCAGCGATTTCGGAGAGATCGGCCGGGTGCTGGTGGAGTTGGTGCTGCAGGGTTTGGCCGAGGAAAAGGAAGAACAGATTTACGCCACCGGTGCATCAAACATACTGACCAAGCCCGAGTTTCGCGATGTCCAGCGGGCGGCAGCTCTCCTGGAAGCCCTGGAGGAAAAAGATGTTCTGATGAATGTCATGAGCAGTACCGCCAAATCCAGCGGCGTGCAGGTGGTCATCGGTCAGGAAAACGTGTACGCCCCCATGCAGACCTGCAGCATAGTGACCTGCACCTATTACGTGGGCAGCGATGTGGTTGGCGCCTTAGGGGTGCTGGGCCCAACGCGCATGGATTACTCGAAAATGGTGGCCGCTGTTGACCTGGTGGCGCGAACCGTGAGTTTACTGCTGACCAAGCATGATAGATAGGGCAGAGAAGTGACCTTTGGCAGCAAGGGTCACTTTATTCGGGGAGGAGGTTCTTAGTTGAGGGAAAGCAACGAAGTGAGGGAAGAAACAGAAGAGGTAGCGGAAGACCAGCAGTTGGCAGGGGTAGAACAAAACTCCGGAGACCAGCAGCAGGAGGACGGGGGACAGGAAGATTTGCAGGACTACCAACAGCAGCTGGAACAGCTGGAGGAGGAAAGGGCGCGCCTTGCCCAACAGCTGCTGCGTCTGAAGGCCGACTTTGAGAATTACAGGCGCAGGATGAACCACCAGCTGGAAAGCATCCGCTTGGAAGCCAATGAGCGGCTGATCAAGGATCTGCTGCCCGTTCTGGACAATTTCGAGCGGGCCATGCAGGCCAAGGGGGAAGAACAGGCCGACGACCCGTTTTTCCAGGGGATGGAAATGGTGCACAGGGGTCTGCAGGAGGCTTTGGCCAACCACGGTCTGAAGCCCATCGAGGCCGTGGGGCAGCCCTTCGATCCCCAGCTGCATGAAGCAGTGGCCATGGAAGGGCCAGGCGGCGAGGAGCTGTCTGTGCTTGCCCAGCTGCAAACGGGTTATCTGCTTTATGATAAAGTACTTAGACATACGAGAGTTTTAGTGGGCCAGAGTGAGGAGGAAGAGGACAAATGTCAAAAGTAATCGGTATAGACTTGGGGACCACCAATTCCGTTGTGGCTGTAATGGAAGGCGGAGAACCCACGATTATTCCCAACGCCGAGGGTTCTAGGACAACGCCTTCCGTTGTAGCGTTTACTAAGGATGGCGAACGCCTGGTGGGTCAGGTAGCTAAGCGTCAGGCGGTGACCAATCCCGAGCGGACCATTGCTTCCATCAAACGTCACATGGGTACTGACTATCGTGTGACGATTGACGGCAAAGCACTGACGCCACAGGAGATTTCCGCCATGATCCTGCGTAAACTCAAAGAAGAGGCGGAAGCCTACTTAGGTGAAACGGTGGAGAAGGCGGTTATCACCGTCCCCGCCTATTTTACCGATGCCCAAAGGCAGGCTACCAAGGACGCGGGCACCATTGCCGGGTTGGAAGTGCTGCGCATCATCAACGAACCAACAGCTGCGGCCTTGGCTTATGGCCTGGATAAAGAGCATGAACAGACAGTTCTAGTCTTTGACCTGGGCGGCGGCACCTTTGACGTGTCCATCCTGGAGCTGGATGAAGGATATGTGGGCGTCAAGGCCACCAGCGGCAACAACCGCCTAGGCGGAGACGACTTCGATCAGCGCATCATGGATTACATGGTGCGGGAGTTCAAAAAGGACACCGGTATCGACTTGAGCCAAGATAAAATGGCCCTGCAGAGGCTGAAGGAGGCGGCGGAGAAGGCCAAGATCGAGCTGTCCGGCCTTTTGCAGACCAACATCAACCTGCCCTTTATCAGCGCCACCTCCGCTGGACCTGTCCATCTGGACATGACCCTGACCCGGGCCAAGTTTAACGAGCTTACCGCGGATTTGGTGGAGAAAACCATGGGGCCCCTGCGCCAGGCTTTATCCGATGCCGGGCTGAGCCCTCAGCAGATAGACAGAGTGATTCTGGTGGGGGGCTCCACGCGCATCCCCGCCGTGCAGGAAGCCATTGAAAAGTTCATGGGTAAAGAGGCCTACAAAGGAATCAACCCAGATGAATGCGTGGCCTTGGGAGCCGCGGTGCAGGCCGGCGTGCTGGCGGGCGAGTTCGAAGCCGGTCAAGGCCTGGTGCTGGTTGATGTCACACCCCTCTCTTTAGGAATTGAAACTCTGGGTGGTGTGATGACTACCCTGATTAAGCGCAACACTGCCATACCGTGCCGGGAAACCAAGGTGTTCACCACCGCCAGCGACAACCAGCCCGCGGTGGACATCCACGTGCTCCAGGGAGAACGTCCCCTGGCAGCAGATAACGTGACTCTCGGGCGCTTCCAGCTCACGGGTATTCCCCCTGCGCCCCGCGGTGTGCCTCAAATCGAGGTCACCTTCGATATTGACCGCAATGGTATAGTCAATGTAACAGCCAAAGATAAGGGGACTGGCCGGGAGCAGACCATCACCGTCACCTCCTCCACGAGCTTAACTGAGTCCGATATCGATCGGCTGGTCAAGGAAGCAGAAGAACACGCGGAGGAAGATCGGAAGAAGAGGGAAGCCATCGAGCTGCGCAACAACGCGGATAACGCGCTGTGGGCAACGGAGCGGACCCTGAAGGAGTTGGGAGACAAGGTCACCCCAGAGCAGAAGGATGAAGTGGAAAAGGCCAGGAATGAACTGAAGGCGGCCATGGAAAAGGACGACCTGGAGGAGATCAAGGCCAAGATGCGCAGCCTGGACGAGGTCATGCACCGCATTTCCGAAAGGCTCTATCAGCAGGCGCAGGCAGAAGGCGCCCAGAGTGGTGCCGCAGGGCCTACCCAGGCCGATCATGAAGATGTGGTGGATGCTGACTACACTGAAGAAACGTAAAGTCGGCACCGAAAAAGGCGGTGTAGTCCTTGGCTAAAGAGGATTATTACGATGTGTTAGGCGTTCCTAGAGGCGCGTCCGACGAAGAAATCAAGAAAGCCTACCGCAGACTTGCCAGGAAATACCATCCGGATGTGAACAAGGATCCCGGAGCGGAAGAGAGGTTTAAGGTGATCAATGAAGCCTACTCCGTGCTGGGGGATCCTGAGCGGAGGGCCCAGTATGACCAGTTCGGCCACGCAGCCTTTGAGGACATGGGCCAGGGCGGTTTTGGCGGGTTCGACTTCGGAGGTTTCGGAGGTTTTGAGGACCTTGGCGACCTGTTTGGCGAGTTTTTTGGGTTTGGCACCCGTCAAGCCCAGAGACCGCAAAGGGGAGCTGATCTCAGCTACGAGCTGACCGTTGAATTTGAGCAAGCAGCCTTCGGCATGGAAACGGAGATCACCATCCCCCGTACGGAGATCTGCGATCACTGCCACGGCAATCAGGCTGAACCAGGTACGCCCATAGTCACCTGTCCCGAGTGCAACGGCAGCGGCCAGGTCCGCTTCGTGCAGCAGACTCCCTTTGGACAGTTTGCCACCACGCGCACCTGTACCCGCTGCCAGGGCGAAGGCAAGACCTTTGACACTCCCTGTACCGTCTGCTACGGCAGGGGAACGCAGCGCAAGATGAGTACTGTGAAGGTGAAGATACCTGCCGGGATTAACGACGGGCAGAGGCTGCGCTTGGCAGGCAAGGGCGAGGCCGGGCGCAGGGGGGGACCTCCCGGGGACCTCTTCGTGGTGGTTAGGGTTAAGCGCCACAAGCTGTTCCGCCGGGAAGGCCAGGATGTGGTCCTGGAGGTGCCCATCTCCTTTGTCCAGGCAGCCCTGGGCGATGAGATCGACGTGCCCACTTTAGATGGCGATGTGAAACTGCGCATTCCAGAGGGAACTCAATCGGGCAAGGTTCTGCGCCTGCGCGGGAAAGGAATTCCCTACCTGCGGGGTTCCGGACGGGGTGACCAGCTTGTACAGATCAAAGTGGTAACTCCCACTAAGCTCACGTCCAAACAGAAGGAGCTGCTGCGGGAGTTTGCCAAGGCAGGAGGAGACAGTCCGCCCGATGAGAACAAGGGTTTCTTTGAGCGTGTGAAAGATGCCCTGCGCTGAGCAGCTGCCCCAACGGGGCAGCTTTTGGCTTAATCCAGGAGAGGGGTAGAACCATGGCCAACTGGCAGGAACTGAGGATTATCATCAACCGCACGGCCCTGGAAGGTGCTTACGCCGTGCTTAGCAACTGGGGGATTGAGTATTTTGCCGAGGAGGACACCGCCCTCGTGGACGAGGCCCGACGCCGCGGCTGGGGGGACTACTTCCCAAGCGCTGCCAGCTCAGAAAAGGTGGCCATCGTTTGCTACTTCGCGGAAAACAAGCTGGATAAGGGGCAGCAGGCGGAGCTGAAAAGGGAGCTGGAGAGCCTTAAGGACTACGGCTTTGATCCGGGTCCCGTTCTGATCATGGAGGGAACAGTCCAGGAACAGGATTGGGCCCACGCCTGGAAGGAGTATTACCATCCCCTGCGTATTGGCCAGGTGCTGATTCAGCCTGCCTGGGAGCCCTTGGACGGAGAAGCGGCAGCAGGGCAGATCGTGGTCTACCTCGATCCGGGCATGGCCTTTGGCACGGGAACCCATCCTTCCACCGCCATGTGCATCGAGCTGCTGCAGCAGCTCAACCTGGAGGGGCGCACGGTCTGGGATGTGGGGACGGGCTCCGGAATCTTGGCCTTGGTCGCAGCCAAGCTCGGCGCCCAGGTGGAAGCGGTGGACATTGATCCCGTGGCGGTGCAGGCTGCCGCAGCAAACCGGGACCTGAACGAGCTGCATTTCCCCATTAAGCGCGGAACCCTGGATGACCTCCAAGGCAGGCCCCAGTTGATTGTGGCTAATATCGTGGCGCACGTGATCGGTCCCATGCTGCCGCAGGTGCAGAAGGTCTTAGCACCAAAAGGATTTTTCATTGCTTCTGGTGTGATCAAGGATCGAGATGGGGAGATCCTGGCCCTAGCCCGGGAGGCAGGCCTCCGGCTGCTGCGCCGCAAGGAGCAGGGAGAATGGATAGCCTACTTGTTCCAGAGGGGTGATTAAGCTGGTGCGTTTTTTCATCGAATCAGAGCAGCTGCGTGACGGTACAGTGACCATCACTGGCAATGATGCCCATCACATCACCAGGGTGCTCCGACTGGAGGCGGGCGATCTCCTGGAATGCGTGGATCCCCAGGGTTTTGTGCACCTGGTGAGAGTTGAGAGTGTGGGCTCGCAGGTGACCGGCCGTGTGGAAGAAACCAGAAAGGGTTTACAAGAGTCACCCCTTCATTTAGTATTGTTTCAGGGACTGGCCAAAGGGGACAAGATGGATCTGGTGATCCAAAAGGCGGTGGAACTTGGGGCGGCGGAGATCGTACCCTTCACTTCCCGCTACACCGTGGTCAAACTCGGTGCCAAGCAGGAGGAGAACAAGCTGCGGCGCTGGGAGCGCATTGCCCTGGAGGCGGCCAAGCAGTGCGGACGCACCCGCCTGCCTAAGGTGGAGAAGGTGCTCTCCTTTGGGGCAGTGGTGGCCCAGGTCAAGGAGGCGACCGCTGCAGGACATCTGGTGCTGGCTGCCTACGAGGCAGAGCGGGAACGGGGCATCAGCCAGATTGCCGCGCAGCCCAAGACGGTCTGGGTTATTGTTGGACCTGAGGGCGGCTTTACTCCAGAAGAAATTGAACAGCTCCAGCAGGCGGGGGCGGAGATTTGTACGCTGGGCCCGCGCATTTTGCGGACAGAAACGGCTGGGCTGGTCCTGCTCAGTATTGTGGGACATAGATGGGGAGATTTAGGATGAAGCAGGCAGCGAAAAGGCTCGCTGTGGCTACTTTAGGCTGCAAAGTAAATCAATATGATACAGATGCTGTGACCACGCAGTTTTTGGCTGCCGGGTACGAGCTGGTGGATTTCCGGGAGCCGGCCGATGTCTATTTGATCAATACCTGTACGGTGACTAACTTGGGTGATAAGAAGTCACGCCAGATGATTCGCCGCGCCCATCGGCTCAACCCCCAGGCCCAGGTTGTGGTCATGGGCTGCCTGGCCCAGACAGCGCCTGGGGAGGTTGCTGAGCTGGAAGGCGTGAGCCTGGTGGTGGGTACCGACGGCCGGGATAACATCGTGGAAGAGCTGGAGCGGTTGGCGGAAGGCGCCAAAAAGACCCTGGTGGAAGACATTTTCCAGGTGACGGAGTTCGAAGACCTCCCAGCTTTGGGCTTTTCCGGGCGGACCAGGGCGGCGCTGAAAATCCAGGACGGCTGCAATCAGTTTTGCACTTACTGTCGCGTCCCCTTTGCCCGGGGGCGTTCCCGCAGCCGCAGTGCACAGAGCGTAATGCAGCAGGTGGAAATGCTGGTGGAACAGGGCTATAAAGAGATTGTCCTCACTGGGATCCATCTAGGGCTCTACGGCGCCGATCTTGATCCTGCCCTCACTTTGGCGCAGATCGCGAGGCGAGTGGCTGACTATCCCGGTTTGCTGCGCCTGCGGATCAGCTCTGTGGATCCCCACGAAATCACCGACGAACTCATCGATCTGTTCAGTTCGCACCCGGTGGTCTGCCGCCATGTGCACATCCCCCTGCAGAGTGGAAGTGACCGGATCCTGGAACGCATGCGGCGCAATTATACGAGCGGGCAGTTTCGCGAGATTGTGCGCAGGCTGCGGGAGCAGGTTCCCGAGATCGCCATTACCACTGATATCATGGTGGGTTTCCCCGGAGAAACGGACGAAGACTTCCAGGCTACCTTGGAACTAACCAAGGAAGTGGCCTTCAGCAGAATCCACGTTTTTCAGTATTCCAAGCGGCAGGGGACCAGGGCGGCGAGTTTTCCTGGACAAATTCCGGCTGCGCTAAAGGAAAGCCGCAGCAGGTGTCTAATAGATTTAGGGTACACCTTAGCGGAGGATTTCCACCGGAGCTTTGTGGGTCGGGAAGTTGAGGTATTGGTGGAGGAGCAGGAAGGAAGCTGCGCTGTAGGCCACACCGACAACTATGTCAAAGTGAGCTTTCCCGCTGGGAACCGCGATTTGGTGGGTGAAGTTGTCCGGGTGCAGGTGCGGGAAAGCAGCCGCGATGGTGTGTGGGGAGAGCAAAGCGAGGGGAGGTAAGTTCCGTGTCAGATTGCCTGTTTTGTAAGATCGGCCGGGGCGAGCTGGGTACGGAGTTCCTGCTGGAGACCGATGGCATAGCCGCCTTTAGGGACATCCATCCGCAGGCGCCAACACATATTCTCGTCATTCCCAAGAAGCACATTCAGAGCTTGGCTCAACTTGAGCCCGAGGATCAAACCTTAATGGGCGAACTGCTGCTGGCCATTAGGGAGCTAGCAGAAAAGGAAGGGCTGCAAGATGGCTACAGGGTAGTGGTGAACACTGGACGAGACGGCGGGCAGAGTGTGGACCACCTCCATTTCCACCTCTTGGGCGGCCGTTCCCTGCAGTGGCCGCCAGGTTGATCGTTGACCGAGGCAGCTAAATGGATTATAATTAGCTTGATATTATGCCCATGGCGTATCCTGTAGTTGAACAAGACGCATTCGGCATGGAAGGAGGGATACCAGTGGCAGAAGTCAAAGTTGGCAAGAACGAGTCCCTCGACAATGCCTTGCGCCGTTTTAAGAAGCAAATCCGGATGTCAGGTGTTCTGTCCGAATACAGAAAAAGGGAACACTATGAGAAACCCAGCGTAAGACGGAAGAAGAAGTCCGAGGCAGCTCGTAAAAGAAGATACCGGTAACGCAGATCTAGCTCGATGTCCTAATAGATATCGAGCTTTTTTTGCAGAAAGGGGTAGCGGTGATGAAGCAGAAGGCGCGGATGCTCACAGGATTCGTTGTCTGCTTGTTGGTCCTCACATTCAGTATCACGGCTTCGGCGGCTCGCATCGTATACACTCTGCCCATCCAGGGGGAGATTGAACCGGGCCTGGCGGCGTTTGTGGCCAGGGGCCTGGCTTTGGCAGAACGCAATCATGGTGTTGTGCTTCTGGAAATTAACACCTTCGGCGGCCGCGTCGATGCCGCAACAGAAATCAAAGATCTCATCTTCCGGGCCGGGGTGCCCGTCATCGCCTACGTGAGCGAAAGGGCTTGGTCAGCCGGTGCGCTCATTGCCCTCTCGGCCCCGCGCATAGCCATGGCCCCAGGCAGCAGCATGGGTGCTGCTGAGCCCAGGCCCATGGAGGAAAAGACCGTGTCAGCTCTGCGGGCTGAGTTCGAATCGGCGGCGGAGCGGTGGGGGCGGGATCGCCGCTTGGCTGGTGCCATGGTAGATGCCAGCGTTGTAATCGAGGGTTTGTCGGAGCAGGGGAAGATCCTGACCCTGTCTGCCCAGGATGCCCTGGAGTACGGGATGGCTGATCTTCTGGCCGGGAGCGTCCACGAAGTGCTCACCAGCTTGGGGTATGAGGACTATGAGCTGGAAGAGTTGAAACCTCATTGGGCCGAAAACGTTGCGCGCCTGCTCACCAATTCCACGATCAGCTCACTCCTTTTGACCTTGGGTTTCCTCGGGTTGGTTTTTGAGATCACCTCGCCTGGCTGGGGTGTTCCGGGGACAGGGGGCATAATCTGTTTGGCCCTGTTCTTCGGCGGACGCTATGCGGCCGGACTCATGGGTTGGGAGGTTAT
>FIZK01000004.1 GCA_900018335.1 uncultured Clostridia bacterium | reverse complement strand
ATTTTGTGGATCAGTGGCTGAAGGAAACGGAAATTGTAGGATAAGGAATTGTTTGGTATAATAGCGAACAGGAGGTGTGAAACATGTCTGAAAACGAACGCCGCAATGAGTTGGGCGACCTGAAAATCGCCAATGAAGTGGTGGGGATCATCGCCGGTTTGGCTGCCACCGAAGTGCCTGGCGTGGCCGGGATGAGTGGCGGTATCGCCGGAGGCATTGCAGAAATGCTGGGACACCGCAACTTGTCCAAGGGCGTTAAAGTGGACGTTGGTGCGCATGAATGCGTTGTTGATCTATTTGTGATCATTGAGTATGGCTACAGTATTCCCGAGGTGGCCACCCAGATTCAGGAAAATGTGAAAAGAGCCATCGAAGTTATGACCGGCCTGGACGTGATGGAAGTCAACTTGCATGTGTTGGGCGTGCACTTCCCCCAGGACAAGAAGGGAGAAGAAGAACAACAGATGCCCGCATCTAGGGGGAAGTAAGATGACTCTCCTAGATCGGGTATTCCTAGCAATCTGTGCTTTGGTGCTGGTGATCGCTGCCGGTCTAATTGCAGCCGCGCTGTTCGGAAGCCAGGTGCTGCTGGAGTGGCTGTCTTCGCCAGGCTTTGCTTTTGATGGTTCGCTGGTGGCTATTATTCTCGTGCTGCTCGCTGCCTATTTGGTGGTCTTGGCTGCTCGCTGGGAAACCAAGAGGTACATCGTCTATGCCAGGGATCTGGGTTCGGTGCGCATCAGCGCCGAGAGCGTTGAGAGTTTGATTGTGGAAGCCGCTGGTCAGATTGCCGGTGTGGAACAGGTGAAGGCTTCTTTCACGGATGTTGTGAATCCGAAAGTAACCCTCAAAGTGACCGCCTATCCCGACCATAATCTCGGGGAACTTTCCGAGGAGATCCAGGAAACGGTGAAGGCATATGTGGAAAGAACGGTGGGAGTTGTGATCCAGGAGATCGACGTCTCTGTGGTGGGCATCTCGCCGAGGGCCGACACCGAACTCCCTGGGATAGTTTAGAGGGGTGTACGCAATGAAGGAAAGGCTTGTGGCCCTACTCAGTGCCCACATGGGGAAGATCTTTGGTTCTCTGCTCGGCCTCATTCTTGGCTGGATTATCATAGCCTATGGGGTACTGAAGGGTTTGTTTGTGGTCGTGTGTGTCGCGGCCGGGGCGTTCTTCGGAGCGCTGCTCGATTCTCCCAAGGAATCAGACGGTTTTTTTCGACGTTTTTTGAGGTGATTGCGCTTGAGTAGACGGCTGGCACGCCAGGTTGCATTTCAGACTCTGTTTCAGATCGATTTGGCTCAGAGCAATGTGGAGTCGGCGCTGGAACAGAGGCTGGCAGACGCTGAACTAGATGAGGAAAACAAGGAATACGTGCAAAAGGTGGTGCGTGGAGTCGTCCAGCAGCTGCCCGCCTTGGATGCCCAAATTGCTGCCGTGTCCAGAGGCTGGCAGGTGCACCGGCTGGGTTTTGTGGACCGCAGCATTCTGAGATTGGCCATCTACGAGATCGTGTTCGTAGACGAGGTCCCGGTGAGGGTGGCCGTGAATGAAGCCGTGGAGCTGGCCAAGGAGTTTGGAGATGCGGAGTCGCCCCGGTTCATTAACGGCCTATTGGGCACGGTGGTCCGGGATGGGGGCTTCGAATGAGAGTCTTCCTCGGTATTGACACGAGTAACTACACCACATCCATGTGCGTAGTGGGCGAAAATGGAAAGGTCATGGCCGATGAACGCATTTTGCTTCAGGTAGCTTCTGGTTCGCGGGGATTGCGCCAATCAGAAGCTTTATTTCAACATGTGAAGAATCTGCCGAGATTAAGTGCCGTCCTGCAGGATGTTCTAGAGGGGCACAGCCTCGCTGCCCTTGGTGTTTCCGTGAAGCCGCGTCCGCAGGACGATTCTTATATGCCTGTGTTTCTGCCGGGCTGGGGTTTGGCGGCGAGCATGGCCAGCTTCCTGGGCTTGCCCTGCCACGAGCTGTCGCATCAGGAAAACCATATCTGGAGCGGCATAGCCAGTGCGCCCGGCCCCACTGTATCGGAGTTTCTGGCCATCCACTTATCCGGAGGCACAACGGAGTTGACCCACGTAGTCAGGGACAAGCATACCCACCGCTTAAGCGTGGATCTCTGGGGCGGGACTTCCGATCTGCATGCGGGTCAGTTCGTGGACCGTCTCGGTGTGAGCTTGGGGCTTTCCTTCCCCGCCGGGCCCGCGCTGGAAAAGCTGGCTGGGGAAACGATGGAAACGGTACCCGTTCCCACGTTTCACCGCGCAGGTATGGTCAGCTTTTCTGGGCCGCTTACAGCCATGGAGAGGCTGGTTGGCCAGGTGGAGCCTGCGATCTGTGCCAGGTCTTGTCTGCTCAGTATTGCCCGCACCCTGGTGAAGTGGATCCGCTGGGCCGAAGGGAAGACGAACTGTCGCGATTTGCTGCTTGTGGGCGGGGTAGCCGCCAACGGGCTGATCCGGGAAGAACTCACAAGGAAGCTTCCTGATTGGAGGCTGTACTTTGCGGCTCCCCGTTACAGCGTGGATAACGCCTATGGAGCCGCCTATTTCAGCGCCCTACGGGAGGGCGCCTTGGAGATATCGTAGCTACGGGGAAGGGAGGATCTGGGTGCAGACCATTTCCGTCAGCGAGTTGACAAAAAAGATCAGTTCTGCCCTTTCTGACCCTGTTTTTCAGAACTTAGCCGTTGAGGGGGAAGTGTCCAATTTTGTCCACCATACTTCTGGGCACATGTATTTCTCCTTGAAGGATAGTCACAGCCGGATCAAAGCGGTGATGTTTCGCAGCCGCAACCGCCTGCTCAGGTTTCTCCCCAAGAACGGCGACACGGTGATCGCCCTTGGTGGGGTGGGAGTCTACGAGCCCAACGGCGAGTACCAGCTGTATGTGGAGATGCTCTACCCAAAAGGGGTCGGAGAGCTGCATCTGGCTTTTGAACAGCTCAAAGCCAAATTGGAGCAGGAGGGGCTCTTTGACCAGGCCAGGAAAAGGCCGCTGCCAGCGCTGCCCCGCAGGGTGGGTGTGATCACATCTGCTTCCGGTGCGGCACTGAAGGATATCATCCGCGTGCTCACCCGGCGTTATCCAGGAGTGCGGGTGCTGGTAATTCCCGCGCTGGTACAAGGTGAGGGGGCGCCGGAGAGCCTGGTGCGGGCGTTGCACCTGGCCCAGGGCACCGATTGCGATGTGCTGATTATCGGTAGGGGCGGCGGCTCCTTCGAGGAACTGGCAGCCTTCAATGATGAGCAGTTGGCGCGGGCCATAGCCCAGTCCACCGTTCCAGTGGTATCCGCGGTGGGCCATGAAACCGACTTTACCATCGCCGACTTTGTAGCTGACCTCCGGGCTCCCACCCCTTCAGCCGCCGCGGAGTTAGTGGTGCCCCTCCAGGAAGAGCTGCAGCGAAGCATAGGTTCCCTTTCCCTGCGCTTGCTGAGGGCGCTCCAGAGGAAAATCAGCGCCGAAAGGCGCTTTTTGAACCAGCTTAGGAGCAGTGCCGCTCTGCAGAGGCCCGATTATCGGGTGAACCAGCTGCGGCAGAGACTTGATGATCTCCTGACCAGTTTGGCCCTGCACACCAGCCACAAGATGGAGCTGCGCCGCGGCCAGCTGGGCTCTCTAGCCGGGAGATTGGAGGCCCTCAGCCCCCTAAAGACGCTGGGACGGGGCTATGCCATCTGCAGTGATGAGCAAGGACGCGTGGTACGCAGCGCGCAGCAGGTTAGCACAGGGGATGCGGTGCATGTTGCTCTCTATCAAGGGCGCCTCTTGTGCAGAGTAGAAGGGAGAACTTCACATGAGCGAACAGAAGTCTGATGAACTGAAGTTCGAGGAAGCGATGGTCCGGTTGGAGGAGATTGTCCGCTTGTTAGAACAGGGAGAAGCCACGTTGGATGAAGCTTTGGCGCTGTTTGAGGAAGGCGTCAAGCTAGCTCGCTTCTGCAACGACAAGCTCGATGAGGCCGAAGCGAAAATCGAGATTATGGTGAAAGAGGGCAGCATCGAGCCACTGGGGGTGGAGGAAGAATGAAGGATTTCCTCCAGGAGTGGGCTAGCGTGCTTAGTGAGATAGAGCAGATTCTGGAACAGGTGTTGCCCAGCGCCGACACCTATCCGCAAGTGCTGCACAAAGCCATGCGCTACTCGACCCTGGGAGGCGGGAAGCGCCTGCGGGCCCTGCTGGTCATGGGGGCCTGTGCTGCCGTGGGAGGGGATGTGCGGCAGACGGCCGGGCTTGCCGCCGCTGTGGAGATGATCCACGCCTATTCGCTGATCCACGATGATTTGCCCTGCATGGACGATGATGATTTTCGGCGCGGCAAACCCTCCAACCATATTGTCTATGGGGAAGCCATCGCCGTTTTGGCTGGCGATGCACTGCTCACAGAGGCCTTTGCTGAACTGGCAAGACTGCCTGAAAAATACGGGGTTTCTCCAGAAGTTACGGTAAGGGTGGTGGGAGAGCTGGCTTCGGGCGCAGGTTCCCGGGGCATGGTGGGCGGCCAGGCAGTGGATATTCTCAGCGCGGATGGAGCTCCCGACGAAGAGACCCTGCGTTATATCCACAGCCACAAGACCGGTTCACTGTTCAGGGCAGCCCTGCGAGGCGGCGCACTGCTGGGCGGGGCCAATCAGGAAGAACTGGAAATGATTACGCGCTACGCTGAGTATTTTGGGCTGGCTTTTCAGATCACCGACGACATCCTGGATGAAGTGGGCGACGCTGAACAGTTGGGCAAACCCACCCGGAGCGATCAGCGCTCGGGCAAGCAGACCTATCCCCGCCTGTACGGGCTGGAGCAATCGCGGCAGATGGCAGAAGAATGCGTGGAGCACTGCCTAGGTGCTCTAGAGCGCTTCTCAGAGCGGGCGCGCCTCTTGCGCGAGCTGGCCGTTTTTGTCCTGCAGCGCAGCCACTAGCCGCTAGACCGGGCACTTGCTCATCGAGGAAAGTGTATGCTATAATGAAATCAAGCTGGAGGTGAATGGCGCAGTATTCTAGTCGCCAACCCTATTTTTGAACACGGGCCTAAAAATCCGTTGCTGGCACATCGATGAAGTCCTTGGTGGCGGCTTCTGACGCCCCGTTGGGGGTCGCTGCTGGGGGTTAAGGAGGAAGGGCGATCTGCAAGGGCATGCAGGCGTTGACCCTCCCTCCACGGAGACCCATTCTCGTGGGGCCACGGAAAACGTGTCCCTACGGCTTGGGATTGAACCTGCACGCGATACGCATTCGCAGCTTGTTTGTACATCAGTGTTGGGTGCAGCGTAGCCTGTCTTGAGTGGTGATTGGGGGATAGAGCTTATGGGAAGAGTGCCCCTGGCCAGGGAGCTTGACCCTCCGCATATGCGGAAAGCGCTTGAAACCGTCGCTGCAAAAGAGACTAGAAAATAGGGCAAGCGTCGAGGAAAACTCCTAGACTGTTTCTCATGGAGATGGTGAGCTGGGGATTACGGTGTGGTCTAAGTGGTAATCCAGCCTCGCTTTGGTGACAAGCGAAGAGATCGGAAAGGGGAAACCGCCAGCCGCGGTGACGGGCTGGAGGATCTCTGGGAAAACCTGCTGGACCTAAGCCACAATCTTTACTCAGTTCACTGCCATTCACCTCAGTATACATAAGAAAGAGGCAGCGGTTAATAATGCAAAGCCGGTGGAGGGCGGTATTTACTCTTACTGTAACGACTTTTGTCGTGTCCACAGTGCTTAGTCTGGGTAGTAACAGCGTTCTAGCGTTCATGCCGGTCACGGCGAGCCTGGTGTTACTACTTTTTATTATTCTTATCGGTGTATTGTTCGATATTCTAGGTGTCGCCGCCACCGCCGGCGAGGAAGCTCCCTTCCATGCCATGGCCTCAAACCGCGTACCAGGCGCCAAACATGCCATCTGGCTGGTGCGCCATGCTGACGGCGTTTCCACTTTCTGCAATGACCTAGTTGGTGACGTGGTTGGCACGCTCAGTGGCGCTTTGGGTGTGGCCTTGCTACTGGCGCTGCGGGGTCCATCTCCAAGACTGGGAGAAACCCTGGCCAACACACTGATGGTAGCTTTGATCGCCGCGGTTACCGTTGGGGGCAAGGCGCTGGGCAAAAGCTTTGCCATCACCAAGTCCACCACCATCCTTTTGGTGACGGGCAAGATTTTGTATTCCCTGGAGCAGATTAGGATGAAGTTTCGCTCCCTGTTCGTGAAGGATAAGAAGAGGTAGGAATTATGAGTGAAGAGCTGCTGGCGCGAATCAAATCCCCCGAAGACATCAAGAAGCTGGATCTGCCCAGTTTGGAATTGCTGGCCAGCGAGATTCGGCACCGCATTGTGTCCACCGTGGAAGAAAACGGTGGTCATTTAGGTGCCAATCTGGGGGTTGTGGAGCTGACTCTAGCCCTCCACTCGGTACTGTCCACGCCAAGGGACAAGATCATCTGGGACGTGGGGCATCAATGCTATACCCATAAACTGATTACCGGTCGTCAGGACCGGTTCCACACTTTAAGGCAGTGGGGAGGGCTGTCTGGATTTCCGCTCCCCGCAGAAAGCGAGCATGATCACTTTGGGGTAGGACACAGTTCTACCTCCGTTTCCGCGGCTGCCGGAATGGTTATCGCCAGGGACCTGCAGGGCGAGGATTTCAACGTGGTGGCCGTGATCGGCGATGGGGCCCTAACAGGAGGCATGGCTTTCGAAGGATTGAACCACATAGGTTCCCTGGGCAAGGACATCATTGTCATACTCAACGACAACGAGATGTCCATCACCAACAATGTGGGTGCGCTCAGCGATTACTTAGGCCGGATTCGCTCCCACAGTTTCCTCTACCAGGCTAGAGAAGGCCTTGCGGCGATTTTGCGCGGGATACCCCTGGTGGGTCCGCCGCTGGCAAAGCTTGCCCACAAAGTGAAAATCACCCTCAAGCATATGCTGCCGGGCCAGTTCTTTGAAGAGCTAGGATTCGCCTATTTGGGCCCCTTTGATGGACACAATATTGCGGAACTGCAGAGGGCCATCAGGGCCGGGATTCAGCGCCGCGGTCCCGTACTTATCCATGTGTACACCCAAAAGGGAAGGGGGCACGCCCTGGCTGAGGAGAGTCCCCATCGCTATCACGGTGTTGGCCCCAGCAGAGGATCGGCTGAGAAAAATGGGCCTTCCTTCAGCCAGGTGTTCGGCGAGTCCCTGGTGAAACTGGCGGAGAGGAACTCCAGAATTGTGGCTATCACAGCCGCCATGCGGGACGGCACAGGCCTCGGGCCCTTTGCAAAGGCATTTCCAGAACGGTTTTTCGACGTGGGGATCGCCGAACAGCACGCCGTCACCCTGGCTGCCGGTATGGCCAAAGAGGGCCTCCGCCCCGTGGTAGCCATTTACTCGACTTTCCTGCAGAGAGGCTACGACCAACTCATCCATGATGTGGCCCTCCAGGGTTTGCCCGTGGTGTTCGCGGTGGATCGAGCAGGCGTCGTGGGCGACGATGGCGCAACACACCAGGGGATTTTCGATATGGCTTTTCTGCGCCCCATACCGGGCTTGACCATCCTGGCTCCCCGTGATGGCAGCGAACTTGCTGCCATGCTTGCCTGGGCTCTGCAGCAGCCTGGACCGGTGGCCATTCGCTACGCCAGGGCGTGTGCTGGGAGTATCGCGCCCCGCGCGGCCTTTCAGCCGGCCCAGCCCATTCCCCCGGAGGAGGTAAAGTCGGGGCGGGATGGCGTGGTGTTCGCTTTTGGGCCCATGGTGGACGTGGCCTTAGAAGCGGCGCGCAGTCTCGAGCCTGAGCTGAGCTTCTCCGTGATCAACGTGCGCACCTTGAAACCCTTGGATGCGGCCAGCATCCAAGGCGCGGTTCGCGGGAAGAAGTATGTGGCCACCGTGGAAGATCACGTGCTGGCTGGAGGGTTTGGCAGCAGCATTCTCGAAATGCTTCAGGAGGTTGTTGGCGGGGAGCCCCGGTTCAAAGTGGAGCGCATTGGCTACCCCGATTGCTTTATTCCCCATGGCTCGATCGCGCGCATCCACGAAGAGTATGGTTTGACCGCTCGCCAAGTTGCGGAGACGTTGCGCAAAGCCGCTGGGCACAAACTGCAGGTTGTAGTGAGTAGGGATTCATAGTGCTTAGGTTGGATCAACTCCTTGTCACCCGTGAACTGGCGCCTTCGCGCCAGCGCGCCAAAGAACTGATCACCAGCGGTCAAGTTTTGGTCCACGGGGCCAAGGTTATCAAGCCCGGTGCCAGAGTCGCCGCGGACGCCAGAGTGGAAATCCTGGGTGAGCCCTTAGGCTATCCCAGCCGGGCAGGATTGAAACTGGAAAAGGCCCTTCAGGTCTTTGACGTCCAGGTTAAGGGAAAAACTGCCCTAGATGTGGGGGCGTCCACTGGAGGCTTTACAAGCTGCCTGCTTCAGGCCGGGGCCAGGCAAGTTTATGCCGTCGATGTGGGGCGGGATCAGCTGGTGCCTGAACTGCGTAGTGATCCCCGTGTGCTTGTCCTGGAGAAAACTGACATCCGGCGCTTAACCCCAGAGCAGCTGCCCTCCCTCGCAGATCTGGCCACCATAGACGTTTCCTTTATCTCGCTGACTAAGGTCTTCCCCCAAGTGCGGGCGCTTTTGAAGCCGGGAGGAGATGTCATCGCCTTGATCAAACCGCAGTTTGAGACGGGTGGTGTTGGGCTCAGCAAGCACGGAGTGATCCGTGACTGCGCTGTTCACCTCACCTATCTCCCTCCCTTGGTCAATGAGCTGCAGGGCCAGGACTTGGGTTTAGTGGGCTTTGACGTATCTCCCATCAGCGGTGGGAAAGGGAACTTGGAGTTCCTGGGCCATTTCCGCATGGGGGCAGAGCCGCAGGATGCCTTTGAACAGGTTTGCGCGGTCATTCGGGAAGGGTGGACCTCCAGCCAGGGAAAGGATGAATGCTGATGAGAATCGGGATCGTGGCCCACACAGGAAAGCCTGCAGCCATGGCCTTAAGCAGAGAGCTAACGGCTGCCCTGAACGAGCGTGGGGTGGAGCCCCAGCTGGTCTTATCTCCGGAGGGAGATAACCTGGCCCAGCTGGATCTGGCCATCGTCCTTGGCGGTGATGGGACCTTGCTCAACACGGCCCGGCTGGCCAGCCGCTGGCAGGTGCCGGTGTTTGGAGTGAACGTTGGCCACCTGGGGTTCTTGACCGAAGTGGAGACGGACGGGCTTATGCCTGCCTTGGACAGGTTGCTGGCAGGGGATTACTCCCTGGAGGAAAGGATGCTCATTTCCGCAGCCGTGCAGCGTGAAGGCAGGGAAATCGCCCGGCATCTAGCTTTAAACGATTTTGTGATCACTAGGGGCACTTTTGCCCGGATTATTGAGTTCAGCATCTTCGCCGACGGTCAGCACGTTACGGACTATGTTGGCGACGGAGTGATTATTGCTACCCCCACAGGATCCACAGCCTATTCCCTCGCGGCCGGCGGCCCGATTGTGGAACCTCTGCTGGATGCCATCTGCATTACTCCCATCTGTCCGCATTCCTTGGCTGGCCGATCGGTGGTGACCAGGCCGGAAGTGCAGGTCCAGGTGCGTTTGAACCGCGCCAGTGAGTCAGTGATGCTCACCATCGACGGCCAAGATGGTTTCCCCTTAATGACCGGCGATCAAGTGACCATTGAGCGGGCTGAGCAGCGGGCTTTGTTCGTGCGATTGGGAGATCGAGGGTTTTTCCAAGTCCTCCATTCTAGATTGCGAATGCCTCAGATGGGAGGTGGGAGCCGTGAAGCATAAGCGACAGGCTAAGCTGTTGGAGCTGGTCCGGGAAAACAACGTGGAGACGCAAGAGGCCCTCATGGAGCTTTTGCATGCCCACGGGTTCCGAGTGACCCAGGCCACCATATCGAGGGACATCAAAGAACTGCGTTTAGTCAAGGTTCCTAACGGCCAAGGGGGGTACAAGTACTCGCTGCCCACCACGGTGAGCATGGGCGATCTGTTGCGGCGCGCCAGGCGTATCTTTAGGGACTATGTACGCAGTGTGCATTTTAGCGGACCGTTAATCATGATCAAGACCTATCCCGGAGGGGCCCATGCGGTGGCTGCCATCATTGATGAACTGGAATGGCCCGAGATGCTGGGCAGCATTGCCGGTGATGACAGCATCCTGGTTCTGACCCATGATCCAGAGGCACCCAGCACACCTCAAGGTCCTGCCGGAGTGCTGTTCACTCGGATTCAAGAGCTCATGGAGAGGTGAGTGCATGCTCAAGGAGCTGCAGATTCGAGACTTCGCTTTAATCGAGGACCTAGAATTATCTTTCTATTCTGGCTTCAGTGTGCTCAGCGGCGAAACGGGGGCGGGAAAGTCCATCATCATCGATGCTCTCAGCTTGCTCACTGGTGCCAGGGCGTCCAGCGAGGTGGTTCGCACTGGAGCTCAGCGCGCCATGCTGTCCGGGAGCTTCTTGCCCAATGCAGGCGCACTTGCGCTCTTGGAGGAGTGGGGCATGCAGGAGGGAGAGGAGCTGATCATCTCACGGGAGATCAGCATGGGCGGCCGCAGTAAATGCTGGATCAACGGCCACTTAGCCACTGTCAATCAGCTGTCCTTGCTAGGTGCGCATCTGGTGGATATTGTGGGGCAGCACGACAGCCAAAGACTGCTGCGGCCCGAAAACCACGTGGAGCTCCTAGACAGCTACGGCGGGACAAGCCATTTGAGTATCTTGGAGGAAGCAGACAAGCTGGCCAGCTCCTGGTTGGCTCTGCGCGCTGAGCAGAAACGGCTGCAAAGCGACGAGCGGGAAAGGCACCGCCGCATGGATTTGCTGGCCTACCAGATCGAAGAGATTACGGGCGCCCATCTCCAGCCAGGCGAAGATGAGGAGCTGGAACAGGAGCGCTCGCGCCTGGCCAACCTGGACCGCATTCGTCAGGCTCTGCAGTACGCAGTGGGCATGCTGGGCGAAAACCAGGCAGATGGACAGCCCCTTCTGGACATGCTCTCCTCCATCGAAACCGAACTGGAACGGGCTTCTGCCCTGGATCCACCCCTGGAACCCCTGACCCAGCGCTATGTGGAAGTGCTCATTAACCTGCAGGAGTTGTACCGTGACCTGCGGCACTATCTGGAGGCCCTTCCCGCTGACCCGGGCAGGCTCAACGCAGTGGAGGAGCGTCTGGACCTCATCGATAGATTGCAGCGGAAATACGGAGACTCAGTGGAAGAGATTTTGGCGTACGGACAGCAGGCCCAGGAAGAACTGGCTGCATTGGAGAATGCCGGTGTGCGGGCGGAAGGTCTGGAAGCAGAGTGCAACAGGTTGGAGCAGGAGTGGCTGAGCTTGGCCGAAAAGCTCAGTCACGGCCGTCGCGCCCTGGCCCAGCAGCTTGAGCAGCAGATTCAAGTGGAACTTGCCGATCTCGCCATGGGGGATACCAGGTTTCAGGTGCAGTTCGTGGCCGAGGAGGGGCAGCAGCCGGCTTTAGGGGGTCGGGAAAGGGTTGAATTCATGATGGCCGCGAATCTGGGCGAGGAGTTAAAGCCCCTGGCCAGGATTGCCTCGGGCGGCGAGTTGTCCAGGGTTTTACTGGCTCTGAAAGCCATTTTGGCCAAGGCGGAGCAGATCCCCACCATCGTTTTTGATGAAGTGGATGCGGGAATAGGGGGGCGTACCGCGGTCAAGCTCGGCGAGAAACTGCGAACCTTGGGTGAAATGCGCCAGGTTTTGTGCGTCACTCATCTGCCTGTGGTGGCCAGTTTTGGTACCCACCATTACTCAGTCCAGAAGCTGGCGCGTGAAAACCGCACTATGGTGAAAGCGAAGCTGTTGGGGCCAGAGGAGCGGGTTCTGGAGCTCACCCGCATGCTGGGGGGCAGTGCCGAGGAGCTGGTTACCAGTGAGCATGCCAGGGAGCTGCTGCGCAGAACCGAGGCGGGGCTTGGCAGCTAGTTCCTTCAATATCACCATCTTGCGCAGGGCAACCTACACCCATAAACGGAAAGCGGGGGGTAGGTGGCTTTGTGAGAAGAGTCTTACTCAGAGTTGTTTTGACCTTATGCTTGGCCTGCGTAGTGGTGCTCGCTACCATTCCTTACTGGGTTTCCGCCGTGGGTATACCGCGCGAGCTCAAGGTTTTTCCCGGGATGGAACTATCTCTGGATCTGGAACCACCGCTGCGCATCAAAGATGCGGATGGCGTGGAAGTAACCGGCTTTTTTGACACGGAGAGTCTAGGCAGCAGAGTTTACCGGGTGAGTCTGTTTGGCTGGCTTCCCCTTACTCAGCTGGTGGTGGATGTAGTTCCCTTAGTGGAGGTTTTTCCCGGTGGCCAATCCATTGGAGTTCTGCTCAACTCTGAAGGATTGGTCATTAGTGAACTAGGGGCGGTGGTGGATCTTGATGGGAAGGAGCGTTCTCCCGCCCGGGAAGCAGGGCTTAGGCCCGGCGACATCCTCCTTTCCATTGAGGGGCATCCAACCAGAAGGCCCGAACTGGTGAGCCAGCTCATCAACGCTTTAGCCCCAGAAAAGCGGGTCTTGAACCTTGAAGTCAAACGCGGCGACCGTGTCCTAACCATTTCTGTTGAGCCTGCCAGAACCTGGCAGACCAATATCTTCGGGCAGAGTTCTTACCAATATCTCCTGGGAGTACTGCTGGAGGATCCCGCGGCGGGCGTGGGGACCCTCAGCTTTTTTCATCCAGAGACCGGGCGCTTCGGGGCTTTGGGCCACACCATCACCGACAGCCTGGGGCGGCCGGTGCAGATCAGCCAGGGAACCATTGTGGAGGCATCCATTGATTCCATCCGCTATGGGAGCAGGGGCACGCCCGGGGAGAAGGTGGGCTTTTTCCACGGAGAACAGGATGTTTTGGGCATCATTGATTCCAACAGCAATCTGGGGATCTATGGGAAGTTGGTGGGTTCTCTGGCGCGCAGCTCCTTTGACCGTCCCGTCCCGGTGGCTTTTGCCCATCAAGTGCGGGCAGGCCCGGCTGAGATGTACACGGTGGTGCAGGGCACAACTATCGAGGCGTTCAAGGTGGAGATCGTTAAGGTGATCAACCAGACCAAGCCAGGGGAAAAGGGGATGGTGGTGGAAGTCACGGACGAAAGGCTCCTGCGGGAGACGGGAGGGATCATCCAAGGGATGTCCGGCAGCCCCATTGTCCAAAACGGTATGCTCGTGGGGGTCATCACCCATGTCTTTGTGAATAATCCAACAAAGGGATATGCCAGTTTTGCTGAATGGATGGTATATGAGGCAGGATTGGGGATCAACGAACAAATTCCCGCGAAACCAGCGTGTTCGCGGGAGGTTTTTTTGTGCGCATAGAGAAGGATTTGATATGTAGAATTAATTAGGTTATTGTTAATAGGGAGAGAGGCGGATGGAGGCAAAGACGCTAGTCTTGGGCGTTATAGGTGCTGATGTACATGCCGTAGGCAACAAGATTCTAGAGATCGCCCTTACCGAGGCAGGCTTCAACGTAGTCAACTTGGGCGTACTGGTTTCGCAAAAGGAGTTTGTGGAAGCAGCCCTGGAGACCGACGCAGATGCTATTTTGGTCTCGTCCCTATACGGTCATGCGGAAATTGATGCCAGGGGACTGCGGGAAGCGTTGATCGAAGCCGGTATTGGCGATATTCTAATGTATATCGGCGGCTATCTGGTTGTGGGAAACCAGGATTGGTCCGAAGTGGAAGCGAAGTTCAAGCAGCTGGGGTTTGACCGGGTGTATCCTCCAAGTACATTGCCAGAGGATTTCATTCCCACTCTGCGGGAAGACCTCGGCATGTAATTGGGGGGTTTTTTGATGAGCGGCAGCTGGGTTCTCGTAGATATTGGAAGCACCTTTACGAAAGTGACCGCCGTAGACATAGGCCAAAGGCGCATTTTGGCTCAATCCAGCGCGCCCACCACCATCGAGGACGTGAGCATCGGCCTGAGGAACGCACTGCAGGGCCTGGGACTTGATGCAGAGCAGCTGCGGCAGGCTAGAAAGCTGGCCTGCTCCAGTGCTGCCGGGGGGCTGCGCATGGTGGCCATCGGCTTGGTGCAGGACCTGACGGCCAAAGCAGCGAGGCTGGCAGCCTTGGGAGCCGGTGCGCGGGTTTTAAGCACCTACTCCTTCCAGCTCACTGAAGCCGACCGCGAGGAAATCATCGAGCTTCAGCCCGACATCATCCTCCTAGCCGGTGGAACTGATGGGGGCAACAGGGAAAACATCCTGCACAATGCCAAAGTGTTAGCCAGCCTGCCCAATCCGGTGCCTGTGGTCATTGCGGGCAACCGCTCCGTGGCCCAGGAAGTGGCAGCTTGCTTTCCCCCAGAGTTCAGTACCTACATTGCCCCAAACGTGATGCCGCAAATCGGCCAGCTGCAGGTTGATCCGGCCCGGGAAGTGATTCGCCGCGTTTTCATGGAAAAAATCATCTACGCGAAGGGCCTGGACAAAGCCGGCCGCTGGATTGAGGGGATCTTCATGCCCACGCCGGCAGCCGTTCTCCGCGCTGGCCAGCTCTTAAGCCAGGGGACTGCGGCCCGAAAAGGCTGGGGTGATCTGCTCATTGTCGACGTGGGTGGTGCCACCACCGATGTCCATTCGCTAGGTAAGGGACTGCCGACCCGGGCGGGCGTTGTGGTGCGAGGCCTGCCGGAGCCCTATGCAAAACGCACTGTTGAAGGAGATCTTGGGGTGAGGGTGAGCGTGCTCTCCCTCATGGAGACAGTGGGCCCAGATGTACTGGCTCAGGAGGTGAACTGGACCCGAGAGGAAGTGGAAAGCAGGGCAGAACTGCTCCACGCACACCCGGATACACTGCCTGAAAGCGACGAGGAGTGGCATTTTGACCGGGTGCTGGCTCGCCTGGCAGTAGCGCATGCCGTAAGCCGGCACGTGGGCCGCCTTTCGGAGCTGTACACGCCTGCTGGTCTGGTCTGGGTTCAGGAGGGTAAGGACCTCTCTTCAGTGGCAACGGTGATCGGCACAGGCGGCGTATTGGTGAGAAGCCATGACCCGCTGGCGGTGCTGGAAGGCGCGGGCAAACAGGGGGATGCACCCCTGGAGCTCAGGCCAGAAGATCCCCTGTTTTTCTTGGATGGCAGCTACATTCTGGCCAGCATGGGCTTGTTGGCCCAAGAAGAGCCAGATGCTGCCTTTGACATTTTGACGGACTCTTTGAGCAATTACAAGCTGGCGAGGAGGGAACAGTAGGTGGGTGAGGGGCTCAACCATGAGAAACTAGATTGGAATCAACTAACAGAGGAAAGGGAGCAGGTCCTGGCAAGCTGGCCCACGGGGCAGGAAGTGGATTTGGCTGAGGCGGTGGCGTTTCACAGCAAACTCAATCCTGAGCTCAACTTCGCCCGGTGTTTGAGCCGGGCCAAAGCCGCTGGCAAAACGCTCGCTCAGCCCCGGGCGGGTGTCGCCGATCTCAACAGCCATCTGGAACTGCTGTTGTTCTTACAGGATAAGGGGGAAGCAGATCTTCTGCCTACAACCATAGACTCTTATACCAGGCAGAACCGCTACGAGGAGGCGGAGAAGGCCTTGGCGGAGAGCATACGGGAAGGCCGGTCGCTGCTCAACGGCTTCCCGGCTGTCAACCATGGGGTGGCCAGCTGTCGGCGGTTGGTGGAAGGTTTGTCCCGCCCGCTGCAAGTGCGCCACGGCACTCCAGATGCCCGCCTGCTTGCGGAGATTACCCTGGCCGCGGGTTTCACCGCCTTCGAAGGCGGGGGCATTTCCTACAATATTCCCTACGCCAAGCGCGTACCCTTAGAAGAAAGCATCCGCCACTGGCAGTACGTGGACCGCTTAGTTGGGTTCTATGAGGAACAGGGGATCCCCATCAACCGTGAGCCTTTCGGCCCTCTCACGGGCACTCTGGTTGCGCCCTGTGTGTCCCACAGCGTGGCGGTGATCGAAGCGGTTTTAGCAGCCAAGCAGGGTGTGAAGAGCATCACATTGGGTTACGGCCAATGCGGCAATGTCATTCAGGATGTGGCAGCCCTCCAGACCCTGATCACCTTGGCAGAAGAGTACCTGAGGGCAGAGAATATCTATGATGTGGAGATCACCACCGTGTTCCACCAGTGGATGGGCGGTTTCCCCAAAGACGAAGCCAAAGCATACGGTGTCATCGCCCTGGGAAGCATGACCGCAGCGTTGGGTAAGGCAACCAAGGTGATCGTCAAAACCACCCACGAGGCCCTGGGCATTCCCACCAAGGAAGCTAACGCCCAGGGGATCCGGGCCACTAAGCAAGTCCTGAACATGCTGCAGGATCAGGTGTTCCCTGAGAATCCGCAGCTAGCCGCGGAACGGGAGATCATCCTGCAGGAAACCCGCTCCATCTTGAACAAAACCCTGGAGCTGGGTGAGGGCGATTGGGCCTTAGGGGCGGTACGGGCGTTTGCCGCGGGGGTGATCGATGTCCCCTTTGCCCCCAGCACCTTTAACCTGGGCAGAACAATGCCCGCCCGGGATAACGACGGGGCGGTACGCTTCCTGCAGTGGGGCAATCTGCCTTTCCCCAAGGAGATTCAAGATTTCCACCGTGCCAAGCTGGCAGAAAGGGGTCAGGCGGAGCGGCGGCCCCCCAGTTTCCAGATGGTGATTGACGACATCTATGCTGTAGGTCAGGGCAGATTAGTGGGGCGCCCCCGTTAGGAGAGATGAGCATTGAGTGAACTGAGAATTCTTTCGCCCACAGCGATTTTAGGTTATGGTTTTCCCCTGTCTTCCTTTCAGGCAGGTTTGGACCGCGACCCCCATGTCATTGCGGTAGATGCCGGGTCCACCGATCCCGGCCCCTATTACCTGGGCGCTGGGAAGTCCTTTACCCAGCGGGCTCCGGTGAAAAGGGATCTCCACTATTTGATTCAAGCGGCCCTGGAGCGCCGCATACCTTTGATCATCGGTACGGCGGGCGGCTCCGGAGCCAAACCCCATGTGGATTGGACCGTGTCCATAGTCCGGGAGGTTCTGGGCGAGCTGAAGGCCACCGCCAAACTGGCGGTCATCTACAGTGATGTGGATCGGGACTTCCTCCTCAAGGAGCAGCGGCGCGGCCGGGTCCAGCCCCTGGGGCCAGTGGATGACCTCACCGAAGAGGAGATCTCTGAAAGCGTACATATCGTGGCCCAGATGGGTTTGGAGCCCATCATGCAGGCCCTGGAGGAAGGGGCTCAGATCATCGTTGCCGGAAGGGCATATGACCCCACGGTGTTTGCGGCGCTGCCGGTGCTGAAGGGCTATGATCTGGCCCTGGCCTTGCACATGGGGAAGATTCTGGAATGCGCGGCCATCGCGGCCAGTCCCGGCAGCGGCAGTGACAGCCTTTTCGGTTACCTGCACGATGACTGCTTTGTCCTGGAGGCCTTGAACCCAGAGCGAACCTGCACTAAACTGTCGGTGGCTGCCCATACGCTCTATGAGAAGAGCGATCCCTATTCCCTGCCTGGACCAGGGGGTAGGTTGGATTTGCGGCAGACCAACTTCCAGGAGCTACCCGGTGGTAAGGTCAAGGTGTGGGGAACCCGGTTTGTTCCCACAGAGAAGTACTTCCTCAAGCTGGAAGGAGCGCGTCGGGTTGGCTTTCGCACCATCAGCATCGCCGGTGTGAGGGATCCCATAATGATCAGTCAGATCGACGAGATCATCGCCGCGGTAAAGGAACGGGTAGCGGACAACTTCCGCGATCTGCGCGACTACCAGCTCCACGTCCATCGCTACGGGAAGGACGGAGTGATGGGCAGTTTGGAACCGCAGGCGCAGCCCGCCCATGAGCTGGGACTGGTCATGGAGGCGGTGGCTCCCACTCAAGAGATTGCCGACACCATCTGCAGTTTCTTCAGGTCCACGCTCCTGCATTACGGGTATCCGGGGCGGAAATCCACCGCTGGGAACCTGGCCTTTCCATACTCGCCCTCCGATATCTCTGCAGGAGCCGTGTACAGGTTTAACGTCTATCATCTCCTGGAAGTGGATGATCCCAAGGGGTTGTTCTCCATGGAGATTAGGGAGGAGTGAGCCATGCGGTACGTGAAAGACGTGGCTTCGGTTATCCGCAGCAAAAATGCAGGGCCTTATGAATTGACTTTTGATCTCATGTTTCCCGACGAAGAGACCTATGAGCAGGTCAAGCACAGCATCACCAAGGAAAAGATCGCTGCGCTGTACAAAATAGAGGAAAGCCAAGTGCTGTCCATCGTCCATTTCGCCCCCGCCCATGCCGTGAAGGTTACCATTGTGCGGCCCAGGGCTTCGGGAGATCTGGGAGAAACCGATGTTTACGGAGCTCAACAACACGCGCCCTTATTGGAGCTAACATTTTAGACTACTGGAAGGAGTGTTGGCATGATTATCAAGGATGTTGTACTTTCAAAGGGACTCACAGGGTTTTATTTCGATGACCAGCGGGCCATTCGCCAAGGAAACTTCACGGAGAATGGGCTCACCTATGACGGCGTGCCGGTTACCCCTGGTTTTGTGAAGATTCGCCAAGCTGGGGAGAGCGTTTCCATCCAGTTGGTCTTGGACGATGGCCAGGTGGCCTACGGGGACTGTGCCGCGGTTCAGTACTCAGGTGCAGGGGGACGGGATCCGCTCTTCCTGGCTGATAAATACATTCCCCAGATTCAAGAATACGTTGTACCCAGGTTGATTGGGCGCAAACTCACCTCCTTCCGTGCACTCGCTGAGGAGATTGACGGACTGCGCAACGGAGAGGATAAGCCGCTGCACACCGCCATTCGCTACGGAGTCACCCAAGCTATCCTCGATGCCGTGGCCAGGAGTAGGAAGCTCACCATGGCAGAGGTGATCGTGGAAGAGTATGGCCTGGAGCTCAAAGCTGCACCTGTGAAGATTTTTGCTCAAACCGGCGATGATCGTAGGCTGAACGCTGATCGCATGATCATCAAGCACGTGGACGTGCTGCCCCATGGCTTGTTCAACAACATCAACAAGCTGGGCAGACAGGGAGAACACCTCAGGGACTATTTGGCTTGGCTAAAACAGCGGGTCCAGGAGCTCAGGGTGGACGAAGATTACCTGCCTGATTTTCAAGTTGATGTGTATGGGACCATCGGAGAGGCTTTCGACAATGACATTGAGGCCATTGGGGAGTACACCAAGCAGTTGGCAGAGCTGGTGGCACCGCATCGACTGGCCATTGAGGGACCTGTGGACTGCGGTTCCAAGGAAGAGCAGATCAGGGTCATGGCGGAGCTGCGGGCCTATGTGGACAAGCACAACATCCCTGTGCAGTTTGTGGCCGATGAGTGGTGCAATACCCTTGAAGATATTAAGGACTTCGTGCTCGCCAAAGCCGGGCATATGATCCAGATCAAGGCACCGGATCTAGGCGGCATCAATAATTCAGTGGAAGCGGTATTGTTCTGCCGTGAGCACGGCGTCATTCCCTATCTCGGAGGAACCTGCAACGAGACGGAGCGCTCCGCACAGATTACCGTTCAGTTGGCAGTGGCCACCAGGCCCCGCCAGATACTGTCTAAACCAGGTATGGGAGTGGATGAGGGCCTGTGCATCTGCACCAACGAGATGAACCGTCTGGTGGCCTTACTGAAAAGTAAAGCAAGGTAGGCGATGAGCTGTGAGAGTGATCAGGTTTGAGGAGATTGTGGCCAAGGTCAAGGAACTCTGCCTGGATGCCAACTGCAACCTGCCCATGGATGTTTTCCAGGCGCTGGTGGAGGCGGAACAGAAGGAGGAGTCGCCCTTGGGTCAGCATGTCCTGGATGTGATCTTGCAGAACGCCCAGATTGCCCGGGAGAAGAAGATGCCCCTCTGCCAGGATACGGGCATGGTAGTGGTTTTCGCGGAAGTGGGCCAGGAGGTGCGCCTAGAGGGGGGCCTACTCAGCGATGCAGTGAACGAAGGAGTTCGTCAGGCTTACGAGGAAGGGTTCTTCCGCAAGAGCGTTGTGGGCGACCCCATCCAGAGGGTGAACACCAAGGACAACACCCCGGCCGTACTCCACGTTTCCCTGGTGGCCGGTGATCAGCTGCGCTTGATCGTGGCCCCCAAGGGATTTGGCAGCGAAAACATGTCTGCCTTGAAGATGCTCAAACCGGCCGATGGGGTCCAAGGCATTAAGGATTTCGTGGTCAAGGCGGTGAGCGAGGCGGGCGGCAACCCCTGCCCGCCCATCATTATCGGTGTGGGCATTGGAGGCACCATGGAAAAAGCCGCTTTGCTGGCGAAAAAGGCCGTGCTGCGCGAGGTTGGCTCCAAGCATCCCGAACCTCATATAGCTCAGCTGGAAGCTGAACTATTGGAACTGGTGAACAAGACTGGAGTGGGTCCCCAGGGTTTTGGGGGGACCCAGACGGCTCTAGCTCTGTTTGTCGACGTCTATCCCACGCATATTGCCGGGCTGCCCGTGGCTGTGAACATTAACTGCCACGTGGCGCGGCATGCCGAGGCGGTGCTGTGAAATGCACTATATCACGCTGGTGAAAGCAGCCTATTACGCACCCAGGGGTCGTCAGCGCCTCATGCATCTGGGGCAGATCATCGCCCAACGTTACCTAGACGCCGAAGCTCTGCTCATTGGAGTCATCGGCGATGCCGGTGCGGGCAAATCACTGATTATCAGGGGCATGTTTCCCGGCCTGGTCCTCACTAACGATGATGACGGTGTGAATGTCCGTCCCCTGCCGGTTCTGGATGATGCCCAGGCGGACTACTTCAGGACGCACACCTATCACTTGGACGTCCGTTTTGAAATGGCCTTTACGCCCCTTTGGGAGCTGGCAGAGGCGGTGAAAAAGGCCATTTCCGCAGGGCGCCGGGTGATAGTTGAACACTTCGAGTTGCTTTACCCGCTGCTCAACGTGAACGCGGAGGTGCTCATCGGGATCGGAGAGGAAGTGGTGGTGACCATTCCCACTCTGTTTGGGCCTTTCCCCGGGGAGATCGCGGAGGCGGCCTATGAATCCTTGGTTTACAGGAAGATGGCCCACAGTGCTGAAGACCTGACTGGCATCGTCCTGGAGCAGATGGGCATCGAGCCGCCCACATTCCACAGCGATGTGCGTAGGGGGTTTGTGGTGGAGTTCACCCGTAAGCCGGAAGTGGACTTGGCGGAAGTGGAGAGGCGTGTCCTGGAATACATTGAACAGGATCTGCCCATCAGCGTGTTCAATGATCACACCATCCTCATTGGCAGCGAGAAGCTGAAGTGTTCGGGGCCTAGGATCCATATGAGTTCCACAGGGGAGATAGTGGGCTTTCGCCTGGAGAAGAACTTCCATTATTCGCCAATCACTAGAACCTTCTTGCTGGCCGGACGCGTGGGGTAAAGGGGGATCGAGGGATGATCCGTGTTTTTCAGTTCGATGGCGATGAGGCCTTTCGGGAGGAAGTAGCCGCCTATTTCAGCCGGCTGGACGGCTTTTCCTACCAAGGCTGGGACTGCTCTGCTGATCTGGAGCACGTTTTGCTCATGGACAAGCCCCAGATCATACTCCTGGACTTTAACTGCCAGCCCCAGGGGGGAATGGCAGCTCTGAAAAGGATCAGGACAAGCCTCAGGGCTGAGGAAACAAAGGTGATCATGATATCCCAGACGCCTCCCGGTGAGCGTTTACTGGCGCAGGCTGCGGAGCTCGGTGCAGATTACTTCCTGCTGCGCCCAGTGGATCTCGTTGTGCTGGAGAAGCGGATCAAACAACTACTGCGGCCCTTAACCGAATTACCCCTGCGGGAAGCCACTTACAAGCAGGTCTACGATGTCTGCGTGGCCTACTTTGAACGCATGGGCATACCCCCGCACTATAAGGGCTACCGGTACTTGATTGAAGGGATCTGGCTGGCCGCAGTTCACCCCGAGTGGCTCAATTCGGTGACGCAGAACCTGTATCCGGCAATCGGCCAGCGTTTTGCCGTGAGCGGAGCCCAGGTGGAGCGGGCCATGCGCTATGCCCTGGAGGCGGCATGGGAGAAGGGAAACGTGGATCAGCTCTATCAGATTTTCCCGTATGTGTCGGAGAACAAGGGTAAGCCCACTAATTCGGAGTTCATCAGCAAGATGGCGCATCTGGTAGCTTTAGCAGTGGAAACTCAGGGCTAAGGGTGCTGGTAGAGGCACATACTAGAGACGGTACTAGCCGTCTCTTTTTTCTTGCTGGGGGGTGCCGATGTGCGGGGAAGGGTTCGGTTGGGAAAGCGCACCAAGGAGCTGGCAGCAAGACTGCGGGCCCAAGAGATCGCCGTAATCGCCCACGAAGACCTGGATGCCGTGGGCGCGGCTGGTTTAGTGGAAGCGGGGGTGGCAGCGGTGATCAACGCCCGTTCCTCTCTGACCTGCCGCTATCCCAATTTGGGCCCCCGCCTTTTGCGCGACCATGGGGTGCCTCTCCTGGACAACGTGGGCGAAGGCATCTTCAACGTGCTTCAGGATGGAGACGTGGTGGAAATAGATGGGCGGAAGGTGCTCAAGGATGGCCGGGTGATCGCGGTGGGGACTGTGGTCACGGGGCACCTGATCGAGATGCGGGAAAAGTTCGCCCAGTTCAACCTGCCCCGTGAACTGGAGAAGTTCGTGAATAACACTTTGGAATATGCGTTCCGGGAAAAGGATGTGATACTCGGGGACATTCAGTTCCCTCCCCTGAAAGTAAGCTGCAGGGGCAAGACGGTGGTGGTGGTTGTCAGGGGAGTGGGTTACCGGGAAGATCTGCAGGTACTGGCCCCGTTCATCCAAGAGGCGGCCCCCGTCTTGGTGGGTGTGGATGGGGGCGCCGACGCCCTGCTCCAAAAGGGATACCGGCCCCACATCATCATCGGGGATATGGACAGCGTCACTGATGCCGCACTGTGCTGCGGGGCCCAGCTCATCGCCCACGCCTATCCCGACGGGCGCTGTCCCAGTGCGGAGCGGTTGGCTAACTTGGGGGTGGAGTTCCAGGTGGTGCCTGCGCCGGGCACCAGCGAAGACCTGGCTCTGCTCCTGGCCCATGAGAATGGGGCTGACCTCATCGTACTGGTGGGTTCGCATTCCAACATGATCGATTTTCTGGAAAAGGGACGCCCGGGCATGGCCTCCACCTTCTTGACCCGCTTGAAGATCGGGCCCATTCTGCTGGATGCCAAAAAGGTGAGCGAGTTATACCGCCCCAAAACTACCTACGGCGCCCTGCCTCTGCTGCTGGCCGCCATGATTCCCATCCTGCTCTTTATGGGACTCACATCTCCTTGGCGGCACTATCTGCGCCTGCTCTGGCTGCAGCTGCGCCTGCTTACGGGGTGGCTGTAAATGAGCCCCGGTTTTCGTTACCATGTAGCCTCACTACTGGCCGTATTTTTCAGCCTGGTTTTGGGCATGTTGATCGGAGGCGCCGTCTTTTCAGATCACAGTCTAGTTGAGGAGCAGGCACTGCTCATCTCAGAACTGGAAGAACGTTTCAGGGAAAATAACGCCAAGTTGGCCGTTCTCCAAGCTGAACTGGACTTTTCCACCCAGGCGTGGCTGCAGCTCCGCGAGAGCATTGTCCGGGACCGGTTGGCAGGACGGGCGGTGATCCTGGTTGGTGAAGGGGCGGCCTCTTTGCTCCCCACACTGCAACAGGCAGGGGCCCAGGTGGAGACAGTTGCCCTGGACAGCCTGGGGACCATGGCTTTTCACGAAGGCATGACCGTGGTTTTCCCCTTGAGAAGTGAAACCCTGTCCAGTGCAGAGCGGGAGATGATCGACATCTTGTCTGCGGCAGGTACTTGCCTGAGCTTTGTGTGGGAACAGGATTTGGAACCGGCGCTGGGGGAGCTTCCCCCCAGTCTGCGGGTGGACAGCATTGACACCAGTATGGGGGAGATCGCCTTCCTGTTGGCCCTGTCTGCCAATCTCCAGGGGCACTACGGTCTGCAGCGCAGCGCCGAGAGGCTGTTCCCATGAAAGTTATTGCACTTATCCCCGCCTATAACGAAGAGCAGTATATCGCGGAGACATTGGAAGCGGTTTGCTCCATTGTTGCGCTGGATGAGGTTTTAGTGATCAACGATGGTTCCACCGACAACACCAGGGGAGTGGTGGAAAAAGTTCGGCAGGAAGCGCCGCGGCCCATAGGTGTTCTGGATCTGGCTGGTAACCAAGGGAAAGGGCATGCCCTCAATGCGGGCTTGGCTCAGGTACATGGGGACATCTATCTCTTCCTAGATGCGGACTTGGGAAGGACTGCCAGGTACGGCCAGGCGCTGGTGGACCCAGTGCTCAGGGGCGAAGCTCATATGACGGTAGCCCGTTTTGTGGGCGGACAGGCACTAGGGGGCAGGAAAACAGGCCTGGGCCTTGTCCGCCGGTTGGCTGCCTGGGGGGTGAAGCTGCTGACTGGGCAAAAGGTGAGCAGTCCACTGTCTGGGCAGAGGGCGATTCGCTCTGAGGTGCTCGAGCGCTTGGGAGAGCTTCCAAGAGGATTCGGCGTGGAAGTGGGTTTAACCGTGGGCGCACTGTACCACGGCTTCACAGTACTGGAACTACCCCTGCCCATGAAGCACCGCTCCTACGGGCGTGGCCTTAAGGGGTTTTGGCACCGCGGCCGCCAGTTAGGGCATGTACTGCGTGCCTTGTGGCAGTGCTGGCAAAGGGGGTGGCACCCATGATTTGGAATTTGGTGGCGGTGGCCCTTTCCTACGTGGCTGTACCTGCTCTGCTGCCCATCTATGGTCGCCGCAAGACCCGGAACTACTTGGGTGAGGAGGTCCCCACCGGCGTCGGCTATGCGTTTATCCTGCCATCCGCTTTGGTGATCGTCCTGCGGTCGGGTGCAGAATCGCAGAGCCTGTTGTTCACCATCGTGCTCTTGGCTTTCGCGGCTTTGGGAGCCATTGACGATGCCTGGGGCAGCCAGAGCCAGAAGGGGTTTAGGGGGCACTTGGCCGCTGGAGAGGTGTCAACAGGACTGCTTAAGGCGGTGGGCGGAGGAGCCACTGCCCTGGCGGCCGCGAGCCTGCTGGCCACAGGCTGGCTGGAGCTGGTGATCAATGGGGGACTGGTGGCCCTGGCCGCCAACTTCCTTAATCTGCTGGACCTAAGGCCAGGTCGGGCGGGAAAAGCCTTTCTCCTCTTGGGGCTGCCCCTGCATTTCCTCGCGGCTGATCCAGCTCCCCTGCAGGTGCTATCCCTGGCGGTGGCCGGTTACCTGCCCTGGGATCTGCGGCGGCGGGCCATGATGGGCGATACGGGTGCAAATCCCTTAGGCGCGGCACTGGGACTCATGGCAGCTGGCAGCCTAACCCTCGGGGTCAAGGCGGTGCTTCTTGCGGCTTTGGCTGGCCTGAACTTGCTTTCGGAACGGATCTCCTTTTCCGAGCTCATCGAGGGCAGCAGGATTTTGCATTTCCTGGATCAATTGGGGCGCTGAAGGATCGGGGGACTCCACGTGGAATAGTGTTAGTGATTTCAACACGAAGGAGAAATATGATGCGCAGCTTTTTAGTGATCCTGTTGGGCCTAGTGCTCATGTCCTGCCTGGTCCAAGCGGATTCAGATTCGGTTCATGTGGTGCAGCCAGGAGATACCCTCTGGGATATCGCCATGGCTCACGGGGTTTCCTGGCAGGATCTGGCGGCTCTCAACAGGATTAAGGACCCCACGACGCTGCAGGTGGGGGCGCGGCTCCGACTGCCCACGCAGGCCGACGCTAAACTGGTGCTGCACGATGGTACTACGGTGACCGTGAGCGGCGAAGAGCTCGATCTCCTGGCCCGGGTTGTGCAGGCTGAGGCCGGAGGCGAGCCGTTTGAGGGCAAAGTTGCGGTGGCCGCTGTGGTTTTCAACAGGGTGCGTTCTAGTAAATACCCTAATTCGGTGTGGGAGGTTCTGCACCAGCCAGGGCAGTTCACACCCGTGGCCCAGGGGACTGTGCCCAAGAAGGCTGATGCCAGTTGTGCGGAGGCGGTGACGAGGGCGCTGGCCGGGGAAGACCCCACGGGCGGGGCGCTGTATTTCTACAACCCCAACACCACCCAGGCACCGGAGTTTTGGGCCACGAGACAGGTGATCAAAAGGATCGGGAATCATAACTTCGCCCTCTAGGTGAATAGAATTGCCTAGAGGTGATGTCATGCGTGTTTACGTGATCAGGGTGAAGTGGTGGTACCTCTTCCTAGTTCTCCTGCTGGCGTTTTTGAGTCTGGTCCCGCAGGTGCGAACTCCGCTGATTACAACAGTCACATCCAGGGGACGGTTGATTCCCATTTACTCGGTGAAGACATCCGAGAAGAAGGTGGCCTTTTCCTTTGACGCTACCTGGGGGGCAGACCTCACAGATGAGATTTTAGAGATCCTCAAGGAGCACAACATCGTAACCACGTTCTTTTTGGCGGGGTATTGGGTGGATAAGCATCCAGACTACGTGGTTAAGATTGCTGACGCAGGACATGAAATAGGTAATCACAGCTATTCCCACCCCCACATGGCCACCCTCAACGAGCAGGGCATTGCCTATGAACTGCAGAAGAACGAGTATGTGATCCAGGAGCTTACCGGGCAGAGAACAACCCTATTCCGTCCGCCTTTTGGGGAGTACAATAATCAGGTCATTTCCACAGCCTCAGCCCTGGGTTACCATACTATCCAGTGGTCCGTGGATTCTCTGGACTGGAAGAACTTGAACAGCAGCCAGATCTATGAACGGGTGATGAGCCAGATCAAGCCTGGCTCCATCGTGCTTTTCCACAACGCAGCCCCAGGTACCCCTGGGGCTATTCGCCGTCTCATTCCCGATCTGATCCGTCAGGGCTATGAAATAGTGCCCGTTTCCGAGCTTTTGCACAAAGGAGACTTCTATATCGACCATGCCGGAACGCAGCATCCTGGAAAGGGGGGCAGCTAGGCATGATCATTACCAAAAAGGCCATCCTGATCACTGCGGGAATCATTCTCGGCGCGGCGCTGCTCTTTGCTGCGCCCGCCATCTACGATGTCGCGCTGCGTGCTCTTTACGGCGTAAAGCCGGGAGTAACCTTGGAGGGACAGTTGGTGGAAGGGTTGCTGGAGGAGGAGCTCTATGATGTGGTGGCCAGTTTGGCTGAAAGCTTCTACGTAGAAGCTAGCAATGCCAGCTGGGATTGGCAGACGGGCGAGATTACGCCGGAGGTGGTGGGGCAGGTGGTGGATGTACAGAGTACCGTTGCCGCCCTGCTGAGCGCCCCCGCCCGGTCCGAAGTCCGCCTGGTGACCGTGGTTGTACTACCTTCCATCACTCGGGCGCACTTCCAGCCCTACTACCGAGGGCCCGCTAGCGAGCCGCGCCTGGCCCTCATGTTCAATGTGGACTGGGGCGATGAGTTCATCCCAGCCCTGCTGGAGGTACTGGCCCATGCCGATGTAACCGTCACCTGGTTCCTCACGGGGCGCTGGGCGCAGCAGTCGCCCGAGCTGGCCAGGGCTATTGCCGAGGCTGGGCATGAAATAGGCAACCACGGGGGCTGGCACGGCCTTCCCAGCGAAATGAGCCGCGATGAAGTGGCGCGGCTCATTCAAGAGGGAGAGGATCTGATTTTGGAGGCCACCGGCCAGCGGCCCCAGGTGTTTGCGCCGCCGGCCGGGGACTTTACAGAGGAGACGGTGGCGGTGGCGGCTGAGATGGGCTATAAGACTGTCCTCTGGACGGTGGACACCGTGGACTGGCAGAGGCCTGCTCCCACCCGGATTATTGATCGTGTGCTCAGCGGGCTGGTCAATGGAGCATTGATCCTCATGCACCCAACACAGCCCACGCTGGAAGCCCTGCCTGTGATCCTGGATCATCTGGAGGCCAGGGGTTTCCAATGCGTTACCGTGGGAGAGCTCTTAGCCGATTAGCAGCTCCGCGGCGCTGTCCCAGATTTCCGGGTCTTCCTGACCCAAGTTACCCAGGGCTGCACCTGCCAGGTTGTACTTGGCCACCAGCTCTAGTTTGTACTTCATGCTATAGCGGTTTTCAAACCACACTTCATGACCGTTTCCGTAGTGGAAGTAAGGTGTCATGGAAACTGAATCCCAGCGGATTTTTGCACCCTGCCTTGCCGCAAGATCCATCACTTGTTCATGGCTCAGCACTTGGGCTCCGCCTGTGCGGGGCCAGTCCAGGCCCGATGTGGACAGGGCCAAGATGATCTTCCTGGCATCCACGGTCTTGGTGATGGCTGCCAGCATTTGATCCAGTTCCACCAGGGCTGCTAGGGGTCCTGGTTCTTTTGTGTCACGGGAACCCTGCAGCACCACATAGTCCGCAGCCCTGCTGGCCGCGGCATAGTCCAGGTTTTCGTCCCAAGGAAAACTGACCAGCGTACGCCCGCCCTTGGCGGCGAGCTCTGCCTGGAGTCCTTGGAGAAATGAAAAGAGTTCGTATTGTTCCCCTTCGGGAACGTAGTCGAAGTGGATGATCAAGCCCTTCAGACCCCATTCCGCAACCACATTGACCAGCTGGCTAATGGCTTGCTGCTGCAGATAGGCACTGCTGAGCAGCCGCGTGGGGCTGGCCGGAACGCGCACGTGGGCGAAGGTGAGCAGCTCCTGATTGCCCGCGAAATACAGGCTTCGGCCCATTTCCTGCGGGTCGAAATCTGCCGTGATCCCCCCGTAGCTATCCAGACTCCATCCCAGGGGCGCGGTGGCCGTCAACTTGGTGGAGTGTGCCAACAAAGTATCATAGGCCGCTTCCCCCGGTTCGAAGTAGCCTACGATTAGACGATCCAGTGGCTTGGGAACTGATGGGACTATGGTCAGTGCGTGTTCCGGAACCCAGCCGGAGAGTCCTGAGCTGAGATGGACTTTGTACCATCCAGCCTGGTGATCTAGGATAATCACCCTCGCCGTGTCCTTTTTGATCACGCCGAGGGCGTCCGCTTCCGCGGAAGGACCACTGCGTACAGTCACGGCATCAGCCGCAAGCAGGGCTGTCTGCCCCAAGACCTCATAGGTCCGCTGCTGCGCAGGGGGAGCCATGGGCTCCACGGGGTGCGGTGCCTGTCCGCCTAGGAGAGTTGTGAAGTAGAAGAGAATGGACAACAGAGTGACTATAACGCCTCGAGCCATAAGCATCCCCCTTTCTGATGTGCTGGATCTATGGTATCATATTCATACTGCAAATTTCAGTGGTAAGAAGAGCACGCGCTGGTGAAGATCACCAGCGCTTGGAGGTATGGCATGTACCAAAAGACGGTGTTACCCAACGGGATTAGGATAGTAACGGAATACTTGCCCCACGTGCGTTCCGCAGCCTTGGGAGCCTGGTTTGAGGTGGGCAGCCGGCAGGAAGAGCCGGAGGAGTGGGGTTTATCTCACTTTGTGGAGCACATGATGTTCAAGGGGACCAGCACTCATTCCGCTCGGGAGATTGCGGAGATCATGGATCAGCGCGGCGGGCAGCTCAACGCCTTCACCGAGCGAGAGCAGACCTGCTACTACTTTAAAGTCCTGGATGAGCACTTTTCCACCGCGGCCGGCCTGCTCCAAGACATGCTGCTCAACTCCCTGTTTCTTCCCGCGGATGTGGAGAAGGAAAAGGGCGTCATCATGGAAGAGCTGCGCATGTACGAAGACTCACCGGAGGACTTTGTGCACGACTTGTTTTCCCATGTACTCTGGCCCGGCGATCCGCTGGGCAGGAGCATTCTAGGATCAGAAGAGACGATCCAAGCGTGTACGCCGCAACGTCTGCGGGAGTATGTGGCAAAACACTATACAGCCGACAGGTTGGTCATCGCCTGTGCGGGCAATGTGCGCCACGAAGAGGTGGTGGAAAGCTTTGCCCGGGCCTTTGCCCGCCTGCCGCGGGGGAACACTCCCCTTGCCTCCCACCCCCGAAACACACCGGGAAGCTGCAGCTTTCGGGACAAAGATATTGAGCAGGTCCATCTCTGCCTGGGAGCTCCGGCCATCGCTCGCAGTGATGAGCGCAGGTACCCCCTACAGGTTTTGGATGCCATCATGGGCGGCGGGGTCAGTTCCCTGCTCTTCCAGCAGCTCCGGGAGGAGCTGGGGTTGGTCTACAGTACCTACTCTTTCAACTGCTTGTACAGCGATACGGGTTTCTACGGGGTTTACGCTGGATTCTGCCCCCGGAATTGGGATCGGGTCTGGGACGTCATCACCGGGCTGTTTCGGAACATTCCCCAGCTGATCACGGCGGACATGGTGGAAAGATCTAAGCAGCAGCTGCGCAGCGGTTTCATACTCTCCCTGGAAAGCACAAGTGCCCGCATGTCCAGACTGGCCAAGGGTGAGTTGTATGAAGGCGGGCCCATACCTCCCTCGGCGGTTCTCGGGGCCCTTGATCAGGTGCAGCATGGGGAGGTTATGGATTTGGCGCGGGAAATCTACGATCCCCAGCGCTGGAGCTGGGCCGCCGTGGGACCGAGCCGTTTGATAAAGGAGGACGTGTCATGCAGAAAGATATGCTGAAGGAAATCTTCCGGCTGCAGGAGCGTTTTGATCAGGCAGTGGTCGAGCACAGGGGTATCGACTTCAGCCAGGAAGTGTGGATCCAAAAAGAGGTCCTGGCCATCATCTCGGAACTTGCTGAAATCCTCGATGAGGTCAACTTCAAGTGGTGGAAGGACCCGCAAGCAGTGGATCGGGAACGGCTCCTGGAGGAAATCGTGGATGTGCTGCACTTCTTTGTGAGCATGTGTCTGAAAGCCGGCATAGGGCCGGAGGAGCTTTACCAGGCATATGTACGCAAGAACCAGGAAAACTTCGCTCGCCAAGAGGGCCGTACCGATCGGGAAGGCTACGCTTGGAAAAAATAGTAGATCATGTTATAATATTGTCACTCCGCGCCCAGGGAGATGTCCAAAGGAGAGTGTTCTTTTGTACATGCGCGGAGTCTTTTTTGTCCTCTTTTGCCTGACTGTAAGTGCGGCAGCCAGCGCAGTGGAACTCAGCGGGGAACTGACTGGTGCCGCGGGTCCTGAAGGGTTTAACCAGAGTGTATACCTGTCCCTGCACAGGCAGATGGATTCCGTCGACCTGCGCCTGGGTGTTCAGTGCGATTACGGTCAGGAGAGAATCTTGCAGCTCACGCCCAGGTGGCAGCTGGAGGCCCAGGGCGCGGGCCTTTTTTTGCTCCGGGCAGGTCAGAATGTGGACCACTACACCTCATCTGATCTCTTTCGTCTGATCAACAAAAATCAGCGTGCCCGCGGGACGTCCTATGCGGTCGTCCAGGGTGAACAGCTGTCCTTTGGCCTCCTTGGGCAGATCCCCCTACGCAGCCAGGAGCTGGCCGATGCACTCTTTGTGGAGAGTGTTTTTACAGTGGGCCCCCTGGCCTTTACAGGGCTTCAGCTGCGCTTCTTGGGCCCCCGCGGCCCGGGTGCTGCGGCAGTACTGCAGGTTACAGGTTCCCTCGGCGCTTGGGAAGCGGCCGCAGCTGCCGGTTGGGTCTATGAGCGGGGGCAGGAGTGCCGCGGTACAGTATTTGAGCTCAGAAAAACCGGCAGCGGCGTGCGGGGGGGCTTTAGCTGGCAGAGTGTGGATCCTGGGTTTGAGAGCCTGTTTGCCAAATCCAACCGGTACACCCCCAACCGGGTGGGCTGGGAGCTGAACTTGACGCTTCCCGTGGGTCCACTGGAAGCGGGGATGACTCTCAGACGGCACACCGATGCGGCGCTGACGCGCCGGTATGACCGGCTTCTTTACACTGTCCAATTGGGCGAAAACGTGGGCCTGGAGTGGCGCTTAGAGCCCACCAGAGCCCTGGCCTTTCGCTATTCCGGAGACGGTTTTCTCTGGCAGTTTGATGCCGTGAACCAAGTGCTGCGCCATGATCGCGAAACACAGGGGGGACGCTGGAGTTTCCGCGCCGATGGACAGCGCAAAATCTTCAGGATCGAGCTGCAGCTGGAGAAAACCTTGGCGTGGCGTTGCGTGTTCAAATACGATTTTTCCAGGCAGCTCGCCCATTACTTCCTCAGGGTGCGCTGGGGGACAGCAAACCGCTACCTGCAACTGGAGCTGGGAGAGTATGATGGGGGCAATCTGGCAGCAGCCTTTGGCCAGCCGCCTAAGCTCAAACTTTCCTGGAGTCAAAGGTTCTAGCAGGCTCGGGGCTGACATAAGCTAAGCCGAGGTGGTGGTATGCGGTACTCTGAACTTGCGGGCAAGGAGATTGTCTGCATCGATGAGGGTATCAGGCTTGGCGTAGTGGACCACACCGACCTGATCATCGATCTGCGGACCGGTGAGGTGCGGTCCATCGTCATACCCTACGGGAGCCGCTGGTTCCGTCCCAAACTCATCGTTATTCCCTGGAAGGGGATAAAGAAGATAGGCCGCGACCTGATCATCGTGGATTTGACCACGGCTGAGGATTATACCGCCGTGATGAAGAAAATTCAGGAAGGACGCAGTTGGAATAAGCCCCCCTTTTTCGGGTAAGCTAGAGCTAAGACATGGAAAAGGGGGTATATTATTGTCAACAGTCATTGGAGTTTTCAGTGACATTTCCACAGCCGAAAAGGCGGTCAAAGCACTGAGAAATAAAGGGTTTAAGGACAATGAAATCTCCATTGTGGCCAAGGATGACAAGGCCCGTAAGGGCGGGACGGACATGGAAACGGGAGGAGAGTTTGGCACCGACTCCATCGCTGAAGGGACCACCTGGGGCGGGGCACTGGGAGGAGTTGCTGGCCTGCTGGCTGGCGTGGGGGCCCTGGCCATACCGGGGATAGGGCCCATCGTGGCAGCCGGACCTCTGGCGGGTGCCCTGTCCGGGGCGGTAACCGGCGGTGTGGCGGGAGGCCTAATCGACTTGGGAATTCCGGAGGATAGGGGTCGCCAATACGAAGAGAACTTGAAACAGGGAGGCGTTCTGGCCGTAATCGAGACCAGCGATGACAAAGCCAACGACGCCAGTTCCATTCTCAGACAGCATGGAGCCAAGGACGTGGAAACCCACGGAGGAAAGAAGAGCTAAACAGGGGAGAAGGCCGCCGCAAGGCGGCCTTCCTCATTGTATGCGACTTTGCAGGAAAGACCTCCCGTCTTATAGAATGTACTGGAATGGCTGTGGAAAGGAGGGCCCATGGATGCGGGTATTAGTAAATGGAGCCCATGGAAAAATGGGGCATGAGGTCTGTAAAGCCGTGCGGGGCGCCATGGATCTGGAGCTGGTGGGCGGTGTTGATCCGGCCGGACGGCCCCAGGACGATTTGCGGGTGTTTACTGACCTCACCGAAGCCCTGAAGACGGTAAAACCCGATGTTGTGGTGGATTTCACCACGCCCGCGGCTGTACAGGGGTCCATGGAAGTTTGTTTGGCCCACAATGTACCCATGGTTATCGGCACAACCGGGTTTAAGCCCCACGACCTTGCCCAGTGGCAGGCTCGTGCTCTGCAGGAAAACTGGAAAGCGATCATTGCCCCCAATTTCGCCATTGGGGCCGTCTTGATGATGAGGTTCGCCAGGGATGCTGTGCGCTTTTTCGATCAGGCGGAGATTATCGAGTACCACCACGCTGAAAAGCTGGATGCTCCCTCCGGGACGGCGCTGCGGACCCGTCTGCTCATGGAAGAAGTTCACCAGAAGGAAATACCCATCCACAGCGTGAGGCTTCCTGGACTTGTGGCCCACCAAGAGGTTATTCTGGGGCTGCCAGGGCAAACCCTGACTTTGCGCCATGACTCCAATAACCGGGAAAGCTTCATGCCAGGAGTGCTTTTGGCTATCCGCCAAGTTCCGCGGGTTAAGGGTCTTGTCATCGGACTAGAACACATTCTCTTCACCGACATATAGTGACTAGTGAGTTTCGGTGAGGAGGGCTTGTCATGGCTGGTCAGCTATCCAGCACGCCCGTAACTATGCTGGGATGCGACATGCGAGAAGTTGAGCTGGCTGCAGCCTTACTCGATCTAGGGGCAGATCTGCGTTTGGTGGGATTTCCAGAGGATGAACGCCTGAAGCGGGCGCTGCATTTCAGCGATGCGAGGGAAGCGGTGCGGGGGACCGAGGCGGTGATCGCGCCCATGAGCAGCACCGATGCTGCTGGCAGGGTGACGGCCCATATGGGAGACAGCGGTTTGGTCATCGATTTGACGGACGCAATACCGCTTTTAGCCAGCGGGACGCCTCTGCTCATTGGCGTGGCCAGGCCCATCATCCGCGGGCTGGCTGCCCAATACAATCTTCGCTTGGTGGAAATGGCGGAGATCCCTGAGATCGCCATTCTCAACTCTGTTCCCACGGCAGAAGGGGCCATCCAAGTGGCCATGGAGAACACTGAGATCACCATCCACAACTCCCGCTGCTTGGTGATGGGCTTCGGCCGGTGTGGAACCACTCTGGCCAGGAGCTTACTGGCCCTGGGAGCCCGTGTTACGGTGTGCTCCCGCTCGGCGCAGGATCTTGCCGGCGCCTATGCCCTGGGCTGCGAGCCTCTGCCCATCACAGGGCTGAGTGCGCGCCGCGATTTCGAGATCATCTTTAACACCATTCCAGCCATGGTCCTGCCCCGATCCTATCTGCGGCATTTGGAAAGGGGAACTGTCATCGTTGATATAGCTTCTGGCCCAGGAGGAACAGACTTCGCCGCCGCAGAACAGCTGGGGTTGAAGGCCATCCATGCCCTTTCGCTACCCGGTAGAGTTGCTCCCAAAACGGCCGCCGCCATTCTGATCAAGACCATTCCTCGCCTGCTCGAAAACCTGTTAGGGGAGGAAGAACATGGGTCTGAGAGCTAGGAAGGTCGGTTTCGCCCTCACAGGAAGCCACTGCACTTACCAGGAAATTTGGCCGCAGGTGAAAAGGCTCAAGGAAGCCGGTGCCGAAATTTTCCCCCTGGCTTCCCGGGCGGTTGCAGAAACAGACACCCGGTTTGGCTCGGGCGCCGAGATCATTGCGCATTTTGCTGAACTTGCCGGAAGGCCAGTCATTACCACCATCGTGGAAGCAGAACCTTTGGGCCCCCAGGCTCTCTTGGACGTGCTGGTGATTGCGCCCTGCACGGGGAACACCTGCGCCAAACTGGCCAACGCCATAACGGACACTCCGGTGCTCATGGCCGCCAAGGCGCAGCTGCGCAACGGGCGGCCGGTGGTGCTGGCCATATCCACCAACGATGCCTTGGGCCTCAACGCCAAGAACCTTGGAGTACTGCTCAATACTCCCAGGGTGTTTTTTGTACCTTTTGGTCAAGACAATCCCGGGCAAAAACCCAGATCTCTGGTGGCAGATATGGATCTAATTGTTCCCACAGTGGAATATGCTTTACAAGGCAGGCAGATTCAGCCTGTGCTCATCGAAAGAAAGCTAAGAGAAGTCAAGTAGCGAACATGAAGTATAGGGAGTCAAGTTAGAAGGAGAGATCATTGGATGAAGGAATTCAACGTAGCGATCCTGGGCGCGACCGGCATGGTGGGACAGGAACTCCTAGATATCCTGGTGGAGCGCAGGTTTCCCATAAAAAACCTGACCCTCATGTCTTCAGCCCGATCCGCCGGAAAGAGAGTGTTGGTGGGCGGAAAGGAGTACGCGGTGCAGGAAGCGACGCCGGAAGCCTTCCAGGGGGTAGACATTGCCTTTTTTTCCGCAGGTGGACAGGTAAGCCGAGAATGGATGGATACCGCTGTGGCAGCCGGTGCCTTGGTTATTGACAACACAAGCGCCTTCCGCCTCAGGGATGATGTACCCCTTGTCGTCCCCGAGGTGAATAAGGAAGAAATCCTGAAACACAAGGGGATCATCGCCAATCCGAACTGTTCCACTATCCTTATGGTTCTGCCCCTCAAGCCCATCTTTGACCGGGCCGGTATCAAGCGGGTTGTGGTGTCCACCTATCAAGCCGTGTCTGGAGCTGGCGGGAAGGCCATGGACGAACTGCGCCGTCAGACTGAGGACTATGTGGCAGGCCGGGAAATGGAGGCGGCAATCCTGCCCGTGGCCAGCGCTCCTCGGCATTATCCCATTGCCTTTAACGTTATTCCACAAATTGACGAATTTGCCGAAGACGATTACACTAAGGAAGAATGGAAGATGGTGCGGGAGACCCAGAAGATGTTCAAGGAGCCGGGTCTGAAGGTTACAGCCACGACCATTCGTATTCCGGTGATGCGCTGTCACGCCGTAAGCATCAACGTGGAGACCGAATCGGCGCTCTCACCTGAGGAATGCCGGGAACTGCTCAAGCAGGCGCCTGGTGTCGAGGTTCGGGACGCCCCTGAGCGGCAGGAATATCCCATGCCCCTGTTTCTCACGGGTAAGGATGCGGTATACGTAGGGCGGATCCGCCGCGACCTCACGGTGGAAAACGGACTCAACCTCTGGGCGGTGACGGATCAAGTGCGTAAAGGCGCGGCCCTCAATGCAGTGCAGATAGCGGAACTGGCTATTGAGATGGGCGCCATCTAGGCGAGGTGAGAGCGTGAGAATTGTTGTGCAGAAATTCGGCGGCAGCTCTCTGGCCACCGCGGAGCTGCGCCGGGAGGCGATGCAGCGAGTTTGGGAGGCCGTGGAGAAAGGCTTTGCTCCGGTGGTGGTTACTTCCGCAATGGGGCGCATTGGCGATCCCTATGCCACGGATACCCTGTTGGAGTTGATGCGAGAAAACAACCCCAAGGCCCAGGGGATGAATGTGGACTTGCTGCTGTCCTGTGGGGAAATTATCTCGGCGGCACTCTTCGCCGAGGGTCTATGCGGGATGGGGCTGCCGGCTGTTGCTTTAACGGGCTGGCAGTGCGGAATTACCACTGACGATGTGCATCTGGGGGCCAGGGTGCTTGAGGTGCACGGCGAGCGTCTGTGGCAGATCCTGCGCCAAGGCAGGATCCCAGTTGTTGCCGGCTTCCAGGGTGTTACGGAGGATGGGGTGGTCACTACCCTGGGACGAGGTGGCAGTGATACCACGGCGGCTGTTCTGGGAGTTGTGCTCAAGGCGGAGCGGGTGGAAATTTACACCGACGTAGACGGGGTGAAGACCGCAGATCCGCAGCTTGTCCCCGATGCTCCCACTCTCCAGGTCATGTCTTACCGGGAAGTGATGGAAATGGGGCATATGGGTGCGAAGGTGCTGCATCCCCGGGCGGCTGAAATAGCCATGGAAGAAGGAATTCCTGTGCAGATCCGCTCTCTGCAGCACTCCACAGGGGGCACTTTTATAGGTCACGGCGTGAAAGTCAGGACTGGCCTCGGCGGCGAGCAGGTTTCTGATCGGGTTGTGACGGGCATCACGCACCTGGGCAAGCGAGCGCAGGTGAAGATCGGTGGTGTAGAGGACTTTCATGCTTCGGGCCTCGGTGCTCAGGTGTTTAAAGTGTTGGCCGATGCTCAGGTCAGCGTGGACTTGATCAACCTGGCGGTGGACTCCATTCTGCTGGTGATTGATCAAGCCAAGGTGCCCCTGGCTCAGGAAGCCTTGGCCCCTTTGGAGCTGGATGTGCAAATCAAGACGGGTTTTACCAAGGTTTCTGTGGTGGGGGCGGGGATGCACGGCGTTCCCGGAGTTATGGCTCGGGTAGTAAACTGCTTGAGCTCGGAAGACATCCCCATTTACCAGACGAGTGACTCCCATGCCAACATATCCTGCCTCGTTTCGGAGGAACATACAGCCAGGGCCGTACAGGCGTTGTATAGAGAATTTCATCTCGATTCTATATAGGAGGTCAAGCACATGAAATCAGGTCAGGTTCTAACCGCGATGATCACACCCATGAACAGGGATCAATCCGTGAACTACACGGCGGCGGTTGAGTTGGCGCAGAGGCTGGGTGAGAACGGCTCCGACGGGGTGGTACTGAGCGGCACCACCGGTGAAAGCCCTAACTTGAGTTTTGAGGAGAAGGTCAAGCTCTTCTCCGCGGTAACTGATGCCCTTGGGGGGCAGATGACCATCATCGCGGGAACCGGTTCAAACAGCACTCAGGATAGCATCCTCCTGACCAAAGCTGCAGAGAAGGCTGGCGTGGATGGAATCATGCTGGTTGCTCCGTACTATAACAAGCCGTCCCAGGAGGGGTTGTACCAGCACTTCAAAACGGTGGCGGAGCAGACGACGCTGCCCGTGATGATCTACAACGTTCCGGGCCGCACAAGTGTGAACATCTTGCCCGAAACGGTAGCCCGCCTTGCGGAGATCGAGAACATCGTGGCCATCAAGGAAGCCAGCGGGAACCTGGAGCAGGTAAGTGTGCTTAAGACAATGGTGCCTGAGGACTTCCTCATCTACTCCGGCGATGATGCCCTGACCCTGCCCATTTTGGCCGTGGGCGGTGCAGGCGTGGTGAGTGTGGCCAGTCACTTGGTGGGGCGGGAAATCAAGGCCATGATTTCCGCTTTTCTCGCCGGTAAGGTGGGAGAGGCGCTGGAGATTCATCTTAAGCTCATGCCCCTTTTCCAGGCCATGTTCCTGACCACGAATCCGGTACCGGTAAAGCGGGCTTTGGAGTTCATGGGCGTGGACACCGGGCCGCTGCGCCTGCCCTTGGTGGACCTTACGGAGCAGGAAGCCCAGAAAATCAAGGAAGTGCTCTTCAGCATGGGTTTAGGATCCTGACAATTTTTGCCTCTGAAAAAAACAGCCCTCTACCTGGTAACACCGGGAGAGGGCTTTTCCTTTCGCGTTTGATTATTTCCAGCGCTGTGTGTATAATATAAGAATCTGTGACTTGTTCGGCTTAAGTAGAAAGCTAACCACCCAAATGGGCGGCAGAGGTGGTTAATTTTGTTGCGCGGAACCAAAAAGTCATAATCTTTGGAGGTGTTTTGAACTGCATGAATAAAGAGGAGAAAATACGTATACTGCCCCTGGGCGGTTTGGGCGAGATCGGAAAGAACATGACCGTCTACGAAATCGGCGGTGATCTGGTCATCGTAGATGCCGGAGTCATGTTTCCTGAAGACGATATGCCTGGGGTTGATTTAGTTATTCCCGATATCACCTATCTGGTGGAAAATGCCCATCGGGTTAAGGCCATCATTCTCACCCACGGCCATGAGGACCACATTGGAGGCGTGCCCTTTGTCCTGCGCCAGTTGAACGTACCGGTGTACGGGACGAAGCTAACCTTGGGCCTATTACGGGTGAAGCTCATCGAGCACGGGTTGGAGAGGAGTGCTGTGCTGCATGAAATCAGCCCGGGCCAGAGGATCAAAGTGGGCCGTTTCGATGTGGAGTTCATCCATGTCAACCACAGCATAGCCGGAGTAGTCGCGGTGGCTTTCCATACGCCCATGGGCGCCATTGTGCACTGCAGCGACTTCAAGTTTGACCAGACCCCCTACGACGGCAAGGTGGCCGACCTTTACGCCTTTGCCCAGCTGGGCCAGGATGGCGTGCTCTGCCTCCTGTCTGATTCTACTAACGCGGAGCGGCCCGGGTACACAGCGTCCGAGAGGACAGTGGGGGAGACTTTCCAGAGCATTTTCAGCAGGGCCAAAGGGAGAATTCTCGTGGCCACCTTTGCTTCCAACGTGCACCGCATTCAGCAGATCTTCGATGCCGCGGCCAGGGAAGGCCGTCATGTGAGCATTACAGGACGCAGCATGATCAGGACAATTGAGGTGGCTTCAGAACTGGGCTACCTTGATATTCCCGATGGTGTGCTGGTGGAACTGGAAGATTTGAATAAGCTCGATAAGGACAAAACGGTGATTATTACCACAGGAAGCCAGGGCGAGCCCATGGCTGCCCTGAGCCGCATGGCCATGGCCGAACATCATCACATCTCCATTGCCCCCGGAGACACGGTGATCATTTCCGCTTCGCCAATTCCAGGCAACGAGAAGTCGGTGGGCAGAATCATCAACCAGTTGTTCAAAGAAGGAGCCAACGTGGTCTACGAGCCCCATTTGGGCGTCCATACCTCGGGCCACGCCCAGCAGGAGGAACTCAAACTGCTCCTCAACCTGTGCAAGCCTAAGTACTTCATGCCCATTCACGGCGAACACCGCATGCTTTTGAAGCACGCAGAGCTGGCTGAAGCCACGGGCGTACCCAAGGACAACATTATCATCGGTGAGATCGGCCTTCCCGTTGAGTTTACGGGACAGCAGATGCGCATCAAGGAGCGCGTTGTCTCGGGGCAGGTGTTCGTTGACGGATTGGGGGTGGGCGATGTGGGCAACATCGTGCTGCGCGATCGGCGCCAGCTTTCCACCGATGGAATTGTCGTTGTTGTGGTGACCATGAACAAAAGCGCCAACAAAGTGGTGGCAGGCCCCGATGTTGTTTCCCGCGGCTTCGTCTACGTGCGCGAATCTGAAGAGCTCATGGAGGAAGTTCGCCACAGGGCCAAAGAGGCCATCGAGGGCTGCATCCTTCAGAACAACACCGATTGGGGTGCGATCAAAGGAGCTGTTCGCGACAGCCTAAGCCGTTATGTATGGGAGAAGACTAAGCGCCGCCCAATGATCTTGCCCATCATCACGGAAATCTAGCTCTAGGATGTTTAGGCTCCCCCCTTTCTTATTATACTACATGGTAAGAAAGGGGGGCTTTTGTGTTTGAACAGCCAGAGGCGGAACAGCTGCCTGAAAGGGAGGCACCTGGTCTGCAGACCATTAAGGAGCTTGGGCAGACGGTCACCCCGGGAGGCCCTTTGGCAGAGGAGATGCCTTTTCACTGCTTGACCATCATTGGACAGATCGAAGGTCACCTTGTGCTGCCGCCCCGCAACAAGACCACCAAGTATGAACATGTCATCCCCCAGTTGGTGGCCATCGAGCAGAATCCGAAAATCAAGGGTTTACTGGTGGTCCTCAACACGGTGGGTGGGGATATTGAAGCGGGTCTGGCCATAGCAGAAATGCTCAAGACCATGACCACACCGGTGGTGTCCCTGGTATTGGGTGGAGGACATTCCATCGGAGCACCCATAGCGGTGGCAGCGGACCATTCCCTCATCTCTGAGACGGCCACCATGACCATTCATCCCATTCGGTTGAGCGGGCTGGTGATTGGGGTTCCCCAAACCTACGAGTATTTGGACAAGATGCAGGAGAGGGTCATCCGCTTCATCGTCCAGCACTCACGGATACCCGAGGAGACTCTGCGGGAAATGATGTTCCGCACTGGTGAGTTGGTGCGTGACGTGGGTACCGTATTAGTGGGATCAGAAGCGGTGCGGGCCGGATTGATCGATGAAGTGGGGGGAGTGGGTACTGCCCTGAATAGGTTGTCTCAGTTGGTTGCCCAGAGGGAAGGGGGTATGCATTGATGCTCTATACTGTCCTGCCCCTGGAGGAGGTCCTGGAAGGGATCGAGCAGGAGCCTGGGCCCACTGTCCAGCTGACCTTGGGCGGGATTACAGTGGAAGCTGAACCCCTGGGGAACTTCCAGGCCAGGGTGGTCAGGGTTCTCAGCACAGATCCCAGGCATTTCCTGGAGCCCCACTGTCAGCCGGGTTTCCTTATTCACGGTCAGATAGTCTAATCGCTCAGGGATTCTCATATGGTCAGGTATGAGAATCTTTTTCTTTGCCGCCAATTTGGGGTTGGGAATAGGGATTTTTCTCCTTGGACTCAAGCTCTTGACGAATGCCCTAGAAACGGTGCTGGGTTTTCGCCTACATTCTGTCTTAACTCGACTTACCGCCACTAAGGTCAAGGGCCTTCTGGCGGGACTGCTCCTGACCGCTTTCATTCAGAGCAGCAGCGCTGTGGGAGCAGCTCTGGTCGTGCTCACCGATACCGGCGTGCTCAGCCTGACCCAGGCCCTAGGCGTGATGCTGGGAGCTAATGTGGGCACCACCGTGACGGCACAGCTCATTGCCCTGCCCCTGGAGAGAACAGCTTTGCCCTTGTGCGCCGTCGGGTTAGCAGTGCGGTATTTGGGACAAAGGAAGAGTGCGGGGACTGCCCTCTTTGGTCTAGGGGCAGTCTTTTTTGGCCTGTCCTTTTCTACATGGGCCCTGGCTCCGCTGCTCAAGGCTCCTGCAATGCGCAGTGTGATTACAACCCTCACGGACACTCCCCTGGAGGCAGTGTCGTTCGGGATGGTTTTGACCATTTTGGCCCAATCCAGTAGTGCAGTCACTGGACTGGTCATCGGTTTGGTAAAGCAGAACCTCCTTCCCGCTTCCGTGGCTGTGGCCATGGCTTTGGGGAGCAATGTGGGTACCGTGGCTACAACCCTTCTAGCCAGCGTGGGGAGGAGTAGAGCCGGCCGCGCCACCGCCTATGCCGATTTCCTCTTTAACCTGGGCGGGGTGGTACTCATTCTGCCGGTGTTTCCCTTGTTTTTCCAGGTGGTTCAGAGTCTCTCCGCGGACCCTAGCAGACAGGTGGCCCACGCCCACACACTGTTCAATGGTGTCACTGCCCTTCTGGCCCTCCCGTTTCTGCAACACTTGGCGGGTCTAGCTTGGCGGGGGGCAGGAATCGGTGGAGCGAACAAGAATAAGTTAGGGTGACTCGGAAGGGAGTGCAGCCATGACCATCATCCAGGCCATCATCTTGGGAATAGTCCAGGGAGTGACCGAGTTTTTGCCCGTGAGCTCTTCGGGCCATCTTGTTTTAATGTCGCAGCTCTTTGGTGTTCGGGAGCAGTCCATAGTCTTTGAGGTTATTGTGCATGTGGGGACGCTCCTTGCAGTATTGGCGGTATTTAGAAGCGAGGTGAAACTCCTTGCTGCCTCCCTGGTTAAGCTTGTGGGAAACCCTAAACAGGCCAAGGTTCTGCTGCGGCAGGATAGTGGCTGCCGCCTGCTTGTGGCCCTGGTGGTGGGCACACTGCCCGCGGTGGCGGTGGCGCTTTTGCTTAAGAACCAGGTAGAGCGGCTCTTTTCCAGCAGCTTGGCCGCGGGGGTCATGCTCATCGTTACCGGGTTCGTCCTGTTTGCTGCGGAGAAACGGGCAGCGGGCAGTCGATCCGACCCTTCTTTGCTGGATGCCCTGCTCATCGGGTGCGGTCAGGCTGTCGCGGTACTGCCGGGACTCTCCCGCTCGGGAACCACCATTGCCGTTGGCCTGTTTCGAGGCCTGGATCGGCAGAGCGCGGCTAGGTTTTCTTTTTTGCTTTCCGTCCCAGCCATCCTTGGCGCTCTGGTCCTATCGCTCCTAGATCTCTTTTCCGGCACCGTCACGCTGGGTGCAGGAGTCTTGATCTCGGGGTTGATCTCCGCAGCTGTCACCGGTTACCTGGCGATCCGCTTCTTTTTAGCCATGCTGCGCAAGGGGAAGCTGGTCTGGTTCTCGTATTACACCTGGCTCGTGGGGGCAGTAATTATCGTTGTTCACATGCTGTAGTGAAGGTTGCTTTGCCTTGGGAAGGAAAACGGATGATAAGGTGGAAGTAATGGGTATTAGAGAGAATTTGGCAAGTGTACAAGCCCGCATCAGGCAGGCTGCTCACAGAAGCGGCCGGGCCGAGGGTGAGATTAGGTTGTTGGGCGTAACGAAATACGCGTCGGATGAGCAGGTTAAGGAGTTGATGGCCGCGGGGCTGCTGCTCTTTGGCGAAAACAAGGTGCAGGATGCCCGAAAGCGCTTGGAGCTTTTCCCGGAGGCCGAATGGCATTTCATCGGTACTTTGCAGACCAATAAAGTGCGTTACTGTGAATCCTTTGCCCTTATTCATTCTGTGGATCGGTGGTCGTTAGCGGAGACGCTTAATGCTAGGGCGGCGAAGTGGGGTAAGCGCCAGGATGTGCTCATTCAAGTAAACGTTGCACGGGAGAAAAGCAAGAGAGGTCTAGCACCCGATGAGGTATCGGCCTTTGTTGAACGGGTGCTCCGTGAATGCCCGCAGCTTAACGTGCGCGGCCTGATGACCATGGCACCCCTGGTGGAACCGGAAGAAGCGCGCCCGGTATTCCGGGAAACCCGGCTGCTTTACGAGCGGCTGCAGGCCGAGTTCCAGGTATGCTGGGACACGTTATCCATGGGCATGACGAATGATTTTGAAGTAGCCATCGAAGAAGGCGCCACGCTGGTGAGGATTGGTTCGGCACTCTTTGCCAAGGAGGAGTAGAGATGAGCGATTTTATCCATAAACTGAAAGCGTTCCTGGGTGTGACAGAGGACTATGATGAGCACGAGGAGCCTGAGGTGAAGGAGAAGATAGTGGATGAAGATGTGGTGCCTCTGCGCCGCGAAAGGGTGAAGAAACAGTCTGCCCAGGCGCGGAGCAAGGAAGGGCCCACGCTGGTCAGCCTTTCAGGGGGGCAGACCGGAGTGCAGAGCAGGATTTATATCCTGGAGCCCAGGGCTTTTGCCGATGTGAAGGAGTATGTGGCCTTCCTTAGGAGCAGAAAAGCCCTCATTCTCCGCTTGCATCTACTGGATAAGGCGGAGGCGCAGCGCGTAGTGGATTTTATGAGCGGCGCCACCCACGCGCTGGATGGGAACATGCGCAAGCTCGGCGAGACCATCTTCTGCTTTACTCCTTCCTCAGTGGTCATTGAGGGTGACTTGGAGGCAGACTTCTTTGAGCTGATCAAGGGCGAAAGTGAGTGATAGGTTTTGCGGTTAATCCTAATTCTGGACCTCGTCTTTGAGATCTTTACCTGGATATTGGTCGCTCGCTTCTTGCTGTCTTGGATTCCTAATGTAAACTACCATCATCCAGTGGTGCGCTTCATCTACAGAGCCACCGATTTTGTGGTACGCCCGTTCCAGGGGATTCTTCCTCCCGTGGGCAGCCTTGATTTTTCACCTCTGGTCATGTTTTTGGTTTTGCGCCTGGGATATTCGCTTCTGCGCCGCATTCTAGTCATTTTTGTACTCCAGTGGATCTTCTAGGGGGCTGAACACACGTTGAACAAGGAACAGCTCTTAAGTCATTTACGGGGCGCGGACGAGCGCAGTTTGGGAAGCCACATCCTGGACCTGGCTCGCCTGGCTTGGGACAGCAACCGCCCCCAGGTAACGGATTTCTACGACCCTTACGAACGTAAGGTGGCCGAAAGCGTGCTGGGTGGTGTTCCAGAAGTTGGGGCACTGCATCAGGGGGGCTATAAAAGCGCTGAACGAGCCCGTTTGATCATCTATCCCCAGTTCTACCTCTTGGAAACCATTCCTTCCGCCCTCAGGGTGTTGGAAGCTAAGGGTAACTTCGCTTTCCAGAAGGTCAGTCACCGTGACTACCTTGGTTCCATCCTGGGCACGGGGCTGAAGCGGGGGAAGATTGGCGATATTTTGGTCTTGTCCGAAGGCTGTCAGGTGGTGGTGGCCGCTGAAGTGGCGGATTACCTGCTAACCCACTGGAACCAGGTTCACCAGGTGCCCATTTCCGTACGGGAGATCGATGAAGAACAGCTGGCGGTGGAACCTGAACGCATTAAGGAAATCAAGGCCACCGTCGCTTCGCTGCGTCTGGATGCTGTGGCCGCGGAAGGGTTTGGCATGAGCCGTACCAAAATGGTGCGGGAGATCAAGGCGGAGCGATTGAAGCTGAACTGGAAGTTAGTGAGCAATCCCGCGGTAAGTGTCGCTGAAGGTGATGTTTTGTCCATGCGGGGAAGGGGCAGAGTGGTTGTTTCCCAGGTTTTGGGTACAACCCGCAAGGGCAGGACGAGCATTGTGCTGCATCGTTATTATTAGGAGGTGGCGTGGATGCTGAAACCGATTGATATCCACAATATGGAGTTCAAACGGGTGTTTAAGGGTTACGATCCTGACGAGGTGGACGATTTTCTCGCGGAGATCGTGGTTAAATACGAGGCCGTGTACCAAGAAAACCGCAAACTCCGTCAGGAGCTGGAAGAACTGCGCAAGGAGTCTTCAACGCAGGGCGGCCGCGAACAGGATGTGCTGGATCTGCTGGCCATGACCAAACAGACCGTGCAGGAGATTAAGACCATGGCCAATCGCGAGGCGGACAACGTGATCAGTGTTGCCCAGGCTGAAGCGGAGCGCATCATCAGTGAAGCGCGGCTCCGGGCCCAGCAGATCTTGGCAGATTCGGAGGAGCGCCTGCACAAGGCCCAGCGCCTGGAACGTCAGCTGCGGGAACGGATCCGCCTGACCATGGAGACCATCTGGAACTCCCTCACCGCGGAGGACGCCGAGGCAACCAGACCGTACCGGGAGATTGCTCCCATGACGAACACTGAGGAAGAGACGCCGTAAATAGCAGCATGGAACCTTGATCAGGATCTATGGAAGGGAGTTATGCCAGTGGCTTCAGGTTGCCCTTATGGTATGCACAGGGTGCTGGAACCAAAGGGATCGCTTCCCCAGGGGGCCCAGCGCCTGGATAATACAATGGAGATTTATGACAACGAAATCTTGGTCGATGTGGAGACCTTGAATATTGATTCCGCCAGCTTCAATCAAATCCGTCAACAGGCCGGTGATGACGAGCGGCGCATGGCTGAAATCATGCTGCAGATCGTGGCGACCCGGGGTAAGCATCACAATCCTGTGACGGGTTCTGGCGGAATGTTTATCGGTAGGGTTCGCGAGATCGGCTCTGCTCTTCAGTCCCGCGAATTGAAAGTGGGGGACCGCATTGCTTCGTTAGTGTCCTTGACCCTCACGCCCCTGGTGATCAAGGAGATCAAGCGGATCCACAAAGACACAGCCCAAGTAGACATTGCAGGACAGGCCATTTTGTTTTCCAGCGGCATCTACGCCGTGCTGCCCCAGGATCTGCCGGAGAAGGTAGCCTTGGCAGTTCTGGATGTGGCGGGGGCCCCCGCTCAAACCGCCAAGCTGGTCAAACCGGGCGATACGGTTCTAGTGATCGGTGCCGGCGGCAAGTCGGGCAGCCTATGCCTGCATGAGGCCAAGAAGCGAGTGGGCCCAGCGGGGCAGGTTGTAGCCATGGACTACGGTGAAGCGGCGGTCAATCGCATTAAGGGGTTGGGTCTGGCAGATGTGGTTTTGAACGTCGATGCCACCAAGCCCATAGATTGTCTGCAGGTCCTGCATGGAGCCTGCGGCAAGCTTGCTGATCTCACCATTAACTGTGTGAACATTCCGCAAACGGAGATGGCCTCAATCCTCTGTACCAGAGACGGCGGCACAGTCTACTTTTTCAGCATGGCCACGAGCTTCACAGCTGCGGCTTTGGGCGCCGAAGGAGTCGGTAAAGATGTGACCATGCTCATTGGCAACGGATACACTAAAAATCATGCCCTAATTGCCCTGGAGGTGTTGAGGGAGAATCCCAAGCTCCGTCAATTGTTCTCTGAGATCTACGTGTAATTCTTCGGCCTGGTTGGGAGGAAAACCGGTGTTTTTGAGAGAAATATTAAGTAACCATTTCCATTCTGTTGCAATAATTGGAATGGCCAAGAATACCGGTAAGACCTACACGTTCAACCAGCTGGTCACGGAAGGGCAGAGACTGGGCATCAAAATGGCCCTCACATCTCTGGGTCTGGATGGTGAGGAGCGGGACAGCATCCAGTTTCACAAAAAGCCCTCCATTAAGGTCTATCCCGGGGTAGTGGTGGCCAATGCCAAGGTTCTCCTGCTGGAAAGCCAGCTGGATTACGAGGTTATGGCCACCACTGGAGTGTATACGCCCCTGGGAGAGGTGGTGCTGGCCCGCGTCCTGAGCGCCGGGACGATGGTACTGGCGGGGCCTGGAAGCGCGCAGCATTTGGCATCAGTAAAGCAGCGCTTGGGATCCATGGATATTGATCTGCTCTTGGTGGATGGAGCTGCGGATCGCCGTTCGCTGTCGGTACCCCTGATCACGGACACGGCCGTGCTGGCTGTAGGTGCTGAGGTGGCCTGGGACCGCCTGCAGCTTTTGGATCGCCTCAGGCACTTTCTCCAAGTGCTCACGCTGCCAGGCTTGGACGATGCAGAGGCGGAGAAGGTTTTCCAGGCTGCCACCGAAGATGTGAAGCTGGTGGGCTTGGCTGAGGATGGCCAAATCTGCCGCGTTACCAGGGATGAGTTCCTTTCCCGCGGTGCCGTGCTGAGCGAATCCCAGCAGCCAGGCTTAAAAGTAGTGTATGTGCGTGGGATGCTGACCGATGCGGTGCTGGCCAAAGTCTTGGGCAGTGCAGCAAGGCCAGCTTCATTTACCCTTGTAGCCTCTGATCCCACGGCTGTGTTCTTAAGTCGGGGCAGCCTGGCTCGCTTGGCCAGCCAGGGAGTCGAGCTCTGCGTGCTGCGCCCCCTGCACCTCAGTGCCGTGACCGTAAGCCCGTTCCACAGCAGGTATGGCCATGCTGATCCCATTGGCCTGCTGGAGGATGTGGGGCGCACTGTCCATCCCATTCCGTGCTTTGACCTGCGCTTGGGACTGCGCTACAGGCCGGCGAAGGAGGAGATCGATGCAGTTCCTTGATGCCGAAACCCGGCGGGAGCTTGGTTTTGACGATGTTTGGCTGCGCATCCGCCCGGTTTCCCCTTTGGGCAGGGCTCAGCAGCGCCAAGCTGAGGCGTATTTACCTGAGCGGGCTTCTGAACTGGAAGCAGCCTTGAGCCGGCTGGAGGATGCCGCCGCCCGCCTGAGGGCAGACACCCATGCCGCCCATAATCTGCTCTACTTTCTCAGCAATCTAAGGGACATCACCACCATTATTGAGCGCTGCGCGCGGGGTGATGTGCTTGATGATGCCGAGCTCTACGAGGTGAAGAGGCTCCTCCTCATTGCCGCAGAAATCCAGGCGGAGCTGGAGCGTTTGGGGTGGATGGGTCTACTTCCCGCTCCTGTGGATCTCTGCGCCGCCTGTCTGGAGGCCCTAAGCGTGGGGCAAGGGAGACAGACCAGTTTCTACATAGCCGATGCCTACGATGGTGAGCTGGCTGCAGTACGTCGGCGCCGCATTGAGCTGGAAGAGCAGTTGGCCGGGTTTCGGTCCATGGTGAACGAAAAAATCCAGCGGGCTACAGACCGTATTTTGTCCATGGAAGACGAGATCACGGTGAGCCGCGCCGAGAGCGGCGTAGTGGAGCGGCTGGAGGACATAAAGGAACTAACCAAGATACAGGACACGACTGATTTCGTCACCTTCCGCCTGGTGGAAGGGGAAGAGCACAGCAGCCTCCGTCGGGAGCTGGGTACCCTCAGGGCCCGGGAGGAAGCCTGTAAGGCGCGGATCCGGAAGAGGCTCAGCGAGACTGTGGCCGCCCACGCGCCCAAGATGCTCAGAATCTTGGAAATATTGGGATTCTTAGATTTCTTGTTGGCTAAAGCGCGCTTCTGTGTGGAGATCAGGGGAGTCAGGCCTAAGCTTTGCACCTCACCCCGCTTGGCCATTGGAGGCGGCCGCCACCTGCTTGTGGAGGAAGAAGTGGAGCGGGGGGGAGGCAGTTACTGCCCCCTATCACTCGAACTGAGGCCCGGAGTCACTTTGATCACTGGCCCCAATATGGGGGGTAAGACCGTGAGCCTGAAAACCATCGGCCTGCTCACGGCCATGGCGCAGTACGGCCTTTTGGTTCCCGCCGTGTCCATGGAGCTGCGCCCGCGGCGGTTTATCAGGGCCCACTTGGCCTCCAGGGTTGTCCAGGGCCTGAGCAAATTCGCCGGGGAGATGAATTTTGTCCGGCATGTGCTGGCCCACAGCCATGAGGATGGTCTGATCCTCCTGGATGAACTGGCCCACGGCACTAACCCCGCGGAGGGGGCTGCGGTTGCCCAGGCGGTGGTGGAAAGATTGTGCGGGGAACCAACAATTTCCGTGATCACCACCCACTATCCCTCTTTGGGACGCGTGGAGGGAGTTTTCCGCTATAAGGTCAGGGGGCTGCGCAGGGAACTGCTGGAAGGACAGGAAAGTGTCCTCTCAACTCACGGTCTGGCCGCCCTGCAGCGCCTGATGGATTACGCCTTAGAACCGGCGGAACCAGGGGAGCTGGGGCAGAGTGATGCCGTGCTGGTCGCGGAAGCGCTGGGCCTCGAACCAGAAATCATTGAACGAGCTAAGGTTTTGCAGAGGAGTGACGGTCATGGTTAACCAGCTGCTGGCAGTGGATGAGGACAAGGTTGGGAAAGCGCGGGAGCTGGCGCGCAGAATCGCCCAGGACATCCAGCGCGAGATTGACCAAACCACCACCGTGAGCGTGGAGCGCACAGTGGCCCGCCTGTTCGGTATCGATGGAACGAACGCGGATGGCGTTCCCCTGCCCAATGTGGTGGTGGATCAGGTGGACCAAGACGGCCAGCTGCACCGGGGTATCGCCTTTTGGCTGGCCAATGCCGTGGTGGCCTTGGATCAGCCGCCGCAAGAGGTGGCCCAAGCCTGTGCGCGGGGCCTGTCCCTATGTTCTTTAGAGATCCAGGAACCCGGGCGGGTGAGCCAGGTTATGGAGGAGTACACCCGCAGGGCTCTGAAGGCCATCAAGAAGCAGCGCGACACCAGGACAGAAATGAAAGCGAGGCTTGGCACCGGGCCAGAGCCTCTGAAATATGTCATCGTGGCCAGCGGAAACATTTTTGAAGACGTGAAGCAAGCCCAGGCGGCGGCGAGACATGGTGCGGACATTATCGCCGTGATTCGCACGACCGCCCAAAGCCTTCTGGATTATGTACCCTACGGCACCACCACGGAAGGCTTCGGCGGAACCTATGCCACCCAGGCCAACTTTCGGGTGATGAGGGAGGCCTTGGATGAGGTCAGCGAAGAACTGGGCCGCTATGTGCAGCTGGTCAATTACTGTTCCGGTTTGTGTATGCCTGAGATTGCTGCCATGGGAGCGCTGGAGCGCCTGGATATGATGCTCAATGATGCCATGTACGGCATCTTGTTCCGCGATATTAACATGGACCGCACCTTTACGGATCAGTATTTCTCCCGCATGATCAATGCCTACGCCGGCATCATCATTAACACGGGCGAAGACAACTATCTCACCACCGCCGACGCCTATGAAAAGGCCCACACGGTGCTGGCTTCCAACTTCATCAATGAACAGCTGGGGCTCATGGCGGGTCTGCGCCAGTGGCAGCTGGGTCTGGGGCATGCCTTTGAGCTGGACCCCAAGATGCCCAATGGCTTCCTCTATGAGCTGGCCATGGCCCAAACAATCCGCCAAATCTTCCCCAACTCCCCTTTAAAGTACATGCCACCCACAAAGCACATGACGGGAGATATTTTCCTGGGACATGTCCAAAACGCCATGTTTAACCTGGCTTCCGTGCTCACAGGGCAGAGCATCCATCTGCTGGGCATGCTCACCGAGGCCATCCACACCCCTCACATTGGCGATCGCATCCTCAGTATCGAGAACGCTCATTACATCATGGAAAACGCCAGGGATCTCGGCCGGGAAATCAAGTTCAGGCCGGACGGCATCGTCCAGAAAAGGTCTGAGGACATCGTCAACGGTACTGTGCAGTTTCTCGAGGAAATCGCGGCCGTGGGACTCAAACGCGCCATCAGCGAAGGTTTCTTTGCCGATGTCAAGCGGCCCACAACGGGTGGAAAAGGCCGCGAAGGGGTGGTCAGGAAAGGCATGGACTACGTAAACCCCATCATGGACGCCATGGAGCGCGAGTTAGGGCTTGTGTCTGCAGGAGAGGGGGGGCAGTTGTGATGGTTCAGCAAATCAGGCCGTACGGCGACTCGTGGGGTGATGGGCAGGTACAACTCAGCTTCACCCTGCCGTTGCCCGCGGGACCCAAAGCCCGGGAAGCCGCCAATAGGCTGGTGGCTCAGATGGGTCTGGAAAACGTCCAAATCGTGCATGAAAAGGACCTGCACGGCTTTACCTTTTTCATCATCTACGGCCGCTGCCGCCACAGCGTGGATCTGAACCAGCTCCCCGAGGTGGAAGCGGACGAGCAGCCCATGGGTTTTGAGGAGATCAATGCCTTTATCCAGGAGCGGATAGGCAGGAGAATTGTGGTGGTGGGGGCCTGTACGGGTACTGACGCCCACACCGTGGGTTTGGATGCCATTATGAATATGAAGGGATACCAGGGTGAATACGGTTTGGAGCGTTATCCCTGGTTTGAGACTTACAACTTAGGCAGTCAGATCCCCAACGAAGCACTGCTGCAGAAGGCCGTAGAAGTGCAGGCCGATGCGGTTTTGGTTTCGCAGGTAGTAACCCAACGGGACATCCACATCAAGAACCTGACTGAACTGGTGGAACTTGCGGAAGCAGAAGGGCTGCGGCCTAGGCTGATTTTGGTGGTGGGAGGCCCCCGCATCGACAGGCGTTTAGCGGCGGAACTGGGCTTTGATGCAGGATTCGGAGTGGGAACTACGGCCAGGGATGTGGCTGGATTTCTAGCTAAGGAAGTGGCACGACGGTTGGAAAGGGGTGAATAGACTGTGCTGGAGAGTGTGATTCGGGTACGGGTAAGCGCAGCCCAGGCCCACTATGGTGGTGATTTGGTGGATGGTGCTTTCCTTTTGCAGCTCTTTGGGGATGCCGCCACGGAACTCCTCATCCGCCATGACGGAGATGAAGGGCTCTTCCTCACCTACAGCGAGGTAATGTTTCGGGCGCCTGTCTATGCCGGCGACTTCATTGAGGTCAGAGGCAGGCTTACGGAAGTGGGGAACACCTCACGCAAGATGGAGTTCCGCGCCGTAAAACAGATTACCCGCCCTCAGGATGCCGATTTGCCTCCTTCCGCCATGGATGTCTTGAGCGAACCAGTGGTGGTGGCGGAGGCAAAAGGCGTCTGCGTTGTACCAAAGGAGAGGCAGAGGAGGGGAAACAGCAGTGTCTAAATTGATTATCACCGCGGCGCTCACAGGAGCGGAGGTAACCCGGGAACAGCAGCCTAATCTGCCCATTACACCTGAGGAGATTGCTCAGGCCGCGGTGGAAGCATACGAAGCGGGAGCGGCCATAGTACATGTCCATGCCCGCCTCGCGGATGGGACCCCAACCCAGGATAGGCAGGTTTATGGGGAAATCCAGCGCTTAGTGACAGAGGCCTGCCCGGTCATCTTCCAGCCTTCCACGGGAGGCGCTGTGTGGCACACTGCCCAGGAGCGCCTGCAGCCCCTGGAGCTGAACCCGGAGATGGCCACCTTGAGTACGGGTACCTGCAATTTCGGCTCCGATATCTTCGCCAACCCGCAGGAGTTCATGGAAGAGGCAGCCCGCACCATGCTGGAGCGGGGCATTAAGCCCGAAATCGAAGTCTTTGAGGCGGGCATGATCGACAACGCTCTGCGCCTGGTGAAGAAAGGGCTGTTAAAGGAACCTCTGCATTTCAACTTCGTGTTGGGAGTACCCGGAGCCATGTCCGCCAGTGTGAGAAGTCTGGCCTTTCTGGTGGACTCCATTCCACCCAATGCCACCTGGACAGTCTCGGGGATCGGACGCCACGAGACTCCGCTGGCCGTGGCGGCCATGGCCATGGGAGGGCACGTGCGAGTGGGTTTTGAAGATAACATCTACTATCGCAGAGGAGAGCTGGCCACAAGCAGCGGACAGCTGGTGGCCAGGATCGCCCGCATTGCCCACGAACTAGGGCGCGAAGTGGCGGACCCCAACGAAGCCAGAGAGATCTTGGGGATCGCCGTAAAGACATAGCTAGGGAGGGAAAGCATGCCCAAGATTTTGTCCATACCGGAGGCTGTGGCCAAGGTCCAGAGCGGGAATACCGTGATGATTGGGGGCTTTATGACCTGTGGAGCCCCGGTTAACCTCATTGCTGAACTGGCGCGGCGCGGTGTGCACGATTTGACATTGATCTCTAACGACACAGGCGTCCAAGGCGACGGTGTTGGAATGCTGATCAGTGCAGATGCAGTCACGAAGTTGATTGCCAGCCACATTGGAACCAATCCAGAAACGGGCCGGCGGATGATTGATGGCAGGCTCAGCGTGGAGCTGGTACCCCAGGGAACCCTCGCGGAGCGAATCCGCTGCGGAGGAGCGGGGCTCGGGGGAGTGCTCACACCCACGGGAGTGGGGACGATTGCAGCCGAAGGAAAACAGGAGTTCGTCATTGACGGCAGGGCTTATCTTCTGGAAACGCCGCTCCGTGCCGATATTGCCCTGATCAAGGCTTGGAAAGCGGACCGCAGAGGCAATTTAGTGTACCGCAGGAGCGCGAGGAACTTCAACCCCGTTATGGCCATGGCTGCAGACCTGGTCATCGCTGAAGTTGAGGAAATCGTGGACGTGGGCGAACTCGATCCTGACCAGATTATGACTCCGGGTATTTTCGTAGATGTCTTAACGAGGAGCGTGAGCACTGATGACTGACGAGCAGAAGAGGATCATCATTGCCCAGCGCATTGCTCAGGAGCTATCCGATGGTGATGTTGTGAACTTGGGCATCGGACTTCCCACCATGGTTGCCAGCTACATCCCTCCGGGGATTGAGGTCATCTTCCAGTCCGAAAACGGATTTCTAGGCTTGGGTCCCGCACCCGCCCCAGGGGACGAAGACCCTGATGTGGTGAACGCTGGAGGACAGCCCGTGACCATTTTGCCTGGCGGTGCCTGTTTCGACAGCGCCCTTTCCTTTGCCATCATCCGGGGCGGCCACGTGGATGTCACCGTGTTGGGTGCCCTGGAGGTGGATGCCTGGGGTAATCTGGCCAGTTGGATGATACCGGGCAAGATGGTTCCAGGCATGGGTGGAGCCATGGACTTGGTCGTGGGTGCCAGGAAAGTGATCGTGGGGACCAGCCACACCACCAAGGACGGCAAGCCTAAGCTGCTTAGACAGTGCCGGCTACCCCTCACCGCGGCCCGGGAGGTGGATTTGGTGGTGACCGAATTGGGCGTGTTTAAGGTGGACCATGGCAGCTTGGTGCTCTTGGAGAAGCATCCCGATTACACGGTGGACCAGATACGCGTCGTGACCGAAGCTCCCATGGAGGCCGCTCCAGAGCTTAAGGACATGGTACTGCCAGTCTGAGTCGATGAGGAGGTTTGGCATTGAGTGCGGTCGAGAAAGAAAGCTTGATGCAAAAGCCCTGGCTGGTATGGGGCTGCACTGAGGCAGAGTGGTGCGATTGGCGCTGGCAGGTCCGCAATCGCATCCAGACTGTGGAGGATTTGAACAGAATAATACCCTTGACTGAGCAGGAGAAGTCCCAGATCGCCAAGGTGTTGGAAGTATTCCGCATGGGCATTACACCTTACTACGCATCCTTGATGGACCCCGATGATCCCAGTTGTCCCATTCGCCGGCAAGCCATTCCCACCATTATGGAAACCTATTCCAGTAAAGCGGACCTGCATGATCCCCTCAGTGAAGAGGTGGATTCGCCGGTACCCGGTTTAACCCACCGCTATCCTGATCGCGTGCTGTTTTTGATCACTGACCAGTGTTCCATGTACTGTCGGCACTGCACCAGGCGCCGCTTCGCCGGGCAGAGGGATGCGGGAGTAAGTTGGGATTTGATCGAGCAGGGCATTGAGTATATCAGGCGCACACCCGAGGTGCGGGATGTTCTGCTCTCAGGCGGCGATGCGCTGCTCATGGCCGATCAGAAACTGGAGGAGATTATCAAGCGCCTCCGGGAGATTCCCCATGTGGAGATTATCCGCATTGGCACCCGTACACCTGTGGTCATGCCCCAGAGGATCACTGACGATCTCGTGAGCATGCTGAAAAAGTACCATCCCATCTGGCTCAACACCCACTTTAACCACCCAAAGGAGATCACTCCGGCCGCACGGCAGGCTTGCGAGAAGCTGGCGGATGCGGGTATTCCTCTAGGCAATCAAAGCGTTCTGCTGCGGGGCGTAAACGACAATCCCGAAACCATGAAGAGGCTTGTCTTGGAGCTGGTGAAGATCCGGGTGCGGCCCTATTACATCTACCAGTGCGATCTGTCCATGGGCATAGAGCATTTCCGCACCAAGGTTTCCAAGGGCTTGGAGATCATGGAAGCGCTGCGGGGCCATATCTCCGGCTATGCGGTGCCCACCTACGTGGTGGACGTTCCCGGCGGAGGTGGCAAGACCCCAGTCATGCCCCAGTATCTGATCAGCATGTCGCCCACCAAGGTAGTGCTGCGCAATTACGAAGGCATGATTGCCACCTACAGCGAACCCCAGTATATCGATGAAGGTTGGGAGCCCGAGGAGGAGCAGGCCAAAAAATCCCGGGGGGTGGCTCGGCTGCTGCAGTCTACGGAGAACCGCTCCATTGAACCTGCTGATCTGGAGAGGCGGCGTCGGAACTCCCACCGCAACTCTTGAGGTAGAGTGTTTAGGACAAGCAAAGGAGGAAGAGCATGCGAGAAGTGGTTATTGTCAAGGCCCTGCGCACGGCCATCGGCAGTTTCGGAGGAACCCTTAAGGACCTCTCCGCCGCCGATCTGGCTGCGGTGGTGATTAGGCGGATCCTGGAGGAAACTGGTCTGCCGCCGCAGGAAATCGATGAGGTCATTTTGGGCAACGTGCTCCAGGCGGCCGCTGGACAAAACCCAGCTCGGCAGGCCTCAATCAAGGCGGGTATACCTGAGGGCGTTCCCTCGTTTACCGTGAACAAAGTGTGTGGTTCTGGGCTGAAAGCGGTGGGCCTGGCTGCTCAGGCCATTAGGGCCGGCGATGGCCATGCCTACATCGTAGGCGGCATGGAAAGCATGAGTACCGCCCCCTATGCCTCTGCCAAGGCGCGCTGGGGTGCCCGCATGGGTCATGAACAGCTGGTTGATACCATGATCAAAGACGGTCTATGGTGCGCCTTTACTGACACCCATATGGGTATTACCGCCGAGAACATCGCCGAGCGGTGGCAGATCAGCCGTGCGGAGCAGGACGAGTTCGCCGCCGCCAGCCAGCAGAAATGCCAAGCAGCCCAGGCTGAGGGTCGTTTCCAAGCGGAGATCGTGCCCGTGATCATTCCCCAGCGCCGTGGGGATCCCATCAGCTTTGATCGTGATGAGTACCCCCGGGAGGGAGTCACTGCCGAATCCCTGGCTAGGCTGCGCCCCGCCTTTAAGCAGGACGGTACTGTTACAGCAGGGAATGCGTCGGGGATCAACGATGGTGCGGCGGCCCTTTTGGTCATGTCCCGGGAGAAGGCGGAGAGTTTGGGTCTAAAGCCCATGGCCAGGGTGCTCAGTTACGCTTCTTCAGCCTTAGATCCAGCTATTATGGGTATGGGCCCGGTTGAGGCAACCCGTAAAGCGCTGAGCCGGTGCGGCCTCGATGTTGAGGACCTGGATCTAGTTGAAGCCAACGAGGCTTTTGCGGTACAGTCCATAGCAGTTATGCGGGAGCTGGGCTTAGATCCTGCCAAGGTTAATGTAAACGGAGGGGCCATTGCCTTAGGTCACCCCATCGGAGCTAGCGGAGCCCGCATTTTGGTGACTTTGCTGCACGCCATGGAGCAGCGCGATGCCAAAAAAGGTCTGGCTACGCTGTGTATTGGCGGTGGGCAGGGCTATGCCGTTGTGGTTGAGCGCTTGTAGCCGCGGCTAAACTGGGGAGGTGAACAATATGCTAACTATAGGTGTGATTGGTGCGGGCACCATGGGCAGTGGAATTGCGGAAGTAGCTGCCGCCGTGGGGCAGGTTATACTCCTGGATGTAGATGCGGAAAGGGCCAAAGCCGGCCTTGCAGGCATAGAGAAACGACTCAACCGGCAAGTGGAAAGGGGATACCTCGAGGCAGAGCAGAGGGACGAGCGCCTTTCTCGGATCACCGTATCCGCAGATCTCAAAACGCTGAAGGATGCCGACATTGTGGTGGAAGCCGTATCAGAGAACCTGGAACTTAAGCAAGATCTCTTTAGGTCCTTGGCTGAGATCTGCTCTTCCCAATGCATTTTGGGCACGAACACTTCTGCCCTGAGCGTCACAGCCATTGCCGCCGTTACTGGTGAACCACAGAGGGTTTTGGGCATCCACTTTTTTAACCCTGTAAACAGGATGCAGCTGGTGGAGCTGGTGCGCACGCCCTTTACATCGCAGGAATGCCTGGAGCAGTGCAGTGAGTTTGTGCAGTCCCTGGGCAAGACGCCGGTGTTGGTGGAGGAGTCGCCGGGTTTCATCGTTAACCGCCTACTTCTACCCATGATCAATGAAGCCGTCTTCCTCCTGGCAGAGGGGACAGCTACCGCGGAGGATATCGACACGGCTATGCGCCTAGGCGCCAACCATCCCATGGGGCCCTTGGCCTTGGCGGATCTCATTGGCTTGGACATCTGTCTGGCCATCATGGAAACGCTTCATGCTGAGTTGGGCGAGGACAAATACCGTCCCGCGCCTCTCCTGCGCAAAATGGTGCGGGCAGGGCGCCTGGGCCGCAAAACAGGTGTTGGCTTTTACAACTATGACTAGCAGCCGGGGGGAAAGACGTGCAACTAGAATGCTTTGAGCTGGAAGTGAGCGGGAAGACAGCCCTCTTGGAGCTGGCCCGCCCTGAACAGCTGAACGTCTTGGACGAACGGGCCTTAAGTGAATTGGAGCTTGTTCTGGAGCACTTGCAGGAACGGGGCGTTAAGGCCGTGGTCCTCACGGGTCAGGGCAGGGCCTTTGCGGCCGGTGCCGACGTGAAGGCCATGGCTGAGATGGATCCAGGCTCTGCCCGGGCCTTTTCCCTCAAAGGCAACGAGGTCTTTCTGCAATTGGAAAAACATCCGGCCATTTTCGTGGCCGCGGTGAACGGTTATGCCCTGGGCGGGGGGATGGAGCTTGCTTTGGCCTGCGATCTCCGTCTAGCCTCCAGCAGGGCAGTGTTTGCTCAGCCCGAGATCGGCCTGGGCATCATTCCCGGCTTTGGAGGTACGCAGCGGCTGCCGCGGTTGATCGGGCCCGCCCGGGCCAAGGAATGGATTCTCACCGGGAAGCGCTACACAGCCCAAGAAGCCCTGGAAGCAGGCCTGGTGATGGAAGTTGTGGAGTCTGAAGAGCTCCTGGCCAAAGCTCAGACCCTTGCCGCGGAGCTGGCCGCCAAATCGGGGCCCATCCTCGCTCTGGCCAAACGAGCAGTCCAGGCGGGGACGGAGCTCGCCGCGGCCAACATCAGCCTAGAGGCAGGGCTGTTTGGGGAGTGTTTTACTCACCGCGACGCCCTGGAAGGGCTGCGCGCCTTTGTGGAGAGAAGGGAGCCGGACTTCCAGGATCGATGAAGCCCGGAAGCCGCGGTGTCGCCCAAACAGTGTTGACTTCTGTATCCTGGTTGGGTATAATGTCGATAATATTGGAAAGACGATGAACGGGAGAGTACTCGCTGGAAGTGGCTGCAGAGAGTCCGGGAAGGTGCGAACGGACGCCATGAACAGCCCAGGAAGATCACCCGGGAGTTGCCAGCTGAACTTTTAGTAGGCTGAGCCGGTGGTGCCGTTATACCCCTAAAGTGAAGGCGCAGCTCGTTGGTTTGCGTCTTAACTAGGGTGGTACCGCGGTGATTCCGTCCCTTCTGGGGGCGGTTTTTTGTGTGCCCGGCATGTCTACCGAGCCGATGGGTTGAGAGAAACCCTACCGCCCAAC
>FIZK01000003.1:26202-32522 GCA_900018335.1 uncultured Clostridia bacterium | reverse complement strand
TGATCAACCCCCAGAAGCTGGGCTCAGTTGCCCTCGTGGGCAGCGGACGCCATTATCTAGCCGGCGCCGTGAACTGGAACCGCATCTTGGGTTCCAAGTTTTCGGCCAGTGTCTTCGTCCAGGCCAACCTGTCCGATGGGTCGGGACTAATCCACGGCACTCTGCGCCTGCCTGCCTTAAGCAAGCTGCAGCCCAGCGTCGGTGTGAGCACCAACTTCGGGGCTCCAGGAACTGAGTTTGGGGCCGTGGGGCGCAGCACCGCAGTGTTTGCCGCGGTGAGCATAGGTGGATCCTTTTAGACGAAATGAAAAGAGCGCCTTACTCCGGCTGGAGCAAGGCGCTTTATTAACCCATGCTGCGGTGGAGGGAGACGGTCACCTCCAGGGTGCCGATGTCAGTTATGAGCGGTACCACAACCGCCTTTTCCGTGGACATGGATAGAGACCCTTTCCTGCCCACAAACACCTGGGGCGGAGAAATCTGGCAGGTCAGCCCGCTACTGGCCAGGTGAGTAACGGCATTGCCGCTGATGATGTTGGCCACTTCCCCCAGTGCTGAGCTAACGAAGGCATCCAGTTTGTTCATGGCCATACCCGCCATGATGGTCACCATCTCCAGGGCCATTTCCTTCGGGAAGCTGTAGAGCAGCGAACCCCTGAGGTCGCCCGTGACTCCGATCACCACATTGGCTTCGCTCACGGGCTCCAGCTCTTCCACAGCCCTGAGCGCACCCCTCTTTACATCGAGGTTCAGCATGATCCTGAACACATCAATGGTGGCTTTGTAGAACGGATTTATGTATTCAACTTTCATTGCTGCCCTCCTTGCGACCGTATGAACGCACCAATTCTCTGGTCTTCTTTACCCACATGCATGATCAGCCAGGTCATCACCCTGGCCGCGAACTCCTGCACCTTCTCCTCGTCAAAACCTTCCTGTTCAACCCGCTGGGCGAAGGCCCGGATTTCCGCCCTAAAGGCGTCGTGGACGGCGGCATGCTTTTCCAGTCCGGGATAGCCGATCTCCTTCTGCAGTGCTTCTTCATCGCGGAAATGGATCACCACATACTCTTTCATGAACTCCAGCGTGGCCTGGACTTGTTCCAAGCGTTCCTCCCAGGCCCCATCTTCCTGCACAGCCCGGATAAAGCTGCCGACCCTGTCGAAAAGCTCCTGGTGCTGGGAATCGATGAGTTCCGAACCGATCCGGTAATGCTCTTTCCACATATCCGCTCCTCACTCCTTTCCGGGCTTATTCTGCATGCCCCCTGGAATTCCTCCCCATGGGCCTTTAAGTGATTTTTTGCACAGATTGGGGAGCAGGATAGCCGCGGGTTAACCAGAATAGGGAAAGAAGGGAGCAGGATGGAAAGGAGTGGATAAGTATGACCCTGAAGATTGTCGGGCCCGAGCTTCCCAATATTCCCTGGGAAGATAGGCCCCCGGGCAGTTCGGATGTGCTGTGGCGCTACTCGCAGAACCCGATTATACCTAGGGATCTCATTCCTTGTTCCAACAGTATTTTCAACAGTGCGGTGGTGCCCTACCAAGGGGAGTTCCGCGGCGTGTTCCGGGTGGATAACAAAGCCCGGGAAATGTGCCTCCACGCCGGGCGGAGCCAAGATGCCCTCAACTGGGAACTGGACCATGAGCCCATTGCCTTCATCTGCGAGGACGAGGAGATCGGAAGGTTCATCTACGGCTATGACCCCCGGGTTGTCTGGATCGAAGACCGCTACTACGTGACCTGGTGCAACTGGTACCACGGACCAACCATCGGAGCAGCTTACACACATGATTTTGAGCGGTTCTATCAGTTGGAGAATGCTTTTCTGCCTTTCAACCGCAACGGCGTGCTCTTTCCCCGCAGGATCAACGGGAACTACGCCATGCTTTCCCGGCCCAGCGACAACGGGCACACTCCCTTCGGTGACATCTTCTACAGCGAAAGTCCCGATTTGACCTTCTGGGGCAGGCACCGCTTCGTCATGGGCACCACGTGGGGCTGGCAGAGCACCAAGATCGGAGCAGGCCCCGTGCCCATCGAGACCAGCGAAGGTTGGCTCTTGATCTACCACGGGGTGCTCACCTCCTGCAACGGCTTTCTCTACAGCGCAGGAGCTGCCCTGCTCGATCTGGATCAGCCCTGGAAGGTGATAGCCCGAACCAGGCCTTACATCATCTCGCCCCAGACCTATTACGAGTGCGTAGGCGATGTGCCCAACGTGGTCTTTCCCTGCGCCGCCTTGGTGGACAGCGGCACAGGCAGATTAGCCCTGTACTATGGCGGAGCAGACACGGTGGTTGCGGTGGCCTTCGGCTATGTGCAGGAACTTGTTCAGTACGTCAAAGATAATTCCCTGATTTAAAGGAGGAGTACAGATGCGCAATTTCACATATTTCAACATCACGAAGATCGTTTTCGGCAGAGGAGTGGAGGAACAGGCCGGCAAGGAAGCCGCTAAGTTCGGCCGCAAGGTGCTGCTGCATTATGGCGGCGGCCACATTGTGCGCTCAGGTTTGAAGGCGAGGGTGGAAGCTTCTTTGCGTGAGGCTGGGCTGGAAATCGTGGAGCTAGGCGGGGTGCAGCCCAATCCCCGGCTTAGCTTGGTGCGGGAGGGCATTGACCTGGTCCGCAGGGAGCAGGTTGATCTGATCCTGGCCGTGGGCGGCGGCAGCGTGATCGACTCCGCCAAAGCCATCGCCATGGGCGTGCCCTACGAAGGCGATGTCTGGGACTTCTACGCTGGAAAGGCGGAGGCAGAGGAGAGTCTGCCCGTGGGCGTGGTGTTGACAATTCCCGCGGCGGGCAGCGAGTCCAGCCCCAGCTCGGTCATTACCAATGAGGACGGCTGGCTGAAGCGGGGTTACACAGGCGCAGTCCTGCGCCCCAGGTTTGCCCTGCTCAATCCAGAGCTCACCTACAGCCTGCCGCCCTATCAGACCGCCTGCGGCGTGGCGGACATGATGGCCCACATTATGGAGCGCTACTTCACCAACGAGCCTGAGGTGAGCTTCAGCGACCACCTCTGCGAAGCGTCGCTTAGGGCAATCATCCAAGAGGCGCCCCGAGCCATCGCCGAACCTGAGAACTACGGCGCCAGGGCCAACATCATGTGGGCCGGCACCTTTGCCCACAATGACCTTTTAGGCAACGGCAGGCTCGGTGACTGGGCTTCCCACGACATCGAGCATGAGCTGAGCGCCATTTATGACATCGCCCACGGTGCAGGTTTGGCCATCGTCTTCCCCGCTTGGATGAAGTATGTCTACAAGCACAATCCCGAGCGCTTCGTGCAGTTCGCGGTACGGGTGTTCGCGGTTGAGCAGGATTTCTTCAACCCCGAGCGGACCATCCTGGAAGGGATTCGGCGCCTCGAGGAGTTCTTCAGCAGAATAGGCCTGCCCACGCGGCTTGAGCACGCCGGCATCCCGGACGATCGCCTGGAGGAGATGGCGGCCAAGGCCACGGCCAACGATACCCACAAGCTGGGGAACTTCCTGCCCCTAGGCCAGGAGGATGTTCTGGCCATCTACAAGCTCTGCAGGTAGTTACAGGCGCCTGAGCACGGTGATGGGGCGGACGATTTCGCCCCGCCCTTCTCCTAAAGGTACCTTGAGATCCCAGTCGTTCCACCAGCCTATGAACTCAAACTTGTGCAGTTTCGTTGCGGCCAAGATGAACTCCTGGGGGAAAATGGCCCTCCGCAACCCCTGGTGGAGTAGGGTGCGCTCCTGTCCCTTCTCCTTGATGGTGAAGAGGATGCTCTCCTCGTAGAGCTGCTCGGGAGCATTGTGCAGGCGGGTGCTGTAGCGGGTGTTCACCGTAATGCCCTGTCTGCGCATAACCCAGCTGTCCAAGTTGTTGGCCAGGGGCTCAAAGTCCACGCACCAGTCGAGGAAATAAAGGCCGCCGGGCTTGAGACCCGCCTCGGCGCAGGAAAAGTGGCTGAGCAGCTCTTCTGTGTTCCGCACGTACAGGGAACCCATCATGATATAAAGGAAGTCCGCGGGCTCATCCAGACGGAAATCGGCCAGGTCGGCCAGGTAGAACTTGGCAGTGTGGTTTTTGCTTGCTGCCTTCTCCCGGGCGAACTCGATCATGGTGGGGTTGAGGTCCAGTCCCCAGTATTCGTAGCCCCGATCCATGAATTCCAGCATGTGGGGGCCGTTGCCACAGGCCAGCTCCAGCACGGTTTTCACCGGTATTTTGGAGTACTTAGCCATGGCCTGTTCCATGACATCCACTTCCCCAGGGATGTCCCGGTAGGAAAAGGCTATTTCATAGTAATGGGGGTAGCTGTAAATACTGTCCAAGCAATCACCTTTTCTAAACGTAATGGGAGGGAACTCGCCTATGAGTCAAGCAACAGCCGTATTCGGCGGCGGATGCTTTTGGTGCGTAGAGGCCATCTTCAGCGAGCTGAGCGGTGTACTGGAAGTGATTCCCGGTTACAGCGGCGGCCATGTGGAAAACCCAACCTATGAACAGGTGTGCACCGACACAACCGGGCACGCCGAGGTGGTGCAGGTGACCTACGATCCGGAGTCCATCAGTTACGAAGATCTGCTGCGCATCTTCTTCAGCACCCATGATCCCACCACCCTCAACCGCCAGGGGGAGGACGTGGGCACCCAGTACCGCTCGGTGATCTTTTACAGCAGTGAAGAGCAGCGCCAAAGTGCAGAGCGGATTAAGGCGGAAATGGCTCCCCTCTGGGATGACCCCATTGTCACGGAGATCGTCCCTTTGGAGCGTTTCTACCCCTCGGAAGACTATCACTGGGATTATTTCAGGCGCAACCCCCAGAGCGGCTACTGCAGCATGGTCATTGCTCCCAAGGTGGCCAAGTTCCGCAGAGAATTCAGCCAGCGGCTAAAGGCGCGCTGACTGGGGAAACTTCATGGTCGCGAAGTAGTCCTCGGGAGTTTCTGCCCTGCGGATCAGCTCTGTGCTGCCATCGGTGCGCAGTAGCACTTCCGCGGAGCGCAGCCTGCCGTTATAGTTGTAGCCCATGGAATGGCCGTGGGCTCCCGTATCGTGGATGACAACTAAGTCGCCCAGCTCAATGGCGGGGAGCCTGCGGTCCACAGCAAATTTGTCGTTGTTCTCACAGAGCCCCCCAACCACATCGTACACGTGGTCATGGGGGTGTTCTTCTTTGCCCGCCACGGTGATGTGGTGGTAGGCTTTGTAGATGGCGGGCCGCATGAGGTCAGCGGCGCAGGCGTCCAGCCCAATATAGCTTTTATAGGTCTCTTTGCGGCGGATGGCTGTGGCAATGAGCTGGCCGTAGGGGGCGAGCATGAAGCGGCCCAGCTCCGTTACGACGGCTATATGGCCCAGCCCAGCAGGGACCAGGATTTCATCGAACGCCTTTTGCACGCCCGCACCCACGGCCATGATCTCCACCGGTTTTTGGTCTGGATGATAGGGTATGCCCAGGCCTCCGGACAAATTCACCAAGGAGAAGCGGGCGCCTGTTTCCTCATGGAGTTCCCGCACCACCTGGAACAGCAGCCTGGCCAAGGCCGGGTAATACCCATTGGTGGCTGCGTTGCTCACCAGAAAGGCGTGCAGCCCGAACTCCTCTACGCCCAGCTTTGCCAGGGCGCGCACCGCCTCGCTGAGCTGCGCACGCGTCATGCCGAATTTGGCCTCCGCCGGGGTATCCATGATCCCGTTGCTCACCACGAAGCTGCCTCCGGGGTTGTAGCGCAGGCACATCTTCTTGGGGATGCTGGGGAGGCTAGCTATGAACTCCACATCGGTAACATCGTCCAGGTTGATGATGGCACCCAGCCTGTGGGCCAGCAGGAAATCCTGGAAGGGAGTCATATTGGATGAAAACATGATTTCCTCGCCCCTAAAGCCCAGGGCCTCAGCGAGGAGGAGCTCTGTTCCCGTGGCGCAGTCCACTCCGCAGCCCTCTTCCTGCAAAATGCTGAGGAGAACTGGGTTGGGGTTAGCCTTGACCGCGAAATACTCCCTAAAGCCTGGATTCCAGGCAAAGGCTTGGTGCAGCCGGCGTGCGTTGTCCCGGATGCCTTGTTCGTCGTAAAGGTGAAAGGGGGTGGGGTATTCTGCTGCGATTTGGCGCAGACGCTGCGCACTGACAAAGGGTCTTTTCATGGAAACCTCCGCTGTTGTTAGGATTACATATAAATACAACCCAACCCAAACGGGTTGGGCTGCTGAAAACAGGAGCACTAGAGGCTGATGGCCAGCTCCAAAGCGATCTCCATCATGGTGGTGAAGCTCACCTGGCGGTCCTGCGGGGGCAGTTCTTTGCCGGTGTACACTTCATCGGAAACGGTGAG
>FIZK01000003.1:0-26156 GCA_900018335.1 uncultured Clostridia bacterium | reverse complement strand
CTGGCCCTTTGCTTCTGCGATCTCCACCGCTTTCTTCAAGAGATCCCAGGACGCGATGGGTGCATAGGTGCCGGGCAGCTTGTACTGATAGGCGTAGTTGGAATCGGTGCAGGCTCCCATGGCGAATACCAGATCCATGATCTTCACATCATCGCTGATCCCGCCCGCGGAGCCGATGCGGATGATGTTGTCCACATCGTACATGTTATAAAGCTCGTAGGTGTAGATCCCGATGGACGGCATGCCCATGCCGTGCCCCTGCACGGAAACGGGTTTGCCTTTGTAAAGGCCTGTGAAGCCGTACATGCCCCGGATTTCATTATAACATTTTACATCTTCCAGGTAGGTCTCTGCAACAAATTTCGCCCGCAGAGGATCGCCGGGCATGAGCACGGTCTTGGCAATCTCTCCTGGTTTGGCCGCATTGTGCGGTGTAGTCATGTGCATTCCCCTCCTTAAAATTGGTCACGGTCTATACTTTGACAAACGGGACGTTCTTCCTTCACAGGCTTGTCGCCTGCGCCGCTCCACCGCATATCCTGTTAGCAGAGTATACTGCAAAAGGAGGAAAGGACATGGCAGTAACTCATACGGTGCAAGCAGGAGAAACTCTGTGGAGCATCAGCCGCCTGTACGGAGTAAGCCTCGATGCTCTGCGCCTGGCCAACGCCCTGACCACTGATCTGATCTACCCCGGTCAGGAGCTGATTATCCCTGAAGCTGCGGCGCAGCCTTCCGAGACCGTTCCCTCCGCTACTCTTCCTTCCCTGGAGGGGGGATTCGTCCTGCCTGAGGGAAGCTACACCACCCAGGACCTGCAGGACTTGGCGCTCCTGGCCAGGCTGGTTTTCGCAGAGGCCCGTGGCGAACCCTTTGAGGGGCAGGTTGCCGTGGCTGCGGTACTGCTCAATAGGGTAAGGCATCCCGAGTTTCCCAATACTGTGGCAGAGGCGGTCTACCAGCCGGGACAATTTGAGCCAGTGGCCAATGGTTCCATCAACCTTACCCCCAATAACCTGGCCTACCTGGCCGTACTGGAGGCTTGGGGGGGAGCGGATCCCACCGATGGAGCCCTCTTCTTCTGGAACCCTAGGAAGGTGCCTGCGTCCAGCTGGGTGTGGACCCGCCCGGTTAAGCTGCAGATCGGTCAGCACGTCTTTGCCTGAAAAAAGAGGTCAAGATCATGCGATCTTGACCTCCCCTCGTGGGTAAGGATCACCAATTTGACTTGCCGCGCTGGCTTGGTTTGTTTTAAACCAAGAAATTACTTGCTTCCTTGGACAATCACCGCAGAATTGCCATGGCCAACCTGGGTGACCAGAGCGGTGAAGCTGGTGCCGCTCTGTTCGATTCTGGCTGTATTGGCATCGCCCACTTGGTAGGTGCCTGCCCAGTTGTTGGTGCCCACTTGATGAATAACCGCGCTGTTGCGATTGCCCACTTGATAGGCACCAGCCCAGTTTCCCCAGCCATTCTGCCATTGTTGAACATAGTTTCCGTCACCTTTCTGGTAGACATAGGCCCAGAGGTCCTCACCTTGCTGGACCTGCTCGGCGCTGTTGTCGTTCCCTTCCTGGTACACGAAGGCCAAGTTCTCGAAAGGCTCTATATCATCTTCGGAAACCTGGAAGAAGTCCATGAACCAAGCCTCCAAATCCATAGGTGTCATGGGCTCGAGCTGCTGGGCAAGTGCGTCTGCACTTCCGAACAGGCCCGCCATTAGCAACACCAACACAATCAATATCACTTTTTGCTTCACGCAACGTCCTCCTTGGCAACCCGGCTGTCTAATTGCTTAGACCCGTGGCTTTGTGTCCCCACCTCACGATGGGTTTACCTTTTTCTGAGGGAAAGAAAAATCTCAGTTCTACTGTCTCTCATGCTGTGTTCCTGGATCCTTAGTCTTTCCGGCGGCGCGGCCAGTATGGATCGGCCATCCCTACCTCTTCGAGAGCTGTGTTAAGTGCGGCTGCGGAATGCCGCGGAATTGGCTAGTTGGTCAGTACTCGAGACTGCACCAAATGGAAAACGGCTTCTTCCAGTAGAGTTCTCACAACTAAGTTGATCACCTGCTGTTTTCCTTGGCCCGTCTCAAATTCTACGATGTTCTTCCCTAAAAAGGAGAAGAGCTGAATGCCGACTTTCTCACCTAACACTTCTCCCCGCAGGCTTTCGGCCCAGACTACTTCGCCGCTGGTCAAATCGGTCACCCGCAGGTCCAGGGCCACCTGTGCCCTGGCATACTCCTGACTGCCGCCCTTACCGGCGATGACCAGACCAATCCCGCCTGTTTCCTTGCTCACTTGATACTCGGTGACAGAACCGCTGATCATGTACTTGGCACCAGTGAGCTGGCCGGGAACCGGCCCCTGTCCAGGGACTACCCTGCTGCTGGTTACCAGGTTCTGCTCGTTCATGACGTCCGCAAAGCGAACCCGATCCAAAATGGCAAACTGGCGTGATCTCTGCAGCGCCGTGATGAGCATCTCTGTAGTGCCCTGCGAAACCACCGTGGATGCGGCTCCGCCATCGGCCTTGAGCTGACCGGTTGTGTCAGTGATGGCATAGATGGCGATGGGAATCGGCTGGGCCGGTTCCGGGAGCGCCGCCAAGAGCTGGCTCGCTGTGGTCACGTTAGCCTCTGAGAGCAGTATAGACTCCGGGGATTCCAAAACCGCTTCCATGGCCTGGGCCACCTCAACTTCGGTGGGGGGAGGAGGCGTCTTGCCAGCCATGCCTCCAAACAACAACGCCAACGTAAGCATCCCAATCATAATTAATTCCATGCTGTCCCTCCTTTACACCTGGGGGTCGTTAAAAGCTGGGAGGTTGCGGTTGACTGCCTGTATCAATGGAGATCTCCGTCCAACTGCCGTTGGCGTAGTAGTAGATCTTCATGGCCTGACCGACCTCATCCCACTCGTAGTAGATCCAGCCATCGTCAACCGGGATGAATCCATAAAAGGCTTCTCCATCTGGTTCGTAGTAGACGATGTCGCGGATGGCTTTGCTCATGACCATGCGATCCAGACTCTCTTTAAACCGGTCCAGTCCGCTCTGATCTTCCGCGACCCTGTTCAGCTCCTCCTGCGCGTTGGCAATGTTCAGGGCAACCTGCCGAGCGTTAGGGTTGTTGATCATCTGAAAACCCCAGCTCATGGTGTAGGTGGCCAGTGCCTCAGCGCCCAATCCGAGCAGCAGCGCTGCCACTAAGGTTAAAAGGACTACTCGTTTCACTGCTTTTTCCCTCCTCTAGAAGACAAACTGAAAGCCGGCTGCTAGATACAAGCCGCGGTCGCCGATTCCGCCAGGTACATTGACGTACCGGGCTTCTGCAAAGAAGTTCTTAGTCAAGTCAACTCCAACAAAGGCCTGGTAACGAAAGCCGTCGGCATAGCCTGCTCCGGCACCTATGTAGACGGGCACCGCCATGTGGGGAAGGGGTACGAACTTGATGGACAGAAATCCGGCTAAGGTGTTCTCCGCCTTGAGGTAAATGGTCTCCGTTACAACGCTTACCTGCTCCAGCTGGCCCAGGCTGGTCTCAACGCGTACTCCCATGCTCACTTCGCTGTCCGCCCCTAAGGTAGTTAAAACCATACCCACCTTCATCTTGGGGGGTCTCTGCTCCTCGGCCAGCAGACGCTGGGAAGCTACGAAAAGATCCATTCTGTGGGGCTCAACGCCTGCCTGGCCCGACTCCCGGGCCAGGACGGGGCTGGCGCTGAAGACAAGCACCAAGAGCAGTAAAGGCACTAGGGCACTGCTTACTCTCATCTGGGACTCTCCTTTCAACTAACCTTGAGTCGCTGTAAAGACATTCCTATCTCCGGTCTGCACTACGGAGGCACGGTTGGCGCCGCCGTTCTGGTTAACGGAGCTGCTGTTGTCATCGCCAAGCTGGATGCTGCGGGTCATCTGCTGGGCGCCCAGCTGAACAGCGGAAGCCCAATTGCCCATGCCAACTTGGACCATGAGGGCTGCGTTTCCGCCCATACCCAGCGGATACTGTTCTTGCACCACAAACACCTCGTTGTTGGTGTCAATTTGGTAGATGGAAGCGGTATTGTCTTCGCCGATCTGCAGCAGGTTGAGGATATTGTACAGGCCAGCTTGGTAGGAGAAGGCATCGTTGTCGGTCACTCCGTAAGTGGAGGTTCCAGCGGAGGAGTGCATCTGGTTGATTCTGCCTTCATTGCCTGCGCCGTTTTGCACAGCCAGCACCAGATCCCGCTGACCCAGCTGCCAGATTTCCAGCTCATTGTCATCTCCGATCTGGGCCAGGCCGGCGATGTGTTCTGCACCAAACTGTTCGACGGTGGCCGCGTTCTCGTCGCCAAGCTGCAGGATGATCACTTCACTGAGCACTTCTTGATAAACATAAACGTAGTTGTCCAGTCCGACCTGGGTTACTGTACCGATTCCTTGAGCGGTGCTCAGCAGGGAGGCGGTGAGCAAAAGCGCTGCTGTTGCCGCAAAAATGAGCAAACCCGGGAACTTCCTCATCTTGATCTCCTTCCCATCTTTAGGCTTCTCACTAAAAACCAAATCGGACGGTGTTGATTCTGGCGTTGTCACCAACGTGGGTGATTTCCAAAACGGTGGAGTACCCGAACTGGATATGGTTCACACTGTTGCTGTTCCCTGTGATGCTTACCCTTGAGATGTGGGCCAGCCCTGTTTGCATCTGGATCACAGAGTTGTCACTGCCTAAGATCCAGGCAGTGGCGAGATTGTCGCTGCCGATCTGATTCTGAAGCAAGAAGTTGTTGTTTCCGTACTGCCATGCTCCCAGTGCGTTCCCGTCGCCCAGCTGGATTTGGGTGGCTGTGTTGCTGCTGCCCGTTGATGCCGCCCAGGCGCGGTTGGCACTGCCCGTTTGTGCCTGCAAACTCCAATTGTCTTCTCCTGCCTGGTAGATGTAGGCTTCGTTGTAATTGCCGTTTTGGTAGATCTGGGCCCAGCTCGCCGCGGCGCTCTGGTCAACTATTCCTTGGTTGCCATCGCCCCGCTGGTAGACATAGGCCTCAAGTAAACCCTGAGCCAGGCTGGGGCCAGGCGCCACGGTCAAGACGCCGAGTATGAACAAAGCCACAACTCCCAGTTTTACGATGCGTTTTGCGCTGCTCATGATCAACCTCCTTCAACGCGCCTGTTGTAGAATGGTAAGGGGGGAAAGGCGAAGAAGAAGCTTCTTCGCCTTTGCACTGCGCCTACTGGTTGATTGTGGCCAGGTTGTTGTTGCCGGTTTGGGCAATGGTGGCCAGGGCATTCTGCCCGGTCTGGACAATGTAGCCTTCATTGGCATCACCAATCTGGGTGGTTGTGGCGATGCTGGGGACTACCCCTGCCTGGTAACTGTTGGTCTGGGTCTGGTAGGAGCGGTTATCGCGGCCGCTCTGGTAAACGTAAGCGTCTAGGCCGCCGCCTGCCGTCTGAGACTGGAAGGCATAGTTGCCGCTTCCATCCTGCTCGATCTCGCCCCAGGCGTGGCCGTAACCCGTTTCATTGTCCTGCACCTGGAATGCCTCATTGCCCCGTCCTGTCTGTGTAATCCAGGCTGCGGAGAACCCGCGGTTCTGAATCACCGTGGCCAGGTTGCTGTTCCCATCCTGGGAAACCCAAGCGTTCATTGGTCCCGAGGCATCAGGGTGATCACCCTGGGTTACGGTGGCACTGTTGAGATTGCCGTCCTGAACAACACTGGCCAATGCGTAGCCGGAATACTGATAAACGCCGGAGGTATTGCCCAGCCCCATCTGCAGGATTTCAGCCAGGTTCATTGCTACCCTCTGGACCACAAAGCTCTCGTTGCCGAGGCCCTGCTGGGTGACGGAAGCTTCGTGCTCATCACCTTCCTGATCGATGTCGGCACTGTTGAAGCCTCTGCCAAGCAGGCCCAAGCTGGTCTGAGAGATGTCTGCCCAATTGCCTCTACCCACCTGGGAGATGGCTGCCGTATTGAAGCCGCTGAACAGAAGTCCAGTGTCAAACTGCCTGATGAAGGCGGAGTTGTCGTCCCCTTCCTGCCAGATATCAGCGTCGTTGAAGCCCCTGAACAAGAACCCAAAGCCCGTCTGAGAGATGTCAGCTAGGTTGCCTGAGCCGCGCTGCTGAATATGTGCCTCGTCACTGAGTCCGTCCTGTTCAACATAGGCCTCGTTGTTGTCGCCAACCTGCCCCACGACGGCTGCTTCACCGTCTCCGTCTTGGTCCACTATGGCCACGTTGGACTCGCCGCTCTGTACGATGCCTGAGCTGTGTCCTTCACCGATCTGGGTGACGACAAGCAGGTTGTCTTCTCCAGCCTGGATGCTGCGTGCTGAGGAATCGTCGGCATCCTGAGTGACGAATGCCTCCTGGGAGTCTCCGCCCTGGGCCACAACGGCTTCGTTGCCACCGCCTGCCTGGGTGACCACGGCAAGATTTTCATCGCCGGTCTGTATGATCTCTGCGTACTGGCTGTCGCCTTCCTGAGTAATGTGGGCTGCGTTTCCATCACCCGTCTGTACCGCCGATGCCTCGTTATCTGCCGCGAAGGCAAAGGAGCTCAATCCCATTACTAGAACCAGCGTCAATACAAATAGCTTTTTCACAAAAAACCCTCCTCTTTGGTTTTGGATATCATCCTTGGCCGGTTTCACCCTAGCTCGCTGCCGATCCATTGGTGACCAGTTAAAGATCGGCAGGTCCTCGCTTCCAAAGAGATAGACATTGACGACGCAATCTGTACAGCTGCTTGCTGCAGAATCTCCCAGCTAAGAACTCACCTCCCAGCGCTCTTTACCCACACTGCCATGCTTGGCATGTTGTTTGATTTTAATTATAAGTAGGTTACTTAAAAATTTCTCCAATTCCACTCGAAATGCACTCAAAAAAACGCCCCCCGGAGTTTTCTCTCTCCGGGGGGCATTGGCGCTGGGCTTTCTTCTTTTACGTATTGGCTATGGCTGACCACTCTTTCTGCAGGACATCCAGTTCTTCACTGCTGAGGATGAGGAAGGAGAAGGGGGCGGTGCTGCCAAATTTCTGTTCCAGAGTCTCTTGGATCTTGGCGGAAACGATCCTGGCTCCAAAAGCGCCGGTGGCGGGCAGGAACACCACGATCATGGTGGGGGCGTAGTGGCAGATGACATCGGAATGCCGCAGCAGGCTTTGAAGTACGGCAAAGACTTGAAGAAACTTTTGCTCCCCGGCTTCGCTGTTGCCGATCACCAGGGCGGAAAAGTGGTTGCCGGTGCGCTGCAGGCGCCTCTGCTCCGTTTCAAAGAACGAGCGGAGCACAGTGCGGCTGCACACGTAGGCGCCCCCCGGGGCCTTGGGAACGGGGCTTGCCTCATCGAGGCCCTCTTTCATCTTGCTGATCAGATCCACGATGGCGGGGCTGGGTTCCAGACCGAATTCATCCTGCAGCATCTGCACATATTGCTTGTACAGATTCACAGCCTCCACAAACCGCCTGCCGGAAATCAAGGCCTTCAGGGCAGCGTGGTAGAGTTCCTCCCTATACGGGTCCCTTTTCAGGGTCGTGCGGCAGAGCTGAACCGCTTCGTTGAAGTCGCCGCGCTGTCTGATCAGCAGCTCGGCTGCCCGAACCACCACCTGAAAATAGACCTCTCGGTACTCCTCCCGGTAGGGGATGGTCCAGTCTTCATAGACTTCGTCGCTGAGGAAATCATCCCGGTAGACCTTGAGGGCAGCCTCGCAGTGGAAGAGGGCCATCTCTGGATTGCTGGTCTCCAGCTGCCTTGATTTTCGGGCATGGGACTCAAACAAGATGGTGTCGACACAGCTTTCCTCCAGTTCCAGCCAATAGGAACCGTGGGAGTAGCGCAGGGGAGACTCGCCCTTGGCACCGTTTGGAGCTGGCAGGATGCGCCTGGCGAACCAAACGGCAGTATGTAAGTTCCGCTGGCTGTACACATCCAGCTGGTCAGGCCACAGCAGCTCGATCAGAGCATCACTGGAGGCCTTCTGCCCATGCCTGCTGGCCAAGTACTTCAGCAAGGTGAGGGCCTTTTTTGATTTCCACGCCTCCGACTGAACTTCCCGATCATCAACCCGCAGGGAAAAGGGGCCCAGCAAACCGATCTCAACACGGCATAAGCCATTGATGCTCATATCGTCCTTCCCTTCAGATGTTTTTACGAATTGCTCCGCACATGAGATTCTAAATTGGACTATTCTCCCTTTCTTCAATAAATCCTTTGTTACTTACTAAATAATGTGCAAAAAAAGCAGCCCCGGTTAGGGGGCTGCCAGTGGTTCACCAGGCTAGAATCACCACTAGTCTCTTGGCCATTCGTAATTGCGGCCACAGAGCCTTAGCCAAACTTGGTGCGAAGCTGAAGAAAAAACCCTCGTGTGAACACGAGGGTTTTCGACAAACTCAGTTCGCTTGCTCTTACCTGTCTTCCGCCAGGCGCTTGTACAGCTCGTAGCGGCGCCGGACGTCTTCCTCCGCCTGCTTGAACAGGATTTCGGCCTGCTCAGGGAACTGGCGGACCAGGCGGGAGTAACGCACCTGGCTCTTGAGGTAGCCGCGGAACTTGTCGTAGTCAGGTTCCTTGGAATCAAGGGTGAATGGGTTCTGGCCCTCCGCTTCCTTCCTGGGATCGTAGCGGTAGAGGTTCCAGTAGCCGCACTCCACAGCCTGCTTGCTTTCTTCTACGCTCTTGCTCATGTCGATGCCATGGTTGATGCACGGAGCGTAGGCAATGATCAGCGATGGGCCGTCGTAGCTTTCCGCTTCGATCATGGCTCTGAGCAGCTGGTTGCGGTTGGCTCCCATGGCCACGGTAGCAACGTAGACGTAGCCGTAGGACATGGCCATCATACCCAGATCCTTCTTGCGGGTGCGCTTGCCGCCGGTGGCAAACTTAGCCACAGCACCGGTGGGCGTTGCCTTGGACGCTTGACCGCCGGTGTTGGAGTACACTTCGGTGTCCAGCACCAGTACGTTGACATCTTCGCCGGAGGCCAGTACATGATCCAAGCCGCCGTAACCGATGTCGTAGGCCCAGCCGTCTCCGCCGATGATCCAGACAGACTTCTTCACCAGGATGTCGGCGTTGGCCAGGAGGGTCTCCAAAACGTCCTTCAAATCGCCCGAGGCAGCCGCAATGGCCGCTGGGAGGAGCTCCGTGATCTTGGCTGCCGTTTCTTTGGTAACCTCCGGATCGTTAATGTTGTCCATCCACAGCTTAAAGGCTTCCTTAAGCTCCGCGGGGATGTCCTGTTCCAGAAGTCCAGCCATCATTTCAGCCAGCTGGCTCCTGCGGGCTCCCATGGCCAGGTTCATACCGTAACCAAACTCGGCGTTGTCCTCGAACAGGGAGTTGGCCCAGCTTGGTCCCTGCCCGAACTCGTTCTTGGTGTAGGGGCAGGTGGGTGCGCTGCCGCCATAAATGGAGGAGCAGCCCGTCGCGTTGGCGATGATCATTCTGTCACCAAACAGCTGGGTGGCCAGCTTGATATAGGCGGTCTCGCCGCAGCCGGCGCAGGCTCCCGAGAACTCGAAGAGCGGCTGCCTGAACTGGCTTCCCTTCACGTTGTTGGCGGGAATATGGGCGCCGCGGTTGGGCAGAGTCATGGCGAAAGTCCAGTTCTCATGCTGTACATCCGCATGGTCTGCCAGAGGCTCCATGACCAGTGCCTTCTCCTTAGCCGGGCAGACTTGGGCGCAGTTGCCGCAGCCCGTGCAGTCCAGGGGAGAAATCTGGATGCGATACTGCAGATCGGCCATGTCTTTGCCTACTGCCTTGAGGGTGATGAACTGCTCAGGTGCATCGGCCAGGTCTTCATCGGTTGCCAGGAACGGACGAATTACCGCATGGGGGCAGACGAAGGCGCATTGGTTGCACTGGATGCAGTTCTCAGGAATCCACTTGGGCACATCAATGGCGATGCCCCGTTTCTCGTAGGCGGTGGTGCCGGTGGGCATTACACCATCAGGCGTAAAGGCGCTCACGGGCAGCTCGTTGCCCTTGAGGGACTGGATCGGACGGACCACATTTTCCACGAACTCAGGCACGGACTCAGTGGCCGCTGCCGCTTCATCTTCAGCCTCGGCCCAGCTTGCCGGGTAGTCGATCTTGACCAGGTGCTCCACGGCGCTGTCCACAGCGGCGTAGTTCATCTGCACGACCTTCTCGCCCTTGTCGCCGTAGGTGTTGTAAATGGCTTCTTTGATATACTTCACGGCATCTTCAGGCGGGATGACGTTGGCAATCTGGAAGAACGCAGACTGCAAAATGGTGTTGATCCTGCCGCCCAGGCCGATTTCGCCAGCGATTTTCACCGCGTCAATGTTGTAGAAGCGCAGTTTCTTCCGGGCGATGGTACGCCTGAGGTTTGCCGGCAGCTCGTGCTCCATTTCTTCCACGGTCCACGGGGAGTTGAGCAGGAACACGCCGCCTTCCTTAATGCCGTCCAAAAGATCATAGATCTTCACATAGGAAGGCTTGTGGCAGGCGATGAAGTCAGCCTGGCTGACCAGATAGGGAGCCTTAATGGGGCTCTTGCCGAAGCGCAGGTGGGAAATGGTCAAACCGCCGGACTTCTTCGAGTCGTACTCGTAATAGCCCTGCGCATACATGTCGGTGTGGTCACCGATGATCTTAATGCTGTTCTGGTTGGCGCCAACGGTACCGTCGGAACCAAAGCCGTAGAACTTGCAGCTGATCAGATCCTGGGGAGCGATGTTCAGCTCGTCCCGGATGGGCAGGGAGGTAAAGGTTACGTCGTCGACAATACCCACTGTAAAGTGGTTCTTGGGCTCGTTTTGAGCCAGGTTGTCGAAGACAGCTTTAACCATGGAGGGGGTGAACTCCTTGGAGCTCAGCCCGTAGCGTCCGCCCACAACTTCAATGTCGGTGCGGCCCGCTTCGGTGAGGGCGCCCAGGACATCCAGGTAGAGGGGCTCGCCCAGGGAGCCAGGTTCCTTGCAGCGGTCCAGCACGGCAATGCGCTTGACCGACTCGGGCAGGACTTCGACAAAATGCTTAGTGGAGAAAGGCCTGTACAGGCGGACCTTCACCAAGCCCAGCTTGGCACCTTGTGCGTTGAGATATTTCACCGTTTCTTCAATAGTCTCAGTGCTGGAGCCCATGGACACGATTACGTGCTCTGCATCTTCAGCACCTACATAGTCGAAGGGCTTGTAGGAGCGGCCTGTGAGCTCGGCCACCTGGTTCATAGCCTCAATTACGTATTGGGGCACAGCCAGGTAGTAGGGGTTGGCAGCTTCGCGGCCCTGGAAGTAGATATCAGGGTTCTGAGCGGTTCCCCTCAGCTCTGGATGCTCAGGGTTCATGGCGCGGGCCCTAAAGGCAGCTATGGCATCCATGTCCACGAGCTTGGCCATGTCTTCGTAGTCAATGACGTCAATCTTCTGATACTCGTGGGAAGTCCTAAAACCGTCGAAGAAGTGGACAAAAGGAACGCGGCTCTTGATGGCAGTTAGGTGAGCCACCAAGGCCAGGTCCATTACTTCCTGTACAGAACCGGAGGCCAGCATTGCAAAGCCGGTCTGCCGTGCGGCCATCACGTCGGAATGGTCGCCGAAAATGGAGAGGGCGTGGGCAGCCACGGAGCGGGCTGACACATGGAACACTCCCGGCAAGAGCTCGCCGGAGATCTTGTACATGTTTGGAATCATGAGCAGAAGCCCTTGGGAAGCGGTGAAGGTCGAGGTCAGCGCCCCGCCAACCAGCGAGCCGTGCACAGCTCCAGCTGCTCCTGCTTCGGACTGCATTTCTACTACGCGTACAGGCTGTCCGAAGATGTTCTTCTTACCATGGGCGGCCCATTCATCGCAGAACTCGCCCATGTCTGATGATGGAGTAATGGGATAAATCGCCGCTACGTCACTGAAGGCGTAAGCCACGTGGGCAGCCGCGAAGTTCCCATTTACGGTCATCTTGCGCATAAGCCTATAATTCCCCCTTATAAATGATCTTGAAAATAAAGCCTGGAGCACTAGGTGCTCGTCCTTGGCCGTCTTGGGGCGTGGAAAGAGCATGTGATGGCGGTCACAAGGCCAGGCATTTTTCCCTCCAAACAGTTCTCCATTGGTATTGGGATTCCTTCACAAATTATATACTTAATGGTTGGACGCGTCAAATCAGGAAGGGGAGGAAAAAGGGGGAGTCAGAATTCGATCACATTGGCCACAACTTTACGATTATCGTAAGAACGATGCACAGGCAGATGCCCAGAGCAGTGGGGAGCAGGGCGGCAAGCAGGGTCCATTTGCAGCTTCCCGTTTCTCTTCTAATGGTGAGCAGGGTCGTGCCGCAGGGCCAGTGGAAAAGGGCAAAGATGATGAAGTTGAGGGCAGTGAGCCAAGTCCAGCCGTTAGCGGTCAAAACAGCCCGCATGGCCGCGAGATCCTCCACTGCCAGGAGGGAATCCGCGGACAGATAGCCCATGAGCAGGATGGGAATTACTATCTCATTGGCGGGCAGGCCCAGAGTAAAGGCGAGCAGGATCATACCGTCCAAGCCCATGGCCCGGCCCAGGGGATTCAGCCAGGCGGAAAAATGGCTGAGGAGCGTAACTCCCTGCACGCTTACGTTGGCCAGCACCCAGGTGAGCAGGCCAGCCGGGGCGGCTACCACCACCGCCCGCCACAGCACTGCCAGGGTGCGGTCGAGAAAGGAGCGCACCAGGACGGTGCCAACCCGCGGAAGGCGGTAGGGCGGCAGCTCCAGGATAAAAAACGAAGGTTCTCCCCGGAGGATAGTGGCGGTGAGGAGCCTGGAGACCAGCAGCGTGGCCAGGACGCTGACCACCATGGCCCCCATGACCACAAGGGAGGGCACCCAGCCTCCGGCAAGGGCGGGAGCGGCAGCTGCCACCACGCCTCCCATTACCATCAAGAGAGGGAACCGCCCGTTGCAGGGGACGAAATTGTTGGTTAAGACTGCAACCAGACGCTCCCTGGGTGAATCAATGATCCGGGCGGCCACCACACCCGCCGCGTTGCAGCCAAAGCCCATGGCCATGGTCAAGGACTGTTTTCCGTGGGCGCCGGCACGCTGGAAGGAGCGATCTAGGTTAAAGGCGATGCGGGGCAAGAGCCCAAAGTCCTCCAGGAGGGTGAACAGGGGGAAGAAGATGGCCATGGGTGGCAGCATCACAGCCACTACCCAGGCCAGTCCACGGTACATGCCCAGCACCAAGGGGTCGTGGAGCCAGCGGGGGAAGCCCGCGGTGTTCAGGAGTAGCGAGAGATGTCTCTCGCCCCGGGAGAAGGCCGCGGCCAAAAGCTCTGACGGATAGCCGGCGCCCACCAGGGTGAGCCACAACACCCCGGCGAGGAGGGCGAGCATGAAGGGAATGCCGAAGCCGGGAGAAATGACCAGCTTATCCAGGCGGGAGGTGAGGCTCGGGCGCGGCACGGGGGACCCGCGGGCCACCCGGGCGGCGATTTCCTCTGCCCTGCGGTACAGGGCAGCCGCGGGTTCGTCCGCGTCGCTGCCCACCGGAACCGGACGGGGCTGCAGCTGTCCCTGGGCCACCCTGATGATGGCGTCCTTGAGCTCTTCCAGGCCTTCACCCTTGGTGGCGGTGGTGGGCACCACGGGGATGCCCAGCTCCCCTTCCAGTTCGTCCACATCCAGCCGCAGCCTTTGTCGCTTGGCTTCGTCCATGAGGTTCAGGCAGAGGATGGTTTTGGGCGTGAGCTGCATTACCTGCAGCGCTAGATGCAGGCCCCGCTCCAGGCAGGTGGCATCGGCCACCACCACAACTGCATCCGAGTTTCCTGAGCGGAGGAAATCCCGGGCAGCCTCTTCTTCCGGCGAGGCCGGGGTGAGGGAGTAGGTGCCGGGCAGGTCCACAACTTCACAGGTCCAGCCGTGATGCTGAAAACTTCCCTTTTTCATCTCCACCGTTTTGCCCGGCCAGTTCCCCGTATGCTGCTTTAGTCCGGTGAGTGCGTTGAACAGTGTGCTCTTTCCCGTATTGGGATTGCCGGCAAGGGCAGCGAGGCAGCTTTCCTTCATAGAGACGCCCCCTCAAGTTCAACCAGGATTTGCTCGGCTGTTTCCCGGCGCAGGGCAAAGAGGGATCCCCGGAGGTAATAGGCTGCAGGGCTTCCACCTCTGCCTACGAACTTAACCTGGATGGGCGTGCCGGGGACCAGTCCCAAGTCCAGGAGTCTCTGCCGCAGCAGCCCGTGTGCCCTGAGGTCCTTTACCCGACCGCGCTGACCGCGGGTTAGATCGGCTAGAGTCACGGCACCACTTCCCCTCCAAAACTAGCTTTATTAGAGTATGAACCTGAGGCTCTTTGGTGCCAGCGTCACAAGACACTTCACAACGAACAGGGATTTGCCGGAGAAACGAGAATTGTAAGGAGATAATATCCGCAAGGAGCAGAGGATCATGGATTTGGATGCGCTTAGAGAGCTGGCTTGGCAGTCCATGGGCAGCCGGATCAGTCATCCCGGCCGCGAGCCGGGGTATATCTACCATCACGGGCAGCGCGTGGGCAGCATTGCCCTGCAGTTGAGGCAGCTGATCTTTCCCAGGGATGAGAGCCTTGATCGGGTGATCTTGGTGGGCAGCTGGTTTCACGATGTGGGCAAAGGTATCGAACCGCACTGGGAGTATGGTGCGCTCATCGTCCGGGAGATGCTTAAGGAACATTGCCCGGCCGGGGAGTTGGAGCAGATCATAGAGATCGTAGCCGGTCATACCCTGCGCAAACAGAGGGAGTATCCTCCTTATGTGCAGTTGGTGCAGGATGCCGATGTTTTAGATCACTATGGGAGTATGGAGATCTGGCTCAACTTCTGGTTTTGCGCCCGTTCGGGCTTGGGGATGGAGCGTTCTTGGGAGTTCTATGCCGGCGAGTACCTGAAGCAGATCGAGCGGGTGCGCAGCCTGCTCAATTTCCCTGAATCGGTGGAGTTCTTCGACGAGAAGGACCGTTTCGTGCGCCAGTTTGCAGAGCGCTTTCAGCGCGAGGGCCGGGGCGAGCTGCTCCTGGATCAGAAAAAAGCCAAGGGTTAATACCCTTGGCTCTTTGAGAGGGAGGAAAAACGTCTGTGCCGCAAGTCAGCAGGAACTAGTGCTCTCACTATCAATGGTAATTTGTACGTTGTCCGTTAGGACGTCGGCATAAGTGTAAGACCTGCGGCGCACTGCGTTGGATTGGTCTAGATGTACAACAAACAGCTTGGGATATGTCTCAGCCAACACTCCCTCGGATTCTAGATAGCGGCGGCGTCCCTGGTTAGCTCGGATGAAGATCTTCTTGCCTAGATTTGACTCCAGGTGCTGTCTGATCTCCTCAATGCTAGTCGGCTTCTGCACACCCATGGTCTCAACCCCTTCCAGGAAGATCTCGACGCTGCCAGCCTGCGGCGGGCAGCGCTCAACCGCAGCCAGCGGTCAAAAAAAGCGTATGAACGACACTCAGTCGCCACACGCTTGGAGTACTCCTACGAGGTTAGCTGACGGGTTAGGGCACCCAAGTTGCCCTTCCTAATTCCAGGATTCACCCCAAAAAATCGGGTCCCCCGCTGTCATTTGGAAAATGATATTCGGAGATATCAGCGCTGCTTATGCATTTGTAATGAGCTAAAACGCTGCACTTATAGTGTAGCATAATACTTAGGAATATGTCAAGGAAAAAAGTTTGGAACCGAGCCGTAAGGTCGGGGAGGTGATTTGCATGGACATTTTGATCGTGGGCATGGGCAAACTGGGTTACAAAATTGCGGAAACCTTAGCTGGGCCGGAGCACAACATCACAGTGGTGGACGTGGACGAACAAGCTTTGACCAGAGCGGCCAACCGGCTGGATGTGCTGCCTGTTGCGGGAAACGGGGCCCAGCTCCAGCTCTTGGAAGAGCAGGGTATCAGCAAAAAGGACCTGGTGATCGCGGTTACCAGCAGCGATGAGACTAACGTGCTCATCTGCCTGACCGCCAAAAAGCTGGGCTGCCCCCGGGCGGCTGCCAGGGTGCGCAATCCCGATTACGCCGGACAGATAGACTTCCTCAAAGAAGGGCTGGAGATAGACTTTATCACCAATCCAGAACTGGATACGGCCATGGATGTGGCCCGCTATCTCCTGCGGGGCTACAGCTCCCATCTGGAGTCCTTTGCCGGGGGCAGAGTGGGCTTGTTTGAGGTGCAGGCCCAGGCTCTGCCTGAAGTTGTGGGCAGGACCCTGGCAGAAGTGGAGATTTTGGAAGAGATGCTGGTGGGAGCCATTTACCGCAGCGGAGAAGTGATCATTCCTTCCGGACTCACCCGCGTGGAGAACGATGATGTGCTGCACCTTATCGGACGCCGCGAGGCCGTGACTGCCCTCATTCGAGGGCATTCTTCCCTTGGTCAGCGGCACGTGGCTAAGCGGGTGATGATCCTGGGCGGGGGCAAGGCCGCCTTTTACCTCGCCAGCCGTCTGCTGGCCAACGGTTTGACTGTAAAGATCATAGAACAAGATGAGGATCGCTGCGACTATCTTGCTGCCCAGCTCCCGAGCGCCCTGGTAATTCACGGAGACGGGACGGACCTGGATCTGCTTCAGGATGAAAACCTAGCGGACATGGATGCCCTGGTTTCCTTTACGGGAAATGACGAGGAGAACCTCATGCTGGCACTCCTGGGTAAACAGCAGGGAGTGGCCAAGGTAGTGGCCAAGGTGAGCCGCTCCAACTTCGTACCCATCATCGAGCAGCTGGGCATTGACCGCGCCGTCAATCCGGTGCTCATCTCCGCGGGTGAATTGGTGCGTTTTATCCAGGGCGGGCAGATAGCCTCCCTATCCCTCATGTTCGGAGGGCAGGCGGAGGTTCTGGAAATTGTGGTCCCTCCCGATGCACCCATCATCGGCAGGAAGCTGGCGGAAGCCCATATCCCTCAGGGGGTAATCTTGGGCTCCATTGTCCGCCGGGGGCAGGTGTTTATCCCCAAGGGTGACTTCATCATCCAGGCGCAGGATCGGGTTATCGCCTTTTGTCTGCACAAACAACTGCCTGCCGTGAACAAGCTGTTTTATCCGAAACGAAGGGGGCTGGGACATGAATTTTGGTTTGGTCGCAAGGGTCCTGGGAAACCTTCTACTGATTGAGGGGGCAGTGCTCACCATCCCCTTGGGCATGTCTTGGTACTGCCGGGAGCGCAGCGCAGTGCTGGGTTTCCTGCTCTCCATGGGCATAATGGGGCTGTTGGGTCTGTTTCTTTCCAATATCCCCGTGAAGTCGCAGCGCCTAAAGGCCAGGGAAGCCATCTCCATTGTTACCCTGGGCTGGGTTGTCGTTTCCCTTTTCGCGGCGCTGCCCATGGTGCTGTCCGGCGCGGTTCCATCCTTTGCTGATGCCTTTTTTGAAGCGGTTTCTGGGTTGACCACAACCGGCGCATCTGCGCTCAGAAACATTGAGTCCCTCCCTAAAGGCATCTTGCTTTGGCGCTCATTACTCCACTGGCTGGGGGGCATGGGTATTCTCGTATTAACCCTGGCAATTTTGCCCACCCTAGGAGTAGTGGGTTTTCAAGTGTTTAAGGCGGAAAGCCCGGGCCCTGCTCCGGATAAGTTCACACCTCGCATCGCGGCTACAAGTAAGATCCTTTACACCATCTATGGACTGCTCACTCTCATAATCCTTGCTGCAGTGCGGGCGGCGGGCGTTTCCTGGTTCGAGAGCTTCATACTTGCCTTTGGCACCGTAGGGACGGGAGGTTTTGGTATCCACAGCGACAGCCTGGCAGGCTGGAGCGGCAACAACCAGTTGATCTTTACTCTGGCAGGGGCCATGCTTCTGGCCGGTGTCAACTTCTCGTTGTACTACGATTTGTTTAAGGGCCGCTGGAAGCAGGTGTTCAGTAACACCGAACTGCGCTGGTACCTGGCCATCATGGCCCTAAGCGTGCTCGGGATTTCCCTCAATCTTTACGGCAGGGTGTACGGAAGCGTGGGCGAGACAGTGAAGCAAGCCTGGTTCCACGTGAGTTCGGTCATGACCACCACTGGGTACGCCACAACTGATTTTGATCTCTGGCCTTCCTTCAGCAAGGGCGTCCTTTTTCTGCTCATGTTTGTGGGGGCCAGTGCCGGCTCCACCTCGGGGTCCGTAAAGGTGGTGCGGCTTGTGGTGTGGGCTAAAGTGGTGAAGCGGGAGATCTCCAGGGTACTCCACCCGCAGGCCGCCAAGCCCGTGATCATCAACGGCAGGGTAATGCCCGCGGAAGTGGTGCAGGGGGTGGTCAGCTTTCTTTTACTGTATTTCGCCGTTTTTGCCCTGGGCTCCCTTGTGATCAGCCTGGAGGGCTTAGATCTGCTCAGCTCCATGAGTGCTGTCGCCGCCACCCTGGGCAACATTGGCGTGGGGCTTGGTGCCGTGGGCCCCAAGCCTGGTTTTGCAGGCTTAAGCTCAGCAAGTAAGCTGTTTTTGTCCTTCCTCATGCTGCTAGGCCGTTTGGAGCTCTTCACCATGCTGGCGGTAATGAGTCCAAGGTTTTGGCGGGAGTAGCGGGACCAAGCCCAGGAATGGGAAGGGCTCTGCGAATGATCTAGAGGCCTAGGGCGGAGAACATTCTGGAGGGGAGACGCTATGAAAAGAACGCTGGTGCTCATCGCGGTTATACTTCTCGTCGCCGGGGGCGGCGTGGTCTGGTGGTTTATGCAGCGCGATCCCGCAGAGCCGGCCAGAGCCTTTTTGGAACGGGTGGCAGCCCAGGACTTCGCAGACATAGAAAACTTCTTCACCGACGATGCCCACCCCAGTTCTGAAGATCTCAGCCGTGCTTTCCAGGAGTTCGGCCAGGCCTATGAGCTTACTGGGATCACCCTTACTGATTTCGGGCTTCTTTCCGGTGACAGCAAAGAAGCGGTGTTCACCTTTGGGCTCCAGTATGAGAGCAGGTACTTTGAACCCATTTCCGTAGAAAGCAGCCTGATTGTGCAGCGGCAGCACATTTTTGATCAGTGGAAGGTCAAGTGGCAGGACAACCTGCCCCTGCACGACTACGGCCTGCAGGCAGGGTATTCCCGCCTGCGCATGGACCCCAGCAGGGGGAGGATCCTGGACCGTTCGGGTGAGATCCTGGCTGGGCCGGGCAGTCGGGTGACTGTGGGGGTGCAGCCGGACCGCATCTCCGATCCCGAACTGCTGCTGGGCGCGCTCCAGGCAGAGTTGGGCTTGGATCCGGAGTATGTGCGCAGGCAGTATGAAGCCCCAGGAGTACAGGGCCATTGGTTTGTGCCCTTGATTACCGTTGCGGAGGAGGAATACCAGCGAGTTGATCCCGTACTGCGGCCCATTCCAGGCATCTTCTTCCGCCGGATCGAGGCCAGAGCCTATCCCGAGGGTATCACCACCGGGCACATCACCGGGTATCTGGGTGAAGTGACGCCGGAAATGATCCGGGATTACCCGGAAAGGGAATATTTGAGCGGCGAAATAACAGGCCGGGCTGGTTTGGAGAGCAGCCGGGATGATCTCCTGCGGGGGCGCCCTGGCTACCGCTTTTTTGTGGAGCCCGCGGACGGCGAGCCCGTGCTGCTCAGGGATCTGAGGGTGCAGGAAGGGGCCGATCTGGAGCTGACCATTGACCGCACCCTGCAGGAATTGGCCTATGCGGTTCTGGGCCAGCGGGCGGGAGCTCTGGTGGTGCTCAATGCGGAAACGGGGGCCATCTTAGCCCTGGCCTCCACGCCGGGTTATGACCCCAACGAGTTCATAGGTGGGATCAGTGCGCCCCGCTGGCAGGAGCTCAGCTCTGACCCTCAGCGGCCCATGTTCAATCGGGCTCTGCAGGGGCTGTACCCCCCTGGATCGGTGTTTAAGGTGGTGACGGTGGCTGCCGCTGTGAATGAGGGTTTGTACGACCCGTCCAGCACGTTCACGGACGGAGGCCAGCTATCGGTGCAGGGCAATATTGTCCGCAATTATCAGGGTCAGGTGTTTGGGGAACACACCCTCCACGAGGCCCTGGTCAACTCCATCAATACCACCATCGCCCAGGTGGGTTTGGATCTGGGCGCAGACAAGCTGGAAGAGTACTTCCGCAGGTTCAAACTAAACGAAACCCACCGCTTGGGACTGCCCATGTCTGGCGGCCAGGCGGGCACCCCGGGGCGCAGCCGCGTAGCCCTGGCCTGGTCCGCTATTGGCCAGGATCAGGTGCTGCTCACTCCCCTGCATATGGCCCAGATCTTCAGCGTGTTTGCTAACGGAGGCTACGTGCCGCCTGTGCACTTGGTCCAGGGGGAGGCGGAGGCGGCAGCAGGCGATCCAATCTTGGAACCTGAGACAGTTGAGGCTGTCAATGCCATGCTGCGGGATGTGGTGCTGGAGGGCACAGGTACCCTGGCCCAGGCGGACGGGATGACCGTCTACGGCAAGACGGGTACTGCCGAGGTGGTGGGAGGTGGTTCCCATGCCTGGTTCGCAGGCCACACTGACCTGCCTTCCGGCGAGAAGATAGCCTTTGCGCTCCTGGTGGAGGAAGGGGGCGTTGGGGGCCAGGCCGCGGCACCCCTGATCAGGGAGTTCCTCAGCGGATTGGCCCGCTAGGCGGGGCAGAAGGGGAAGACAGGGCAGAAAGGAAGATAAATGGGCCCATGCCAGCATGGGCCTTTTTTCAGTGATAGACAAGGCGGAACAGATCAATCAGCCACTCTTGGCCCACCTTGGTAAAGCCGAGGATGAAAGCCAGTTCGATGTTGGGCTCGCCAGCATAGTACTCCTGCACCTTCAGCTGCACACACCACTTCTGTTCTTCCTGGAAGGGCTCCGTTGCACTCTTCACTGCGTAGAAGAACTCATGCGCCCATTGATTGGCGCAGAAACTTGCCAAGATTCCCTTGGGCGCTTCCATCACGCCATCTAAGTAGCTGGATTCCATAGCCCATTCGACCAGCTGTTCAATTCCATCTCGGGTTACGAGGAAGAAGAACATGGCCATCGTCCACTTCTCCGCGAGAGACGTCGCTATCTCCTCTATCACGGGATCGGCTGGGTCCTGCTCGTATTTGGCAGACATATCTGCCATCCGCTTTTTTCCAGGTGTTGCCCTGTTGTGCGGAGGGGGAGGAGTAGGGGAGAGTTCTGAAGAATATGAGAATAGCAGGCGAAAGCGGGTGTCCCAGAATGCGTAAGCGATGGATAGCTGTTGTGCTGGCTTTGCTGCTGCTCACCGCTGCCGCGGGCGGCCTGGCTGCGGAACCATTGTACGTCCATTACATTGATGTGGGCCAAGGGGAAGCGGCGCTGCTGCAGGGGCCGGATTTCACCATTCTCATCGATGCCGGGGATCTGGGCAAAGCAGATGTCCTGGACTACCTCATTGAGCTGGGCATTGAAAGGATCGATCTATTCGTGATCACCCATCCCCATGCGGATCACATTGGTCAGGCCGCCCAGGTGATGCGCGGCTTTGCCGTGCGGGAAGTGTGGATGTCCGGCTATGAGCACTACACCGGCACCTTCGAAGATCTGTTGGATGCGGTTCTGGAGTCCGACGCAGACTACTTCGAGCCCCGCACCGGGTATGAGCGGCGTTTCGGTGATCTGCACCTGCAGGTCTTGAATCCAACGGAGCTCAGCAGTTACATGCATGATACCTGCATTGTGCTGCGGGCCGTCTATGGAGATGTGGCCTTCTTATTCACTGGCGATGCGGAAAAGAGCACTGAGGCGGCCATGGTGCAGCAGGGCCTTAACCTCCAGGCGATCGTTCTGCAGCTGGGGCACCACGGTTCCCGCACTTCGTCCTCCTTGGGTTTCCTGCTGGCAGTGGAACCGAAAATCGCGGTCTACTCTGCAGGCTGGCAAAATGAATACGGCCATCCCCATCCTGAGGTCCTGACCAGACTGCGCGCCTTAGGAATCCCTGTGTTCGGCACGGACCAGTTCGGCAGCATTGTGGTGAGGACGGACGGCCGGACGTATGAACTGGAGGCCAGTAAGGCTGGCCAGTTCCCTGCTGGGTGGGCGTGCGTCGATTTAAACACTGCTTCCTTTGAGCAGCTGCAGATGATCATCCACATCGGCCCGGAAAGGGCGCAGCAGATCATGGAAGCCAGGGCTGTAAGGCCGTTTGACAGCGTCGATGAGCTGAGGACCCGAGTTGACGGCATTGGAGATAGGCGGCTCGCCGAGATCAAAGCCCAGGGGTTGGCTTGTGTTAAGGGAGTGACCGATGATTAACAGCAAGCAGCGGGCGGTCATTGACCGTATTGTGGATGGAGCTTTCGCCGTGCTTCTGCTCGAGGGAGGGCAGCAAATCACCGTGCCCATGGAAGAGCTTCCGCCCGGGAGCAGGGAAGGGATCTGGCTGCTGGTGCGCCTGGTAGACGGGAACCTGGTGGAGGCCGAGCTGGATCTGGAGAAGACCGCGGAGGTTAAGGAGCGGATTAGAAAAAAGCGCGCTCATCTTTTGGCGCGCATGCAGCGGCATGGAGAATGAACGTCAGCTCACAGGGGGGCGGTACAGGATGAGCCATTTACCCCCAAGGTCCCTCCTGCTGCCGCATTCCTCAAAGCCCGCAGCGGCGTAGAGGCGCTTTCCCGCGGCGTTGTTCGCACGCACATTCAGTCCCACGGACTGGCCCTGCAGCTCCTTGAGGGCATGGTCCAAAAGCAGAGTACCCACACCCTGTCCCTGGTATGCAGGGAGTACGGCCACCGAGAGAATGGCGGCCTGGGGTTTGGGTACTTTTTTGGCCTTGCGAACCGTGATCATCATGAGCAGCTGGTTGGTCATTAGCTTGAGCATCTCCACCGGCCCTAGCCCCAGTGCCATCCTGGCCAGGAGGGACACGGCCTGGAGCAGGCTGCCGCGGGCTTGTCCCTTGGAGGTGCTGTACAGGAGATAACCGGCCATGCGGCCATCCTCGTCCAGGGCCACGGCGCCCTTTGCACCGCGGCCAAAGAGCAGAGCGAAGCTGAGCTCCAACAGGCGCAGGAGCCTTTCCCGGGGCTTACGGGGAAAGAAGAGCTCGATGCTTTCTGGAAACGCCTCCCGGTAGATCTCCGCGATGGAGCGGGCGTGGGCGGGGGATGCGGTTGCTAGACGCATGGTAACCCTCCTCATTCAGGCCGGTCGATGTCTGGGTAAGCTTCTCCAGTAACACCGTGGAGAAGTTCCGCCAAGGGAACGATCTCCAGCCCCTTGGCCCTGATGATCTCGATCACTTGGGGGAGGGCCATTACCGTTGCCCTGCGGTCTCCTCCCTCATTTCTCAGCAGGGCGCCGCTGTCGTGGAAGAGGATGATATCCCCGCCCCGCACTCTGCTTTCCACCAAGCGTTCTATATAAGACGCGGTGACCCCGAAACGCCAGTCGCGGGTGGAAATGGACCAGAGTACAATCTCCTGGCCCAGCAGGTTGGCCATGCGTCTAAAGCGATCATCGTACATGCCCCTGGGCGGCCGCACGAAAGAAGGATAGACGCCTGTGATGTCAGTAATTGCGGCAGTAGCTTCCATCAGTTCCTTCTGCAGCTGCACGGTGGACAGAGTGGGCAGGTTGAAGTGATTGTAGGTGTGACTGCCCACGGTGTGCCCCTCTTCCACCACCCGCTGCGCGATTTCGGGGTACTTCTCCACATGGCTGCCCACCATGAAAAAGGTTGCGGGCACATCATATTCGCGCAGGATATCCAAGATGGCAGGGGTAAACTCAGGGCTTGGCCCATCATCAAAGGTAATAGCCACCTTGTTGGATGAACGGTCCCCCACACGGTAAATATCGGGCTGGTAGCCGAAGCCGTGGTAAACGTAAAACCACAACAGGCCAAAGAGCGTGATGATGCCCAGGGTGGCCGAAATGACAGCCAAGATGGACCTGGGGAATCTGCCTTTGTACCAGCGCAGAAGTCTTGAGCCCACCCGCCAGTAGATGCGGGAAAACAGCGCTGCAATTAGTACAAAACCTAAGAACCGCAAGGCAACTTCAAGTTGAGCCATGACTGCTCCTCCCATTGAGAGTGGGTTCCCACCCATTTTACCTCAACCATAATCTGGGTACAAGCTCCAAAGCTTGCGAATTGCTTTCTATAATAGTAAAGTAAGAACTGAAGGGTGCGGCTCCGGCCCGCCTGTTTTGTCTTAGGGTCAAAGCACGGAGGTTGTTCATTTGAAGAATTACCACACACACACTTTTCGCTGCAAGCATGCCGTAGGTGAGGTGGACGATTACGTCCAAGCTGCAGCTGCCAGGGGGCTCTCCGTTCTCGGCTTCGCCGACCATACGGCTCTCCCCGACAACCGCTGGCTGTTCATGCGTATGAGCAGAGCTGAACTGCCCGGATATGTGCGGGCCATGGAAGAGGCCCAGCGGTCCTGCAGTGAGCTTGTCATTCTCAAAGGCATGGAATGCGAGTGGGCTCCTGAATACCACGGCTTCTTCCAGGATGTGCTGCTGGGGCAGTATGCCCTGGACTACCTTGTACTCGGCTCCCATTTCTTTCCCCACGGCGGGGAATGGCTGAGCAGCCACCTAGACGTATACGATGCTGAGCGGCTTTCCGCTTATACCAAACACCTGATCAAGTCTATGCAGAGTGGACTCTTTGCTTTCGTGGCCCATCCAGACCTGTATGGGCTCACCTACATGGAATGGGATGAAAACGCCGCGGCTGCGGCCAGAGATATCCTCAGTGCGGCTAAAGAACTGAACTTGCCCCTGGAGATCAACGGCAACGGCCTCATGAGCCGCGTGGTTGAAACTGCCCAGGGTTCCAGGACTGCCTATCCCTGGCTTCCCTTTTGGGAACTAGCTGCGGAGTACGGGGTCTCCGTGGTGGTGAACTCAGATGCGCACCGCCCGAGCTTGGTAGACCAGGGCCTGCGAGAAGGCCTTCGGATCGCGGAAACGCTGGGATTGCCCCTGGCGGATCTAGACCATCTGGAGGGGGTTGAGCATGTTTGAGATTTTCAACAAAGGGGAGCAGCGGGTACCCATCAAAGTGTGGCTGCCCAGCCGGGAGCACCTGGAAGAGGAATGTCTGCGGCAGGCCTTGAACCTGTCCAACCTGCCCTTTGCTTTCAAGCATATTGCCCTCATGCCCGACACTCACACCGGCTACGGGATGCCCATTGGCGGGGTTCTGGCCACCCAGGATGTGATCATCCCCAACGCGGTGGGAGTGGATATAGGCTGCGGAATGGTCTTTGCCCACACCAACGTTAAAGCTGAGCTGCTGCGGGAGGTTGCTACTCCCGGGGGCACCCTGGCCCGCTATCTGGTGGGGCAGATCATGCGCGCTGTGCCCCAGGGATTCGACCACCACAAGGAAAGGCAGCAATCCCGTTTTTTGGATGAGTATCCCGTGGAGAGGCTCTACCGCTACGGCGAGGCCAAGCTGCCGAAAAAAGAAGAAGCATATATGCAGCTGGGCACCTTGGGCGGAGGAAACCACTTTATTGAGCTTCAGGAGGACGAGGACGGGTATTTGGGCCTGATGGTCCACACCGGTTCCCGCAACTTCGGCTACAAAGTGGCCAGCTATTTCAACCAAGTGGCCAAGGATCTCAACAAGCGCCAGGGATCGCCCGTGCCCAGCCATTTCGATCTAGCCTACCTGCCCGTGGGCAGCAGGGAGGGGAAAGGTTACATCGGCTGGATGACCTTTGCCCTTGAGTTTGCCCGGCACAACCGCCAGCGCATCATGGAGCGGGTACAACGGATTGTAGCAGATGGCTTGGGGCGCTATGCCGGAGTGAAGGAACTTAAGTTTTTGCGGGAAGTGAATGCGCACCACAACTATGCCGCCAAAGAAACCCACTTCGGCCGGGACGTTTGGGTGCACCGCAAAGGCGCCATCAGCGCCAGGCGCGGAGAGCCCGGGATCATCCCCGGCGCCATGGGTTCCTATTCTTTCATCGTGGAAGGGCTGGGGAATCCCGAATCGTTCCATTCGGCCAGTCACGGCGCTGGCCGGGTTATGGGGCGCAAAGAGGCGGTGCGCAGGTTCAGCGTAGAGGAAGTGCTGGCCGATTTTGCCAAAAAGGATATGGTTCTGGGCAAGCGGCGTAGGAGCGATACCGCGGAGGAGTACTACAGGGCTTACAAGGATATCGAGGATGTGATGGCCGATCAGCGCGACTTAGTCAAGCCCGTCCTCAAGCTGAAGACGGTGGCGGTGGTCAAGGGATAAGCAGGTAGATTGGGCCAAACGATTCCATCTGC
>FIZK01000002.1 GCA_900018335.1 uncultured Clostridia bacterium | reverse complement strand
GAAGTACAGTGTCGGGATTGTGTCGCAGTTCTACGAACGGCGGTAGATTCTTCAGGAGCGGTGTACGTGGCCCGTACGCACCGTTCTGTGAGAGGAAAGCCGCTAGGCTGATCACCTAGCGGCTACCTACTCGATTCTGTCCTTTACGACCTGGCCGAGCGAACGTGACAGATCTGCTGGCACTGGATCACTGTCAGTTCCAGCCTGGGATCCGTTTCCTCAACTTCCAGGAACGTTTCACCCACTGCCCTGAAGAAGCCCGTGATCTCTCCGCACTTGGTGGCCACGACTACCTTGCGGTCCAGCAAAGGAACCAATCCGTCTGGACAGCGGCAGCATTCACCGAACATGGCTATACCTCCCTTGGCCCGTGCCGGCGAATACGCACGAAACAGATCTGGCGGCAGCTGACAACGATGTGATTGTCCCCCTTGCCTTCCTGGAGGATAATGGAGTTATCACCGACGAACACCAGTGTTCCCGATACTTCACCGCACGGGGTTTTCACCTCTACGAAGCGGTTGATGAAGTCCCGGAGCGTGGCGGGGCAGGGGCATTCTTCCTTCTTGGGCGGCGGCGGGGCAGGTTTAGGGGGCACACAGAGCACGTCGCCTGGAAAGATAAGGCTGGGATTGGGAATGTGGGGATTGGCCGCGATCAGGGCGTCCAAGGAAACCCCAAAACGCTGAGCTATGAAAAACATGGTATCCCCCTGCACAACGGTGTACCTGCCTGTAAAGCCTGGGGGGCAGTGGGTGGGTACGCGCGGGAAGCCGTGGTGGCTGGGAAACATAGAGGTTTACCTCCTCTCAAGTGACTAGCATTGCTAATATATGCCGCGGGGGTGCAGGGGGAACTAGGCAACGAGGGCTAGATCAGGGGTTTCTAGCGCAGGTTCAGGGAATACTGCCTGATGCGCTGGTAGGCTGCCTCCCTTGGCGCGCCGTCCAGGATCCGGGGTTGGACCCCGAAGATGCGGGCGGGGAGGATGGCCAAATCGCGCACTCCCTGTTCAGAGAGGGTAAACTCCAAGAGCATGGTCTCCCAGGTGCTGGGCAGGTTCAGGTCGAAGACGAAGTTGCCCAGGCTGTAGGCAATGACACTCTGGTTGTAAAATTCAAGGCCTTGGAGGACGTGGGGGTGATGCCCCACGATTAAGTCGGCGCCGGCGTCCGCGGCTGCCCGGGCTAGGCGCATCTGCTCAGGCGTGGGCTCGTGTACATACTCCTTCCCCCAATGCATGCTCACCACCACCACATCCACCAGCTCCCGCAGCTTCTGCACATCCTCCACGATCTGATCCAGTTCCGCGGGGGCCACGCCCGGTTCCTCTGCAGTGGCCCGCCAGCTGATGGGCTCCCTGGAGTAAACGAACCACATCTCCGTGTAGGCCAAGAAGCCGATGCTCACTCCGCCCACCTCCCGGATCAGGGGCGCGCGGGCTTCCTGGAGATTGCGCCCGGCCCCCACCCAGTCGATGCCGTACTCCCGCAAAAGGCGCATGGTTTCAAGCAGGCCTTCGTGGTGGTAATCTAGGGCGTGGTTATTGGCCAGGGAGACCACGTCCAGGCCCGCAAAGGCCAGGCCCTCCACAGCTTCAGGCGGGGCCTGGAACATGTTGATGAAACGGCCCCGATCGCCCAGGGGCGACTCCAGGTTGGCAAAGCTCACATCAGCCCCGCGCAAAAAGGAGGCGGTCTCAGCGAACATGTACTCCCAGCCGTTACTCAGTCCCGCCTTTTTCACATCCCGATCCAGCATGATATCGCCCACGGCCACCAACCTGATCTCCCCTGCCCAGGGCTGGGCATAGGGAGTTCCCAGGGCCAGCAGGCGGAAGGCGTTAACGGGGCTCTGGAGCCGGTTCTGCACCCAGTCTCTCAGCTGGCCCGCAAGGCCCTTGGGACGCTGGCTCAAATAGATGGTGCGGGTTAAGGGATAGGCCAAAGGATGAGCCGCACAGTCCCGGGGGTCCACTCCCTCCAAGGGCAAAACCCGTACCGCCGGTTTTCGCTCCTGGAGAAGGATGATTCCGAACCCGCCCCTTCCTTCCCTGAGCTCCTCCGCTATCTCGCCGGACTCTAGATAGCGCACGGGCGCATCCCACCAGGGGTAGCCCGGGACTGCCAGTTCCTGTGCAACCAGGACTTCCTCTGGGGTAGAGAGGATGGCCTGCTGCAGGCTCTGCAAATCCAGCATCTGCCTAGAATCAAAGAAGGGCACCACCACTGCCGGCACCAGATAGCCCACAGGCCAGCTGACCAGGCCCTCAGTGGGCCTGCCCAGTTCCAGGAGGTAGTCCAGTTCGCTGCGGCTTAGCTTTTCCAGGAGCCGGCTGGGTTCATCCAGGATCACTTCTCCAAACTGATACCCGGGAAAAAGGCCGCGGGCCAGATGGGGGAATGCTGAAGCCAAGCCCAGCCTGGGCGCCGGGGCAGGCCCAATCAGCCAGGCCAAGATGGTCAGCACCCCTCCCAGGGTCAAGAACACCAGGATGGGAACCCAGAACAGCGCTCGCTTGCGAACGATCACCACAAACATGGCCTTCGCCTCCTGGTAATGTATACTGAAGCGCGGCGGCCAGCATGCGGGGGTGGTCAACAGTTGGAGGAATTTGGCAGAATAGGCTGGGTCCGGCCGGGGCAGGCTAGGGGTGAGGGACGGTATGGCAGAGTGTCAACACGCATGACGTGTTTCGTGTAAAGCGCTTTGACTGTCATGTCCGTCCCTTCTAGTGTGAGCGGCGCAGTATCCTGCGCAGGGCTCTTTTTTTGTGGTAAAATGAGTTGAGCAGGGGGGAGCGTTGGTATAGGATCTTAAGGGGAGAGGAACCATGTTTTTCATAGGCATTTTTGGGATCCAGGATAAAGAGGAAATCATCAAAACAGAACAGGGCGTGACCTGTCCCGTGTGCGGTGCCTATGATCGTTATGAGGTGATCCGGGCCTACACCTACTTCCACATCTTTTTCATTCCGGTCTGGAAATGGAACAGGCGCTACTTCATCCGCACCCGCTGCTGCCAGAGGGTGTGTGGGCTGGATGAAGAGTTGGGCCAAAGGATCGAAGAGGGGCAGGCGGTGTCCATCAGTACTGAGCATTTGGACTGCCGCCAACCCGCGGGGCGCTTCTGCTCCAGCTGCGGAGCACAGCTGCACAGTGCGTTCAACTACTGTCCCTACTGCGGGAAACGTTCCTGATATTACCAACAGATTACATATCTTTATCACTATCATAATAAGGCTGTAGAACAATTAGCGAGGAACTTCCTTAATTTGGTTGTGCCGGCCATCACGATCTGGATATTTGGCAAACCATGAGAAATCATGGGACGCAAAGCTATAGGGGCTAAGCACGTTTGTGTATGCCAGCCAGTTGCGGTTAAGATGCTCTTTCTAGCTGCCTGGTTGGGGAGCATTTTTTTGTGTTCAGGGGGTTGGACTTCAGTGGATCTATTGTGGGAATCGGTATCTGAACAGTGGCAGGATTCAGAAAGAAGCACTAATGACGAGGCCGGGGAGACGCAGCAGGGAGATCGGGAGGGGCGTCTCGCCGTGCTCCAGGGGCAGCTGTGCATGGAAGAACCGACGGGCAAGGGCGCCTGGCCGGTGATCATTCCGGGGCCCCGGGTGAAGATTCGCTTAGGGGACAAGCTCCTCACGGGGCCAACGGTTCTAGAGAGCATTGAGGGCCTTTCCATAGAAGTCCAACAAGAGCCTCCCGTGAGCGACTTCGAGATCATTGTGTCCCGGGACAAGATGGAAGTGATCCTCAAGACCAGGTTCCTTGCGGGTAGGAAGTATGCGCTCTGCGATGCCGAGTACCAGCAGCGGCTGTGCCTCAAAGCGCAAACGGTTGCAAGCGTTCCAGCCAAGGCCATTGATCCCCGGCTCGTTTTGGCGCGCCTCGCCGAGAAGGGTATCAGACCTGAGCTGATCGAGACGACCCAAGTAACCCAGGCCTGCCTGGGGCGGGAAGATGTTGAAGTAATCGTAGCCCGGGGCGTGAAACCCGTGCCGCCTGTGGACGGCCGGGTTGAAATGGTATGCGATCTCAAGACTAGAGTGCCCAACGCGGCGGAAGGGGACCGTGTGGATATTCTAGACAGGGGACGCTTCAATAGCGTGAACGCGGGCGACGTCCTGGCCGTCCTGCATCACCCAGTTCCCGGCACACCCGGAATGAACGTGTACGGGGAAGAGGTTTCTCCCCCCGCTCCTCGGCAGCCGCGCCTGGCCGCGGGTTCAGGTGTGAAACTGGTCAAAAACGGAACCATGGCGGTTGCCGAAGTGACGGGGCGCCCCATTCTCAGAAGGGGTGTGCTGCAGGTCAGCCCCCAGCTCGTAATCGGGCAGAATGTGGATGTGTCCACAGGTAATGTGGAGTTCAAGGGAGATGTTGTAGTCCTTGGTGATGTACAGGAGTCCTTGACGGTGAAAGCAGGCGGCTCCGTGAACATCCACGGTAGTGTTTACCACGCCCATATCTTAGCCGAGGCAGATGTGTCCATTGCCGACAAGTTGATCGGAGGCTCTGTTAGTGCCGGGATCAAGCAGCCTGGACTGGCCAAGGCCGTCAAACTGCTGCACAGCTTAGATCGGGATTTGGAATATCTCGTGGCCATCTTCCGCCAGCTCAAGGAACATCCTAAGCTTTCCGTGCGGGACCTGAGTCTGCGCGGCGACGGGTACCTAGTAAAACTGATCCTGGAAGCCCGCCTGGCCCAGGTTCCCAAGAAGTTCGCCCGGCTGGTTGAGCTGCTCGCGGGAGAAGATCTAGACTCCAGTGAAGATGGGCTGGCCAGGACTATGGGCGGGATTAAGACGACAGCCCTGCGCTTTTTGGGGGCAGCGCCCCTGGAGTTTAACAGCATCGAGGAAGTGGCACGGGAGAAAATCCACCTTAAGGCCTTCGCCGCGGAACTGGAGCAGGCTCTGGATATGGCAGCTGATGTGGCAGTCCATTACTGCCAAAATGCTAAACTGGAGGCCACCGGCAGCATCACCATAACGGGCCCTTTGGCCTATGACTGCGATGTGGTGGCCGGGGATGCCTTGAGGATGAGCGGGGCATGCCGCAGCGGAGTTTACGCCGCCTCCTCGGGTATCTTTGCTGAGACGGTGGGTTCCCACGGAATGGGCAAAACCGCCCTCTTCGTGAGTGAGCAAGGTGTGATCGGGGCGGAGCGGTTTTACCCGGGCGTAAGACTGAGAATCGGCCCCGTGGAAACCGTCATTGAGGAGGAGTGCTGTAACAGGCTGTTTTACCTTCGGGAGGGAAGGTTGGCCAGCAGGAAATATCAGCAAGGAGGAGCAGTATGCTGAAAGTAACCGTGGTAAAAGGAGTGCCCGATGTGGTTATCAAGCTGGAAGGCTCGCTGGACATGGGCACGGGCCACTCTCTGCAAAGGACCGTGGAAGAGCTGGACCTGGACCGCATACACAACTTGACCGTTTCCCTGAGCGGCTTGGACATCATCGATTCCACCGGAATCGGCCAGCTGATTGGCTATCACAGGATCCTGAGCCGCAAAAACGGCAGGGTTCTGATCGAGAATGACAACAGGGAGATCGAGGAAATCCTGGGACTCATTGGCGTCCGGGAGATCCTGGGCTCATGAATTTTCCCAGCACATACTGGGTCTATCCCCTCGCGGCGGTGCTGGGTTATCTCTGCTACCGCCTGGGCTGCTGGGTGCAGAAGGGACGGACAGAGCGGGCCGAGTATCGCGAGTTGTTGGCCGTTTACAGGGAGATCCTTCCCAAGATCACCCACGGCCGCGTGCGCCTCATTTCGCCCGCGGAGTATAGGGCTGCCTATGCAGGGGACGACCCCCTCTTGATCATAGACGTTGAGCAGAAAGATGACATTCCACGCGTCCGCCAGACCGTGGATGAATTCTTCGCCGATTTCATCCCCCACTGGAAGGAAGTGCGCAGCCCCATCCTCACCGCCCTGTCTGAGGCGGTGACCAATGTGGTCAAGCATACGCCAGGAGGCAGGGTGCTGGTGTACCTGGAATCCACCGGGCCCAGATTTCATGTGGAGGATTGCGGCAGCGGCATGGATCTGGCCAAACTGCCGGCCATGGTCTTTGTCAGCGGCTACTCCGAGACATCGAGCCTGGGGGCAGGATTTACCGTTATGCTCCGTTATACCCAGCAGATGGAAATCTGCACGTCAGCAGAGGGGACAGCTTTGGTGCTGCGCACCCATTTGGCCTCCCCACTGAACAGGGAACGGCGCGGAAAGGAGGAAGGCCATGCGCTTAGTTGCTGTCCAGCGGTTGAAGCCGGGCATGGTTGTGGGCAAAACTATACTTGGCAGTAACGGCCAGATCTTGCTGCGCCAGGGTGTTGCGCTTACCGAGCGTTATATCCAACACCTCCGGGACCATTTCATCGAAGTGGTGTATATTGCCACCGGCAGCGGTGTTACCGCCCACGACGTGATCAGCGATCAGACCAGGATCAAGGCTCTCCGGGAGACCAAGCGGATCCTAGGCGAGGTTAAGCGCGGCGCGGAACTAGAGATGGAGCAGGTGCAGCAGGTGTTGATCGGCATCATCGATGAACTGCTCCTGCACGACGATGTCATGGTCAATCTGGTTGACATTCGGTCCTACGACGAGGAACTGTTCCATCACAGCGTGAATGTGGCCATCCTGTCAGTAATCGTAGGCATTGAACTTAAGTACAGCGAAAAGCGCCTCAAAGATCTGGCGGCGGCGGCACTGCTCCATGACATCGGCAAGATTGTGGATGAAGATGCGACGCTGCATTTAGTTATAGGGCGCAGGATCCTGCGGGAGCACAATCGAGTAGGGCGCAGGATTGCGGATGCCGTTTTCCAGCACCATGAGCGCTGGGACGGCGGCGGCTTTCCCCAGGGGCTTGCCGGAGAGGAAATCGCTGAAGAGGCGCGCATCCTGCAGGTAACAAATGTCTTTGATAATATGTCTGCCAACTCCAGGCACCCCCTGGAAGAAGTGATCGAGTTTTTGATGGAAGGCAGCGGCAGTGCCTTTGAACCGGATACTGTGCGCGCCTTTTTAAACTGCGTTTCCTTCTATCCCGTGGGGACTCCAGTGGAGCTGAACACGGGCGAGCGCGGCATCGTGGTCCGGGCTAACAGGGGGTTTCCCACCAGGCCCGTGGTCATGGTGACCCGCAATGCTTTCGGACCCCTTGACCCCTTCTATGAGCTGGACCTCAGGGCACATCCCGCCCATTTCGTGATGAAGATCCTCGAAAGCGAGGCGTGGGAAGTATGAGGACCGCAGTGTATCGCGAGGACCTGGTCCACAAGCTCTATGAGTCCTGTCTTAGTGCCGAGCACGCCCCCTTTGAGGTCCTGGGGCGAGAGCTGCTGAGCGGCTTGGAGGCAGTGGCTGTGTCCATCTGGTCCGAGCACCCCAGGGTTCCCGGAGCCCTGTCCCGCATGGTCTATGAGCAGAACTTGAAGCAGGGAGATCTGCCCCAGGAAGACTACGCCGCGGCGAGGCGGGTTCAGGCAGAAGAGGAGTTGATCAGAGCCACCGTTACGCTTAAAGGCAGGCGGCGCCTCTCCTTTTGTGCACTGCCCCTCCGGGGGCGGAAGGCCCAGTTCTACCTGGTCTTTTGGGCTTTAGAGCCCTTTACAGACGAGGAAGCCCATACCCTCAGCGAACTGGCGGAAAGGCTGTGCACCCTGTTGGATCTTGTGCTCTCCAGTGACCTCTTCCAGGTTCAACGGGTAAGCCATGAACTGCAGGCCGCGCAGTTTCTGCAGCGGCAGCTCATGCCCAGAATTGAATCGCTGCAGGAAGTGTCGTCCCTGGCGTACAGGGCCCTGCCCGTCCATGAGCTGGGCGGGGACTATCTGGATGTGCTGCGCTTCCCCAACGGCACCCTAGGGCTCACGGTGGCCGATGCCATGGGCAGCGGCGTGCCCGCGGCCTTCGTCATGCTCATGGCCCGCACCATCTTCCGGCTGATCACCAATGTAACCACAACTCCCAGCACCGTACTCCACGAACTGAACAACCACTTCATCTCCGAGATCGCCGATGTGAATACCTTTGTCACCCAGTTTTACGCCGTGTTTGATCCCGCGAGCAGGCGTTTGGATTACGCCAATGCCGGGCATAATCCGCCCGTCCTGTTCAAGCGGGAGACGGGGCAGACGGCCTTTCTGCCCGGCAAGGGCGTGGCCCTGGGCGGCCTCGGGGATTCTGAATATGCTCAAAGAAGTGTGCAGCTCGATCAGGGGGATATTCTGGTGATCTATACCGACGGTCTGAAAGAGGCCAGGGATGGGCAGAACAGCAGCTTCGGCCTGGCAGGGATCTCCAAGGCTCTGCTCAGGTACAAAGAGTACAGCGCCGAAGGGATCTGCGACGGGCTGATTCACAGCGTGCTGCGGCACTGCAGCGTTCAGGCCGACGATCTGAGCTTCCTGGTGCTCAAAGTTTAGCACTGAAGGCGCGCCTGCGGGCGGGCCGTTTTCCTTTTAAACCTCAAAAATCCCAAGTGTTAAGAGGAGATTATCACTTTGAGCAGAAGATAACAAACTAGGACATGCTTAGAACAGCGGCAAAATTGCGATAAGGGAGAAATGGGGATGAGCAAGCAACTTCTTGACCTGGACCATCTTGACTTGGAGACCGCCAAGGAGCGTATCCGTGAGCTCGAAGAACAGCTGGCTTGGGAAAAGCGGCTGCTGTATGCCATCAAGGACAACCTAAACATCGCCGTTTACGCCAAGGACACTGAGGGCAGGAAAATCGTGACGAACCGCGTGGACCTGGAGAACCAGGGCTACACGGAGGAAGCGAAGGTTTTGGGCAAGACTGACTTTGAGTTGTTCCCTCGCCATATCGCCGAGCAGTTTTGGCGCGATGATCTGGCCGTTTTGAAGCAGGGCAAAGCGGTGATCGATCGGGAGGAACTCTTGGTGGAAAAGGAAACGGGCAAGGAAAGGTGGCTGCGCACCTCCAAGCTGCCCATCCGCGATGAAGAAGGCCAGGTTGTAGGCCTGGTGGGTTTTGGCCAGGATATTACCTTGGAGAAGCAGCTGGAAAGGGAAAACCTGGAGGCAGCGGCCAGGATCCAGGAACAGGAGAAGATGGTGGAGGAGATGATCGCCGATCTGGGCCAGATTCCGGAGAAGATCGGACAGTTGGTGAACTCCATCACCTACATCGCCCGCCAGACCAAGATGGTCTCCATCAACGCCACCATTGAAGCGGCCCGCCTGGGGGATTTGGGGCGCGGCTTTGAGGTGGTGGCGGAAGAGGTCGGGCAACTTTCAGATCGGTCCAGTGAAGCAGCAATCCAGGTGAAAGAAGCCATTGCAGAAGTTGAAACCCTTGTGTCCACCATTTTGGAAGTGTGGAGAACAAGGGGCGAAGTGCACGACTGATACCGAACTATTCACCCCGTGCGGGCTTGGCTCGCCGGGGTCTTTACTGCCTGCAGACGGGCCTTGCTGGGACCTAATAGAAGCTTCACATAGATCCCCCAAACATTTGACGAGAGAGCCGTTGACACCCTGTCGACGGCTCTTTATAATGAAGATGTTCGTGAAAAAAATAACGAAATCAACCGGGGGACAGAGGGCGTACCTCGCTTTTTGCGGTAGTTGGGGAAGCAATTGTTGTGAGATTATTGCGATTTGGGTAAGGGGGAATGTGGAGGGCAGGGGCCAGCGAAAATGGTAACTCAAAAGGTAACTCCGGCCGCAGAAAGAGGAGCAGGATTGCCCATCAGCTTGGCGTACTGCTGTGTACAAAGGCCTCGCTTACTGCGCTTGATAGACACATTTCTATGTTTATAGGCAAAAAGATTCGAAGGAGTGGGGATAATGGCTTGCATGTGTGGTCATGAACAGGGTTTGCAGAAGTATCTTGAGCCCTTGGAGCAGATTCTGAGCAACTATGCCAGGGAAGAGCGTTATTTGGTGCCGATCCTCCAAGATGTTCAGGAGGCATATGGCTACCTGCCCGCGGAAGTTTTGAGGGAAGTGGCCCGGTGTCTTAACATTTCCTTCAGCAAGGTGTACGGCGTTGCCACCTTTTACTCCCAGTTTCATCTCCAGCCCAGGGGAAGAAACGTGATTAAGGTCTGTACCGGGACGGCCTGCCACGTGAGGGGAGGCGGCGAGGTGCTGGAGGCCCTTCAAAAGGAGCTGGGGATCAAAAGCGGCGAGACCACGCCAGATCTGGAGTTTACACTGGAAACGGTGGCCTGCATCGGTGCCTGTGGGCTAGCTCCCGTGATCATGATCAACGATGACGTCCACGGCCGTATAGGCCCCCAAGATGTGCAGGCCATTTTGAGCAGTTACAGAAGACCAGCAGAAACGGAGGTGGCCGCCGTATGACAGCCGTGAGACTGAACGAGCTGAAAGGGTCCGGCCCTCAGCCGGCGACGGACGGCACCGGCAAACCCAGGATCATTGTGGGTATGGGCACGTGCGGGATCGCGGCCGGGGCTAGGAAGATCCTGCAGGCCATTATGCAGGAAGTGGAAAGCCGCCGCCTCGATGTTTTGGTGACCCAGACTGGGTGTATTGGCATGTGCCAGAATGAACCGCTCCTTGACGTACAGCTTCCTGGCGGGCCCCGCATCACCTACGGCAATGTGGCCGTGAAGGATGTGCCTCGCATCATTGCCAGCCACGTGATGGGCGGCAGGGTGGTGGAAGATCTGGCCATAGCCCAGTTTGCAGAGGGCAAGCTTGAGGTGGAGAACGTACCCCGCTACGACGAGCTGGATTTCTACAGGAAACAGCACAGAATCGCCCTGGCCAACTGCGGCCACATCGATCCCGAGAGCATCGACGAGTACATCGCCGCCGGCGGTTACACAGCCTGCACCAAAGCCCTCACCGAGATGACGCCTGAAGAGGTGATCGCCGAGGTTAAGCTGGCGGGCCTGCGTGGGCGGGGCGGTGCAGGGTTTCCCACCGGGCTGAAATGGGAGCTGACGCGCCGTACGCCCAGCGATAAGAAATACATCATCTGCAACGCGGACGAAGGCGATCCCGGAGCATTCATGGATCGCAGTATTCTAGAGGGTGATCCCCACCGGGTGATCGAAGGCATGATTATCGGCGGCTACGCCATCGGAGCCGATGAAGGCTATATCTACATCCGGGCGGAGTATCCCCTGGCCATTAAGCGCCTGGAGATGGCCCTCAAGCAGGCCAGGGAGCGGGGATTTTTGGGTACGGACATCTGCGGCAGCGGCTTCAGCTTCGACCTGCACATCAAAAAAGGCGCCGGAGCCTTCGTGTGCGGCGAAGAGACTGCCCTCATGGCCTCCATTGAAGGTAAGCGGGGCATGCCCAGGCCCAAGCCTCCCTTCCCCTCCGTATCGGGTTTGTGGGGAAAACCCACCAACATCAACAACGTGGAAACCTTCGCCAACGTGGCTGAGGTCATCCGGGGCGGTGCGGAACAGTTCCGCAGCATCGGTACAGAGGGGAGCACAGGAACGAAGGTGTTCGCCCTCACCGGCAAAATTGCCAATACCGGGCTGGTGGAAGTCCCCATGGGTATGTCCCTGAAAGAAGTGATCTATGAAATTGGCGGCGGCCTGCCGTCGGGCGCCGAACTCAAAGCAGTGCAGATCGGCGGCCCTTCGGGGGGCTGCATCCCTGCGGAACTTCTCGATCTGCCCATTGACTACGAGTCCCTGCAGGAAGTAGGGGCCATGATGGGTTCAGGCGGTATGGTGGTTATGGATCAGAGCACCTGTATGGTGGATGTGGCCCGCTTCTTCCTCAGGTTTACCCAGCAGGAGTCCTGTGGCAAATGCACTCCGTGCCGGGAAGGAACTAAGCGTATGCTGGAAATCTTGGACAGGATCTGCTCGGCTCAGGGGCGTGAAGGCGATTTGGAGCTCCTGGAGGAGCTGGGGCAGCACATCATTGATACCTCCCTCTGCCAGCTTGGCGGATCAGCGCCCAACCCGGTCTTGAGCACCCTGCGCTACTTCCGGGATGAATACGAAGCGCACATTAGGGACAAGCGCTGCCCCGCCGACGTGTGTGCTGGGATGAGCGCACCCTATGAAATCGATACCGAGTCCTGCATTGGCTGCGGGCTCTGCGCCAGGCTCTGCCCTGTGGGGGCCGTGAGCGGCGAGAGGCGCAAACCGCACCGCATTGACGGGGATACCTGCATTTCCTGCGGCGCCTGTGCTGAAAAATGCCCGGTTCACGCCATTGCCCAGGGCGCTTAGGCCGGAGAAAGGAGTACTGCCATGAGCAAGATCACCTTAACCATAGACGAACACACAGTTGAAGTGGATCAGGGAACAACCATCCTGGATGCGGCCCGGGCCATGGGTATTGAAATCCCCACCCTCTGCTATCATCCCAACTTGTCCCTGCACGGTTCGTGCCGGGTGTGCGTTGTGGAAGATGTACGAACCAAGAGGCTGCTGGCCTCTTGTGTAACTGAGGCCCAGGAGGGCATGGTCATCAGTACCCGCAGCAGCCGGGCTCGCCGGGCGCGCCGCAGGAATGTGGAGCTGCTGCTGGCCAACCATCCCCAGGACTGCCTGAGCTGCTACCGCAATGGGAGCTGTGAGCTGCAGGAAATCACCTACAAAGTGGGCGTGACCAGGGAAGATGTGGAGAGGCTGCGCGGAGAGAGGCGCGATCTTCCCATGGAAGAGGTCGGCCCAGCCTTAAGGAGAGAACTCAACAAATGCATCCTCTGCGGCCGCTGCGTGCGGGTGTGCGAGGAGATTCAGGGTGTCTCCGCCCTGGCGTTTGCCGGCCGCGGCTTTACTTCCATTGTCACCACTGCCTTTGACCTGCCCTTGGCGGAGATCAACTGCGCCAACTGCGGTCAGTGTGCGGCAGTCTGTCCCGTGGG
>FIZK01000001.1 GCA_900018335.1 uncultured Clostridia bacterium | reverse complement strand
GCCGTATGTGGTCGCCATTGTCCTGATTGCGCTTGTCTTTTCTGCTCTGAATTATTTCTTGGTCAACTACGTGCGCACCCTCTTCCTGGGCAGGCTGGAGGAGGAGAGCCTCAACTACGCCAGCATCTACTCCCACAGCCTGGTAAAGAGCAGGGAAGCGTATAGTGCCATCAATGAGCTCTTGGAGGACAGGCTGATCACCGCCACCGCGACCACAGCCCTCTTTTCCGACCAGATGGACGATGCGGCCCTCCAGGCCCTGGCCAACTCTTTATCCGTGGATGAAATCTACCTTTACAATCCCCAAGGCGTCATTGAGTACTCGACTACTCCCGCCTACCTGGGTTGGGCGGCCGAGCCGGGTCATCCCGTACATAATTTCATGATCAGCGGTGCCCATTCCTTGGTAGAAGACATCCGCCGCGACAGCGAATCCGACCGCTACTACAAGTACGCCTATGTGCGCCTCGATGATGGACGCTTTGTCCAGTTGGGCATTGATGCCGATCTCGTTCAGGGCTTTCTGTCCTCCTTTGAGCTGCAGAGGATTGTGGGCGAAATTGGCAGTTTTCATCTGGTGGACCACGTCTGCTTTTTGGGTCCGGATTTCACTGTTTTAGCCAGCAGCACCCCGGATCATGTAGGCCTTCACTTGGACGATACCGATTTGAGGGAAGCGGTGCTGGCCGGGCGCAGCTACTCCCAAATTAACAGGGAGAATGGCGAAGAAACCTATGACATCTACGTCCCTGTTCAACTCGATGGAGAGTTCGTGGGCACTTTGGTTGTGGGCAAGTCCACCGACTCCACGCTGGCCGTGATGCGTACCACGACCCTGCTGGTCTTTGCCGGGACCAGCTTCGTCTGTCTCATCTTCATCTACACCATGTTTGCTAACTTTAGGCATAATCAGCAGCTGGTCAGCTTGGCCTACCATGACAGCTTAACCGGTCTGCCCAACAAGGTGTACCTGGAGGAGGTTTTGACTGAATGGCTCTGGGGTGAACGTTCGGAGAATGGTGCATTTCTGCTGGTGCACTGCCGCAACCTCAGCGAAGTTAACTCTGTCTACGGTTTCGATGCGGGGGACCGCCTCATGGCCCATGTTTCCGAGAGACTGTCTACCCTGGTTGAGGGCGGCAGACGTCTCTTCCGCTTTTCCGGCAACCGCTTTGCCTTCCTGGTCCAGGGCTACAGCGGCAGGGAAGAGCTGATCGAACTGGCGGAACATATCCGGGCTGGTGTTGAAGAAGGCCCAGATCCCATCGGGCACCACTTGGAAGTAGGCACAGGCATAGTGGAGCTCAGCGACTCCCACACGGATCCTGTGGATGTGCTCACCCAGGCTGCCGTGGCGGTGCAGCATTTGGAAAACACACCAAGCGCGCCCAGTTATGCCTTCTTCGATGTGGAGATGGGAGCCAGGCTGCGCCGGGAGGAAATCATTGCCCAGGAACTGCGCCGTTTCGTGGGCAATCCCGGTTTGGGCACCGTCTACCTGCACTACCAGCCCAAGGTGGCCGTGTCCTCCTTGGAGGTGGTGGGATTTGAGGCCCTATCCCGTATGAACTCTCCCTCCCTGGGTATGGTCTCGCCAGCGGAGTTCATTCCCATCGCTGAGCGCCATGGTCTCATCGTTCCCCTTGGCTATTGGGTCCTGGAAAGCGCCTGCGACTTCATCCGGCGGCTCAATCACTGTGGCCATGGGGATCTGCACGTTGGCGTGAACATCTCCGTCCTCCAGCTGGTGCAGGAAGATTTCAGCCAGAGGGTAGGCGAGATATTGAGAGATGCGGGCATTGAGCCCAGGAGTCTGCAGCTGGAGATCACCGAGTCGGTGCTGATTGAGGATTTCGCCGGCGTGGAAGCTAAGCTCCTGCCCCTGCGGGATCTGGGGGTGAGCATTGCCCTGGACGACTTTGGGACGGGCTACTCCGCCCTTTCCCGCATCGAGGAGCTGCCCATCGACTGCATCAAGATCGATAAGCGCTTCATCGACAACATCCTGGTTAAGGACAAGCAACGCTTGGTGATTAAGGACCTGATTTCCATGTGCCACAAGTTGGGATTGAAGGTAGTGGCGGAGGGAGTGGAAGAGGAGGTTCAACTCCGTTACCTAGCGGAGAGCGGCTGCGATGTGATGCAGGGCTATCTCTACAGCAAACCCCTTGTGGAGGAGGAAGCCCTGGCTAAACTGGCATCATAGTAAAGACCACCGCCGAGGCGGTGGTCTTTACTTGGGAAGCGTATCGATTGACTGCTATTGAATTACGGCTAAGATGATGAAGTTGAGGATAAACAGCACGGTGGACACGGCCAGAATGGGGTGAATACTCTTGGCTTCGCCCTTCACGATTTTAACCAGTGTGTAGAAGATGAACCCACCGGCAATGCCGTAGGAAATGCTGTAGCACAGGGCCATGAACACGCCGGCGAAAAAGGCAGGCACAGCTTCCACGAAATCGGTCCAGTTAACTTCCTTGAAGGAAGCCAGCATCATGATACCGACGATGATCAGGGCCGGTGCCGTCGCAGCTGACGGGATGGCGCTGATGGCCGGAGCAAAGAAGGCGCTGAGGAAGAAGAGTACGGCAACAACCACGCTGGTTAAGCCTGTCCTGCCGCCTGCTCCGATGCCCGCAGCACTTTCCACGTAAGTGGTGGTGTTGGAAGTACCGAAGATGGCGCCGATGGATGTGGCAGTGGCGTCGGCAAAAAGGGCCCGGTCCATCTTCGATTTAAAGCCGGAACTGGTTTCCAGGGCCTTCATATCTTCAGCGGAGAAGATACCAGCGCGCCTGCCCGTGCCGATAAACGTGCCGATGGTGTCAAAGGTGTCAGAAAGGCTGAACGCGAAGATGGTCATGAGCACCAGGGGCAGCTTGCTCAAGTCGCTGAACAAGGAGAGCATACCGGGATTGCCGAAGGCAGCTCCAAAGGTGGTGCCCAGCTGAGAAAAGGCTTCGGATAGACTTACGGTGTCTCCCACCTGGGTTACTCCAAAGGGAATGCCCAGCAGGGTGGTGATGATGATGCCGATGAAGATGGCGCCCTTCACATTGCGAACTAGCAAAATCACTGTGACGGCCAGTCCGAACAGGGTGAGCAGTACAGAAGCGTTATTCAGGGGCACGAGTTCCGGAACACCAGCTCCAAAGCCGATCAGTCCTGCGTTCTGTAGGCCGATGTAGGCGATGAAGATTCCGATGCCGCCGCCGATGGCGTTCTGCAGACTTTCCGGGATGCACTTGATGATCAGCTTGCGGATGTTGGTCACCGTAATCAGGATGTTGATTATGCCGCAGATGAACACCATGGCCAAAGCTTCCTGCCAGGTAAACCCGAGGCTGAACACGACGGTGAAGGTGAAGAAAGCATTGAGACCCATGCCGGGAGCTTGGGCGTAGGGGACGTTGGCAAACAGCCCCATAACCAGAGTGCCAATGATGGATGCCGCGATGGTTGCCAGGAAGACCGCGCCCCAGGGCATTCCCGTGGCTGACAGGATGTCAGGGTTAACCATGACGATGTAGGCCATGGCAAAGAACGTGGTCAATCCCGCCAGAATTTCAGTGCGAACATTAGTGCCGTTTTCCTTCAGCTTGAAAAAACTCTCCATTGTTCTCTCATTCCTCCGCCTCTAGATTAGATTTGCCTCTATCTGATGGGGCAAGCATTTTACCCCAAACAGCCTTGGAAAAATAAAAAAACTCATCGAGTGATCGACAAGCTGCAGGAAACGTCAATAATGGCTTGCGGGAAGCCCTTACTGACCATGCGCTTATAAGTCACTCATAGCGTAGGCGATATAGGTCGCCACGTAGAAACTCCTGCACCAAATTTGCAGGCTTATATGAGCTATGTCCTTTGTTTACATTTAAAATACCACAGGACTTGTCCCCTGTAAAGGGTCATCTGCCCCTAGGGCTGAAAACCCTGACCGGCTTGGCCTGCCCGAGCGAAGAGGAAGAGGGGACCTGGGCGGAGAATAAGGAAGGAAACGCCATGGAGGGGGATGGCCATGAAATTTGGCTTCTTTGATGATGCGCACCGGGAGTACGTGATCACCACTCCGTTCACTCCCTACCCGTGGATCAACTACCTCGGTTCCCAGGACTTCTTCAGCCTCATTTCCCACACAGGGGGCGGTTACTCCTTCTACCGGGACGCAAGGCTCCGGCGCTTAACCCGCTATCGGTACAATAACGTACCCTTGGATGAGGGCGGGCGCTGCTTCTACGTTAAAGACGGCGAAGATGTGTGGTCGCCCAGCTTTCGGCCCATGAAAAAGGAACTTTCTTTCTATCAGTGCCGTCACGGCCTGGGTTACACCAAAATCACCGGGGCCAGGGGAGGCCTTAGGGTCGATCAGCTCTTTTTCGTGCCCGTGGACTTCAATGGAGAAGTGATGCAGCTCAGTCTGACCAACGAGAGCGAACGGGCAAAGTCCCTGTCCCTCTTTTCCTTTTTGGAGTTCTGCCTCTGGGATGCCCATGACGATCAGACCAACTTCCAGCGCAACTTGAGCACCGGCGAAGTGGAGGTACAGGGTTCTGTCATCTACCACAAGACGGAGTACCGGGAGCGCCGCAACCATTTTGCCTTCTTTTCCGTGAACGCGGAACTGGCGGGCTTCGACACGGATCGGGATAGCTTTTTGGGTATGTATAACGGCCTGCACGAACCCCAGGTGGTGCTGGCGGGGCGGTCCGCGAATTCCCTGGCCAGCGGCTGGTCGCCCGTGGCTTCCCACCACCTCCAGCTGGAGCTGGGGCCTGGAGAAAGCAAAACCTTCATCTTCATCTTGGGCTATGTGGAGAATCCCAAAGAGGAGAAGTGGGCGGCTCCGGGTGTGATCAACAAGGTCAGGGCTGAGGAGATGATCGCCCGCTTTGCCCAGCCGGAACAGGTGGAACAGGCTTTAGCTGAGCTCCAGGCTTACTGGGATGCCCTCTTGGGCAAATACCAGCTGGCCAGCGGTGATGAGAAGCTCGATCGCATGGTGAACATCTGGAATCCGTATCAGTGTATGGTTACCTTCAACCTCTCTCGCAGCGCTTCCTACTTTGAGTCGGGCATCGGGCGGGGGATGGGCTTCCGCGACTCCAACCAGGACCTGCTGGGCTTTGTCCACCAGGTGCCGGAACGGGCTAGGCAGAGGATTTTAGATATAGCCTCTACGCAGTTCCCGGACGGGAGCGCCTACCACCAGTACCAGCCCTTAACTAAGCGGGGAAACCACGATATCGGCTCCGGCTTCAACGATGATCCCCTCTGGCTGATCGTGGGCACCGCCGCCTATATCAAAGAAACAGGTGATTTTTCCATCCTTGATGAAGAGGTGCCCTTCGACAGCGATCCGGACAACACGGCTAGTTTGTTTGAGCACCTCAAGTGCTCCTTTTACCATGTGGTGAATAACTTAGGACCCCATGGGCTGCCCCTGATCGGCAGGGCGGATTGGAATGACTGCCTCAACTTGAACTGCTTTTCAGAAGAACCGGGCGAGTCCTTCCAGACCACCGGTCCTTCGGAGGGGCCCGTGGCGGAATCAGTATTCATCGCCGGGCTGTTCGTTTATGCGGCTAAAGACTTCATTGAGCTCTGCCGCCGGCGGGGATTGGAGTCAGAGGCGGAGGCCGCGGAAAAGCACAGGGATCAGATGATCCAGGCAGTGCTGGAGCACGGCTGGGATGGTGAGTGGTTCCTCAGAGCTTACGATGCCTTTGGGGAGAAAGTGGGAAGCAGCACATGCTCCGAAGGACAAATCTTCATAGAGCCCCAGGGTTTCTGCGTTATGGCGGGCATTGGCGTGGAGGATGGACGGGCCCAGGCGGCCTTGGACTCCGTGCAGCGCCTTTTGGAGACGAAGCATGGGATTGTGCTCCAGACTCCCGCCTATTCCCAGTACTACCTGAATCTGGGGGAGATTTCTTCTTACCCTCCTGGTTATAAAGAAAACGCGGGTATCTTCTGCCACAACAACCCCTGGGTAATGATTGCCGAAACGGTTCTGGGCCGGGGACACCGCGCCTTTGAACTCTATAAGAAGATCTGCCCCGCTTACCGAGAGGAGATCTCGGATCTGCACCGCCTGGAACCCTACGTATACGCACAGATGATTGCCGGGCGTGATGCCGTCAATTTTGGCCAGGCGAAAAACTCCTGGCTCACCGGAACCGCGGCCTGGAACTACGCGGCCATCTCCCAGGCCATCTTGGGGATCAAACCGGACTTCGACGGCCTGCGCATCGACCCCTGCATCCCTCCGGAGTGGGACGGTTACCAGATCCGGCGGGAGTTTAGGGGAAGTGTTTACTACATCACCATCCGCAACCCCGAGCATGTGAGCAGGGGCGTGGCCAAAGTCATCCTGGACGGAACGGAAATAGCGGGCAGCCTCCTGCCTCCATTGCCTGGAGGGGAACATGAGGTGGAAGTGGTGCTGGGAAGTGGCGCGGCATGGTAAAGTTCATCCATGCCGCGGACATTCACCTGGACAGCCCCCTGCGGGGGCTGGAACGGTATGAGGGGGCTCCCGACCTGGCGCGCAGCGCCACCAGGCAGGCCCTGGAGAAGCTGGTCCAGCTAGCCTTGGAACAGGCGGTGGATTTTGTGCTCCTGGTTGGGGATCTGTACGACGGTGATTGGCGGGACTACAACACAGGCCTGTTCTTTCGGCGTCAGATGACCCGGCTGCAGGAAGCTGGTATTCCCGTGTTTATGGTGCGGGGCAACCACGATGCGGCAAGCCAGATCGCCCTCAGGCTTTCCCTCCCCGACAACGTACGGGAGTTGTCCCATGAGCAGCCGGAAACAGTCATCTTAGAGAACTTGGGCGTGGCCCTGCACGGACAGGGTTATGCCCAGCGCGCTGTAACGGAGAATCTGGCCCGCAGCTACCCTCCGCCCGTGTCGGGTTTTGTCAACATTGGACTGCTGCATACCGCCCTGGAGGGCAGGGAAGGACATGAGCCCTATGCTCCCTGCACCGTGGACGAGCTGGTTAACAAGGGCTACGACTATTGGGCGCTGGGGCATGTGCATCAACGGGAGATCGTGCAGAAGGAGCCCTGGATCGTCTATCCCGGTGTTATTCAAGGCAGGCATGTGCGGGAGGCGGGCCGGAAGGGCTGCACTCTCGTTGCCTTGGACCACGGGCGGGTTGTGAGCGTTGAGCACCGCGACGTGGATGTGCTGCGCTGGTGCCGGTGCCAGATTGACTGCGCCCCGGCCGCGAGTCTGGAAGGGCTTTTGGATTTGGTGCGGGCTGAGGTGCGCCGGGAGCTGGAACGGGCTCCGGGGCGCCCCTTGGCCCTCCGTTTTCAGCTGGTTGGTAAAACTGCGTTGGATCCAGTCCTGCGCCGCGGTCCGGACCGCGTTGAGGCTGAAATCAGGGCCGCGGTTCAAGAACAGCTCGGTGATTTGGGCTGGGTGGAGAAGGTGCAGCTGCAAACATCGAGCCCCAGGAAACAGGCTGTGCAGGAGCACCTGCCAGCGGGCTTTTTGCAGAGTTTTTTCGATGCTTTGGAGCATGATCCTGAGCTTGTGGAGGCCGTGCAGGAGTGCTTTCAGGAGCTGAAGGCTAAGGTGCCGGGTGAGCTGTTCACGGAGTACACTGAGCTGAACTTGGAGGACCCGGGGGCTTTCCGGGGGCTGCTTAGGGAGGCCCAAAGCCTAGCTGAACTGGCGCTCAGCCTAAAGGAGGAGCCGGACTATGAGGATTGACTACCTGCGCTTGCCGGCTTTCGGCGTGTTTACCGACGAAACCATCCGCTTCCCCCAAGATCGGGGGCTGCACATCATCTACGGACGAAATGAGGCGGGGAAAAGCACCCTGCTGCGCGCCGTTTCTGACGCTTTGTTCGGCATTCCCCGTGACTCCGGTGCGGATTTCCAACATAAAGCCAGCAATCTGAGAATTGAGGCCGGGCTGACCATGGCCGACGGAACACAGCTTGCCTTCCGGCGCCGTTATGCCCTGAGGAAAAGCGTGCTGGACCTGGATGACCAGCCCCTGGACGACGAGTTTCTCAGGGACTGCACTTGCGGATTGACTCGCTCCGAGTTTGAAAACATGTTTGGCCTGGACCATCTGCGCCTGCGGCAGGGGGGCAGAGAGCTCTTGGAAGCAGGCGGAAGCCTGGGGGAAAGCCTTCTCGCAGCAGCTGCAGGTCTGCCGGAGCTGAGAGAGCGCCTGGAAAAGCTGCAAAGCGAGGCGGACGCCCTGTTCAGGCCAACTGCAACCAAGCGTAAGGTGAACAGCCTGGCCCGAGAGTTCCGGGAGCACAAACGCGCGGTGGGCCAGGCGGTCCTGTCGCCTGGGAAGTTTCAGCAGTTGGAAGAAGAGTTCCTGGCACAGCAGGCACAGCTGCAGAACCTGGAAGAGCAGCTGGCCGCGGCGGAGCAGCGCCAGCAGAAGCTCAAACGCATTCAGCGCACTAGGCCTCTCCTCGCGGAGCGGCGGGCCGTCCTGGCTGAGCTGGAAGGCTTAGGGGATCTGCCGCCCTTGGCCCCGGACAGTCAGGAACGCTTCAACACACACAGCGCGGCCCTGGGCCAAGCCCAGGATGAGCGCCGTATCGCCGAGGGCCGTGTTCGGCGCCTGGAAGAAGAAATCGACGGTTTGCTGGTTTCCCAAGCAGTGGTTGACCAAGAGGAGGCCATAAATCAGCTGCAGCAGGATTTGAGTCTGTACCGGGAGACGGTGAAGCAGCTACCCAGCCTTGAGGAACAAGTGGAGTCCCTCCAGCAGGGAGCTTGGAGCAAGCTCAAGGATCTGCATCCCCAGGCTCAAGATCTTGAAGACGCAGAGCGCTATCGCTTTCCAGTCCACCTGCGAGAAACCCTCGGCGAGCTAGCCGACCGCTTGGCCGAGCTGGAAACGGAGTTGGATAAGGCAGCCGAGGCCCGGGCAGGCCGCACCGAAGATGTGGAGACCACACGCCGAGCCCTGCAGGAGTTCGGTTCTTTAGCAGACATAACCATCCTCCAAACGTTGGTTGGGGAGATCAACAAGGCGGGGGATCTGGAAGCGGCCCTCGCGGAGCAGCAAAGGCGCGCAGAGGGTCTGCGGGCCTCACTGGATCTGGAGCTGCAGAGACTGCCCCTCTGGACGGGAACTGTGGAGGAACTGGCAGCCGCGGAGCTGCCCCTGCCGGCAACCGTCGCGGCCTACGAGGAGGAAGGCCGGGAGCTTGCCCAAGAGAGGCGGGATGCAGCTAAAGCAAAGGCAGAACTTGAGGAGCGCCTGGCTGCCCTGGAGCGAGAACTGGCGGGACTAACCGCAGAGGGTGCCATGCCCTCCTGGGAGGAAGTCCTTTTAACCAGGCAGCACCGGGATCGGGGCTGGCAGCTGGTGCGTAGGGCTTGGCTGGACAATGAGCTAGATCCAGGGGAATCAGCTGCCTTTGCCGGTGATCGGCCCCTGGCTGAGGCCTATGAGGAAAGCGTTGCCGCGGCGGATCAGGCCGCGGATGACCTCTGGGCTGCATCCGACAAGGCGGCGCGGCGCACCGCCCTGGACGAACAGCGGCAAGCCGTCCAGGAGGAGCTTAAGGCCAGCGAGCAACAGCTGGCCGCCGTGGCGGAGCGGGAACAGGCCTTTAGGGAGCGCTGGCTGGGACTCTGGAGCCACCTGGGTCTTGAACCGTTGAGCCCCAAGGAGATGGGGCAGTGGCTGACCCTCAGCGGGACGCTGGTGGCCCAATTCCAGGCTTGCTGCCAGGCGGAGCGGGAGGTTTTGCATCTGGAGGAGAAGATCGCAGCCTTCTCCCAAAGATTGCAGGACGCCCTGGCTGAACTGGGCGCTAAAGGCCAAGGAACCCTTTCCCAACTGCTGGCCCACGCCGAAGGTTTCTGCCGGGAAGTGCTGGAACGTAAGGGTGAGTATAACGGTCTGCAGCGGCAACTGCGGGATCAAGAAGCCGAGGCGGCCAGGGCCGGGCGCCGGGTGGATGAGCTCCTGGCGGAACAGGCAGAGTGGCGCCAGCGCTGGGAGGAGCTCCTCCAGGAAGTGGGTCTGCCAAGCAGCACCACTGTGCAGGCGGCTTTGAAGTTCCTGGCCGCGGCGGAAGAGCTCGTGGATCGAGTGGACAAGCTGGCAGAAGCCAATGGTAAAAAGAGGCGGCAGGAAAGCTTCTTGACCGCATTCCGCCGCCAGGCCCAGAACACTGCCAGGCAGGTGGGGCTGGAGGAAGATGCACAAGATGCCGCAGCCCTGGTGGAGAGGCTGGTGCGATTGAGCAGGGAAACTGCCGCGATTGTGGCTGCCCGCGGCGAAAAGGAAAGCCAGCTGGAGCGTGAGTTAGAGCTCCTTGTCCAACTTGACCTGAAAATTCGCCAAGCCCAGGATGCCCTTAATGAGCTCATGGACGAGGTTCGCGTTGATACCCGCCAGGAGCTGGAAAGAGTGCTCAGCCGCCAGGCGCGGGCGATGGAACTGCGCGAACGCCTGGAGAACCTGGAGCAGCAGCTCCTGCGCAGCGGCGATGGCTTGTCCCTTAAGGAGCTGGCAGAAGAAGGGGAAGGCGTGGACGTTGACGCCATCCCCCATGAGCTGGATAACCTTGCGGAAGCCATTCTGCGCTGGCGGCAGGAAAAGGACTCCCTCCACGAAAGCTTTGGGGTACTGAAAAAGGATTATGAGAAGATGGTGGAGGGCGGTGCCGCTGCGGCAGCCCAAGCCGCCGAGGAGGCCCAAGAGACTCTAGCCCGCTTGGCCAAGGCCGCGGAGCGGTATCTCCAGGTGCGCACGGCAGCTCTCATCTTGCAGCGCGCCATGGAGCGCTACCAGGAAGAGTACCAGAGCCCCGTGCTCCAACGGGCTGGCAGCATTTTCGCCCAGCTCACGGCCGAAAGCTTCCACGATCTGGCGGTGGACTACGACGAGCAGGGAAACCCGGTGATTAAAGGCCTGCGCGGACAGGAGCTGGTGGGCGTGGAGGGCATGAGCGATGGAACCCAGGACCAGCTCTACCTGGCTTTACGCTTAGCCAGCATAGAGGGCTTCCTAGACCAAGGGGAAGTGCTGCCCTTCATCGCCGATGACCTCTTGGTCAACTTCGACGACTTCCGGGCCGGAGCAGCCTTGCAGGTCCTCGCTGAGCTGTCCCGGCGGACCCAGGTGATCCTCTTTACCCATCATCTCACCCTGGTCCAACTGGCCCAGAGAACTCTTCCGCCAGAGCTGCTTTCCGTCCACTACCTGGGGGAAGTACCTGCCGTGGAGGAGCTAGAGGCCCTGCAGTTAGCTTGAATTGAGCAGGAACACGCTAACGGGGAAGGATGAATGGGGTTTATGTGGAAGTGATCTGAGAGGTTTCGTTGTACCGTTGGTTGAGAGGAGTAAGTTGCATGGCGGGGAAGATTCTGATTGTGGGGGAATGCCCGATTGGCCAGGAGGCGCGGGGCACCCTGGGCGGGTTTGATGCCGTAGTTTGCAGCACGCCGCAGGATGCTGCGGCCAAGATCAAGGACGAGTCCGATATTTATCTCATTGTGATCTGCCGAGAGCAGGGTGATGCCGACGGATACGACCTGGCCAGGCAGCTGGAAAAGTTAAATGAAGATCTGCGCATCCCCATCGTGGTGGTCAGCGATCAGGAGGGTTTCCTCCAAGCGCTCACCAGCGCCCATCCCCACCATGCTGCGCTGCTGGATGCCATCTTTAACCAAAGCACACTGGGGATTGCCGTGGGTCTGTCTTCTGAACCGAGCGAGCCTTCGGGTAATCTCTATCCCATCATCAATGATACCTTCTTGCGGATCACAGGCCGTTCCCGCAGAGAGTTGGTGGAGCTGGGCTGGGAACAAGTGCTCCATCCCCAGGATGCAGCTCAGGACCGGGTGCAGCGCCGCCTGCTGGAAAAGGGTATCATCTCCGGATACAGCCTGGAGCAGCGCCTCCTGCGGCCGGATGGATCCCAGGTTTGGGTGGAACTCACCGCGGCCCCCTTTGACCAGCCGGGGAAAGGGAGCCGCAAGACAATATACATGATCAAGGATATCTCTGACCGCAAGGCAATCGAGGAGCGCCTTTCTGAGAGCGAGCGCAGCAAGGCGGTGCTGCTCAAGAACCTGCCGGGCATGGCTTACCGCTGCTTGCTTGACCGGGCCTGGACCATGCAGTTTGTGTCCGAGGGCTGCGAGCCACTAACCGGCTATCCCGCGGAAAGCCTCCTGTACAACAGGGATATTTCCTTCAACGAACTGATCGCCCCGGAGTACAGGGAGGTGCTCTGGGAGAAGTGGCAGGAAGTGCTCTCCGAGCAGCGTTCTTTCGAGTTCGAATACGAGATCACCACCGCCAGCGGTGAGCGCAAATGGGTTTTGGAAATGGGGCAGGGCGTCTTCAACGACCGTGGTGAGGTGGATGCTTTAGAGGGCATTATCATCGATATTACTGAACGCAAGCACAGCGAGCTCCAGCTCAAGCAGATCAGCGAGCTGGACCTCCTCACAGGCCTGCCCAACCGCCGATCTCTCCGGGCGGTGATGACCGAGGATGCTTTGAGCGGAAAACATCCGAAGCGGGCCGTGGTCCTGCTCAACATGCGCAGGATGAACGCGATTAACGCCATTTACGGTTTTAACTTCTGCGAGTTTATGTTAAGACGCGTGGGCCAGCGCTTGGCCGCCCACTGTACGGACACCCGCAGTCTGTATGTGGCTGCTTACGGTCGCTTTGTCTTTTACATCCAGGAACCGTTAACCAGGGGCGAGCTCATTCAGTTTTGCGCCAGCCTGGTGGAAACCCTCCAGGGGGTGGACATAGTCAACACCTATGGGTGCGGCATCGGCATCCGCCAGATAGAGGGAGAAGCCGGTGACCCCGAGGATCTCATTCATGATGCCGGGATCAGCGCACAAAGGGCCGATCGCAGCCGCCCCTTTGCCTACCGCTTCTTCGATCAAGATATGGCGGCGGAGCTCGACCGCCTGAGTGAAATCGAGGAACTGCTCTTGCGAGTGGCCTACGGAGAAAGGGAAGAGGCCCTGTTTTTGGAGTACCAGCCCATCATTGACTCGGCCACCGGGCGTATCTACGCCTTTGAGGCCCTAGCCCGCTTGAACGGGGGTCCCCTGGGTGTCATACCTCCCGGCGAGTTTATTCCCATCGCCGAGGAGAATCAGCTCATCGTTCCCATCGGCAAGCGGATCACCCGCAGGGCCTGCGCTTTCCTGCGCAGACTAGAGGAACAGGGCTTCAGGGGCTACAGGATCTCCGTTAACGTTTCCGCTATCCAGTTGGCCCAGGAGGATTTTGTGGACGAGGTCTTCGGAGCGATCCGGGAAGCAGGCATCGAACCCGATCAGCTCTGCCTGGAGATTACCGAATCGGTCTTTGCTCAAAACTACGCCTCCCTCAATGAGAAGCTGGCGCTTTTGAAGCGTGCCGGCATCATAATCGCCATCGATGATTTCGGAACCGGCTATTCTTCGCTGGCCAGGGAGCAGGAACTGAGCGTGAACTGGCTGAAGATCCACAAGACCTTCATCGACCGCGTGTGTGTGGTGGGCGAAGAACAGGCCATCGCCGGCGATATTATCTCCATGGCCCACCGCTTGGGTCACGCGGTTGTGGCAGAAGGGGTGGAGCAGGAGGTTCAGAAGGAATACCTGATCAAGCGCAACTGCGATTATCTGCAGGGATTCCTCTTTTCCAGACCGGTGAACGAGGAAGCAGCCATATCCCTCTTGGAGCGCGGTGAGCATATGTAGGGTTGGCAGGAGTTCACTCCTCCATGCCGAAATCAGTGGGTGCGGCAGAAATGGCGCGCTCTTTTTCTGTATTGAAGGAGGGGTTGTGTGGAACTGATTAAGGAATTTGCCCTCACCTATCTGGGCAGGGCGGTACTGGGGGTTGCCATCTGGGTTATAGGCCGGAGGCTGATTACGCTGCTTCTAAACCTTCTAGACCGCCGAGTGGACAAGCTGAAGGTGGATGAATCCCTACAAACATTTCTCGCCACCCTGGCCAACATGGCGCTGCAGGTTTTACTGGTTCTGACGGTGGCAGCCACCTTTGGCATTGAGATAACCACCTTTGCTGCCATTGTGGGCGCCGCCTCCCTAGCGGTGGGCCTGGCCTTCCAAGGCAGTCTGGCCAACTTCGCCGGTGGTGTTTTGATCCTGCTGTTAAAACCCTTCAAAGTAGGGGATTATATTGAAGCTGCGGGTTATTCTGGAACGGTACGGGAAATTCAAGTTTTCCATACCATCCTGCAGACGCCCGATAACCAGAAGATCATCATCCCCAACTCCGATCTTTCTAATTGCAGTGCCATCAATTACTCGGCCTACGACACGCGCCGAGCCACCATCAAGGTGCCCATTTCCTTCAACTCCGACTTCAAACGGGCTAAAGAGGTGGTGCGGAGCCTAGCGGAGAACCATCCCTTAGTCCTGCAAGACCCCGCACCTGCGGTGGTCATGGGGGAACTGGGCGACCACGGACCCGTTATTTACGCACGGATCTGGGCGAAGCGTTCCGATTATTGGTCGATGTATTTCGATTTTCTGGAGCAGGTGAAGGACGCCTTGGAAGAGGCGGGCATCGAGATTCCCTATAACCAGTTGGACGTGCACATTAGATCCCAAGTCTAATCGTTGTCGTTGTCATCATCGCCGTTTACGTCCAAATCGATCTTGCGCTCAAAACCGTCCGTTAACTCATATTCCAGTTCAAACTCCTTAACGTCGGATTCATCGATCTCCAGGTGATCCAAAGCTGCCTGGATAATGCCAAGGGGCATGCCCTCTGCCAGGGGCGGAAGCGCTTCCACCAGCAGACGGATTTCTTCCACTGCATCATCGTCGCTCCTGCGCCTGCCCAAGCCCGTGCTGGAGGCCCTGCCCCGGCTGGAATAAGACATTTCGAGTTCTTCGCCCCCATGGAGTTCGATTTCCAGTTCCCAGCTGGAGATCATATCCAGGGAGTTTTCTGCCGCCGTCACTTGGGACTGGAGCAGTTCAGGTTGCGCTACCTGGCTGCGCAGCCCTTGTATAACCGCGGCTGCGGCCAGGATGACCAATACTAAGAGTGGGATATAGCGTTTGAACTTCATGTTTTACCCCTTCCTTCTGTTTAGCTATCAGTCTGCCCAAATTTGCACAGAATTCTAGGTAGCACCCAAGCAGGCCTCATACCATTTTTCTCATCACATGATCATAGTTGGAAAGGTGGGGTGATTGGTTGAACATACTCGTGGGTTATCTGAAGAACAACACCCAAGCGGTTGTTCCCATTGCCATAATTGTCTTAGTGCTTCATTTCACATTGGTACCCCTGAACGTCCCGGTGGTGCTGCGGTTTCTGGTGGGTGCAATTACTCTCATCGTTGGACTGTCCATCTTTTTCGTGGGCGTGGATATAGGCATCTCGCCTTTTGGAACCACCACCGGCTCTGCTCTAGTCAAGACCAATAAGCTGTGGCTGTTCCTCTTGGGAGGCGGCCTTTTGGGCTTCTTTGTTTCCATGGCGGAACCGGGGCTTGTGGTCTTGGTGAATCAAATCGAATATGTTACCGCGGGGGGGATTTCCGCCCGCATGCTTTTGGCGGTCATCCCAGCAGGTTTTGCCTTCATGATCGCCCTGGGCTTTGCCCGAGTATTCCTGCACTTGTCCATGCGCCTCTTTTTTGCCGTGGCCTATGGGTTGGTTTTGGTTCTGGCTTGGCTTACTTCCCGCAGTTCCCCTGAGTTTTTGGCCATCGCCTTCGACTCCTCCGGTTCCGTTACGGGGATTTTGGTGGTGCCGTTCATCATGGCGTTGGCGGTGGGCATTTCCCGCATGCGCAAGGACAGCAAGCAGGCGGAGGAGGACAGTTTTGGCCTCATTGGAGCTGGAGCGGTGGGCCCCATTTTGGCTGTGATGATCATGAACCTGGTTAAGCCTGTGCGGGAGTATCCCTTAATCACCTTGGAACCTGCCCAGGCAGAGCTGGGTGCGGTCATGGCCCCATTCTGGGGTGTCACGCCCGCGGCCGTCAGGGACAGTTTCATTGCCTTGCTGCCGCTGGCAGTATCCTTTCTCGTGCTGCAGCGGGTGCTCTTTAAGCTGGATGAGCGGCAGTTCCGGCGCATCTTGAAGGGTTTTCTCTATACCCTGCTGGGTACATTTCTGTTCTTTATGGGAGTGAACGGTGGTTTCATGGAGCTCGGCGGTGAGTTGGGCTTTCATCTAGCTTCCTTGGACAACAAGGTGTGGCTGCTGGCCATTTCGTTCATCTTAGGGTTTGTGACCATCGCCGCCGAGCCATCGGTCTACGTGCTCACCCGGCAGATCGAAGATGTGACCAGCGGTTATGTCAAGCGTACCGTGGTGGTGGCTGCACTAGCTCTGGGTGTGGGAACAGCCATTTTCCTTTCCTCCCTGCGCATTTTGGTGCCAGGGCTAACGCTGTGGCACATCCTGCTCCCCGGCTATGCCATCGCCCTGATTTTGGCCCGCTTTGTACCCAGTCTTTTCGTGGGCATGGGGTTTGATGCGGGCAGCGTGGCCACGGGCCCGCTTACCACCACCTTTATCCTGGCCTTTACCCAGGGTGCTGCCGGGGCCTTCGAGGGTGCGGATTTGCTCCGGGATGGTCTGGGCATGATCGCCCTAGTGGCCATGGCGGGCATAGTAACCATGCTTGCGTTGGGAGTTGTCTTTAGGGCCAAGTCAAGCTGACGAGGAGATGAGGCAGATGCGGCGAGTGGACGCAGAGCATAGGGAACATGAACTGCTGTGCGTAGTTGTGAACTACGGTCTGGGCAGCAGGGTGCTGAACATGGCCAAGAAGAACGGCATCAGCGGGGGCACCATTGCCCTCGGGCGGGGAACGGTGAGCGGGCGCCTGGCTGAACTTCTGGGCTTAACGGACACGCGCAAGGAGATCGTGTTCATGGTGGCAGACAGGCTCCTGGGCCGCAATGCCCTGAAGATGTTCGACGATGAACTGCAGCTGTACAAGCCCAGACACGGTATTGCCTTTACCATGCCCCTGGTGGCCTTTCTGGGCACAGGCAATTACGCATACGACTCCAAAACCCGTGAAGGAGGTGCCGGCAGCATGTACCGAGCCGTCTTTGTTGTGGTGGATAAGGGTAGGGGAGAAGAAGTGATGGATGTGGCCAGGGCCGCTGGTGCCAAGGGCGGCACCATAATCAATGCCCGTGGCTCCAGTGTGCATGAAACAAGGAAGTTCTTGAACCTGGAGATTGAACCCGAAAAGGAAATGGTGCTCATCCTGGCCCGCCAGGAGCTGGCGGACGCGATAGTGGTGGCGGTGCGCGATGAGCTGAAGATCCACGAACCGGGGAAGGGAATTATCTTTGTCCAGGAAGTGCATGAGGTCCATGGTGTGCTGGAGGATTAGTCATTCAGCGCTGTCAGCGGCGGTTCGGATACTGCCCTTCTTGTGCCTGCTCTTGGGCGTATCCTTCTCCGCCTGTTTGGCCGCGGAACCTGTGTACCGCGCGGAAGTAGTGCAGCGCTATCCCCACGATCCCGCTGCCTTTACTCAAGGCCTGTTCTTTTTGAACGGGTTGTTGTATGAGGGGACGGGGCTGTATGGTGAGTCGTCCCTGCGCCAGGTGCGCCTGGAAGACGGAGAAGTGCTCAAAATGGTGAACCTGGAGCCAGAGTTTTTCGGGGAAGGCTTGGCCGTCCTGGATGATAGGATCTACCAGCTCACTTGGCGGGAAGGTGTGGGTTTCATCTATGATTTGGAGAGTTTGGAGAAGGTTGGGGAGTTTGCCTACGAGGGCCAGGGGTGGGGTCTGACCACCGACGGCATCTATTTGATCATGAGTGACGGTTCCAGTGTGCTCCGCTACCTAGATCCCGACAGCTTGGAGCCCGTGCGCTGGCTGCCTGTGAGGGGGGAAGGTGGTGAGGTCCAACTTCTCAACGAGTTGGAGTATGTGGATGGGGAGATCTGGGCCAACATCTGGCTGAGCAGTGTGATCTGCCGCCTGGATCCGGCGACGGGCCGGGTATTGGGCTGGATCGACTTGCGCGATCTTGCCGCTTTGGAGCTGCAGGAAAACCCGGGGGCAGATGTGCTCAATGGCATTGCCTTCCATGGGGAAACAGGTAGGATCTTCGTCACTGGGAAGCTCTGGTCCAGTATCTACCAGATTCGCCTGCTGTCAAGTTCAGAGTAGCGGTGGACGGGCAGGAAAACTGAAGTAGGCTGGTGAATACGTGCAGCAGACAATCCGGCCGTAAGAAGGGATTTGATGATGGCGCCCAAGCCCCGCTGGAGAGGGGTGCTGGACAGGCACTCGCACAACACTGTCATTGGCACTTTAGTGCTGTTCATTTGCGCTGCCAGCGGTATTATCTTCTGGCTGTCCTTTCAGCATGTGGCCCAAATCTATCTCGCGGAAACGGAACGCACATTGGGCGAAATCCAAGGGGATTTTCTGCGGATCAGCGTGGAGAACGTGGTGCGGGAAATCGACCGTCTGAAGGAAGCGGAGGAGAAGCGCTGGCAGGAGATAATTGCTGATCGCCTCGAATTGGTTCAGCTGGGCTTAGAGCTTGACGAGGCTCGTTTCGCCCGCTATTTCCGAGCATTGATGGAGGCAGAGCCGGGTCTCACGGCGGTCCTTTGGAGGCAAGCCACAGGCGAAATCCTCTACGGGAACGAAGAACTGCTGGCAGCGGATTCTGCTTTGCCTGGTCTGCGCTTTTCTGAAGGACTGGTCAGCGGGGAATTGGGCGCGCTGTGGGGAGTAAGCAGAGCTTTCCTGGAGGAGCGCATCGAGGTTCAGGTGCGGGAAAGGCTGGCCGCTTTGGACCTGGGGAAGGGGATTTGGTTTACCATCGCGGAAACCCTGCCAGAAGTGCAGTTCCTGGATGCTTTGACCTTTTCTGCCTGGTATGAGGATCTGAACTGGCTGATTGCCATGGGTGTGCACCGCGGCGAGCTGGAGCGCTATGTTGCTCAGACCGCGGAGACGGGCGGACGCTTGGCAGTCTTGCTCTCGGTGCGGCTTGTACTGATCCTCGTCCTGGTGGTAATCGCCGCCGTAGCCCTGGTGCTCTTGGTGGAGCATCTCTTCTTCCGGCAACACACTACCCAGCTTGAGCTGCAGATCAACGAGGATCTGCTCACGGGGGCCAAGAGCCGCCGCTGCGGGGTGCAGGTCCTGAGCGAGGCCTTTGCCGCCTTTCAGGCCGGGAACTCCAGTCCCGAGATCTTCATGTTTGATGTGGACCGCTTGAAGGAGATCAACGACTGCTTCGGTCATTCCGCCGGCGACAAATTGCTGCAGGCTGTGGCGGGGGAAGTGCGCCGGGTTTTGGGCGGCGCGGGCGAGATTATCCGTTGGGGCGGTGATGAGTTCGTGGTGCTGGCCCCTGCCGGGGGGCAAGGGCAGAAGTTGGCTGATCGGATTGTGCAATCCATTTCTGCCTTGGAGTTTAGGTTTGATCAGGAAGCCGTCAGAGCAAGCATCTCCCTGGGGGCGGCTCGCTTTCAGAAAGGAGATGCCAGCTTCAGAGAGGCTCTGGAACGGGCAGATCAAAAGATGTATGAAATGAAGCGGTCGGGTAAAACCGAAGTCCATTAGACGGGGAGGATGGGGTATGTCCAGTTCGTTCTTTGACTTAGTTGCCCAGCGCTATTCCGTACGCACTTTTAGCCAAGAGCCGGTGGAGAAGGACAAGATCCTGCAGATCCTGGAGGCGGCCAGGCTCGCCCCCAGTGCCGTGAACTATCAGCCTTGGCGGTTCATCGTGGCCACTGACGAGGATCTCAAGGCGGAGATCTGTCAGGCCTACCGTGGTGAATGGCTGAGAAACGCGCCCGTGATCATCGTGGCCTGCGCAGATCACGAACAGTCCTGGAAGCGACGGGATGGCAAAGACCACTGCGATGTGGATATAGCCATTGCCGTAGATCACCTAATTCTGGCCGCGACGGAGTTGGGGCTGGGTACTTGCTGGGTGTGCGCCTTCGATGCGGAGCGGCTCCATGCCATCTTGGATCTTCCTGAGCACGTGGAGCCCATTGTGCTCATCCCCCTTGGTTACCCTGGGGAAGGGCCTGTTCCCATGAAAAAGCGCAAGGCCTTGGAGGAGATTGTCAGCTGGAATCGCTAGCGAAAAGGCTTAAGCCGGGCGTGGTCAATCTGCGCCCGGCTTTTTGATCAAGCGTCTTGTGTTTTTTCTCTTGCTTTCCTTTTTCTGCGCGCCCGTTCGCCGCTTGCTCCCTGCAGCTTGTTCGCTACTTCCAGCTCATAGAGCCCATAATCATAGTGGGTAAACATCCGATCCATCCTCCCCTGGAAGCTTCTACCCAGAGTTTACCCTCTATTTGGACAGGCGTAACCAGCCAGGGGGAGGTTTTACAACTGTGGTCTGAGGTCTGATTCTCGTTCCGCCTAGAGGAGCTGTTTGGCTGCGTCCAGTGCCGCCTCGTAGTCGGGATGGGATGCCACTTCCGGCACGTATTCTGCGTAGCGGATGATGTTGTCTCCGTCCAGGACCAGAACAGCCCTGGCCAACAGGCGCATTTCCTCGATGAGTACGCCGTAGGCCTCGCCGAAGGATACATCGAAGTGATCCGAGAGGGTAATGGCTTGGTCCAGACCGGCACTTCCGCACCAGCGCTTCTGGGCAAAGGGTAGATCCACGCTCACCGTGATGACCACTGCTCCATCCAGTTTGCTCATTTCCTCGTTAAAACGCCTGGTTTGGGCATCGCAGATCCCCGTGTCCAGGGAGGGGACGATGCTGATTAGTTTGATCTGCCTGCCGAAATCGTCCAACGTCTTCGGGTTGAAATCATTGTCCACCAGCCGAAAGCCCGGCGCTTTTTGGCCCACACTGAGCCTGGGCCCGCGCACCGTCAGTTCTGTACCATGCATGGTGACCTTTTGCTTTTCCATGTTTTGCCCTCCTTTGGGAAGTAAAACTTAGTTCTCCACTTAGGAATGGTTTTCCTGCTTGCAGAGAGAAAAATTTCCAGATCAGTCTCCAGACGGAGGAAAAGTCCCATCTAAGCCCCTGGCAGAAGGGAGTCGGAGCTGTTAGGATTGAGTTGAAATCGGAAAGGAAGTGAAGGGCATGTTCTTTTCTACGCTACGGGCTGTAGAGGAGTATCCCATTGGCGCAGAAGTCGAAAGCCTAGAACTGAGCGGGTTTAACGGTTCCATCACCTGGGAGCCCCTGGATGGAGGACCAGCCCGGGTGGTGGCCGAGAAGGAAGTGCGAGGCTTTGGTGAAGATAGTCTTAGGGCGTTCTTGGCGGAACTGAGAATCGAGGAACAGAGCAGCGCGCACCAGCTGGTGCTCCGGGCAGTGAGTCCCCAGCGGCCGTTTGGGGTGTTTGCTTCCCAAGTCCGCTTCGTCGTGTTCGCTCCAGGGGAGCAGATTAAACACTTGCGCGCCAAGACTTCTAACGGCGGAATTCGCCTGAGGGCACGCACCCAGGGTATTCTGCACTTAACAACGAAGAACGGCTCCATAACCCTGGCTGAAGCGGAGGGGCAGGTAAGCCTGAGGACTTCCAACGGCCGCATCGAGTTTGGCAAATTGGTCCTCACCGGCTCCAGTTCACTGCTCACCTCCAACGGGCGCATCGAGGGACAGCTGGAATTGTCCGGCGAAGGGGATCACCGCATCGCCACCAGTAACGGGCACATCAGCCTGCGCATGCCCCACGGCAGTCAAGGATCGATCCGGGCGGCCACTTCCAACGGCAAGGTGGAGGTGTTGGTGGGAGATACCAGAGCGACTGGACGTCGAGAGGTGGTTATCCACGGCGGGGAAGGCCCGCACTTGGAGATCACCACCTCCAACGGTTCCATTTCCGTCCTGGGTTACTAGAGCTTCCACTGGGCGGCCTGTTCCTCCACTTCGCTGCGGAGTTCAGGATCATCTTTCAGCTTGGGGTTGGCCCTGATGCTCAGGAGCAGCTCTTGGGCCTCTTCCTTCTTGCCGTTGTGTTCCAGGGCCCTGGCCAGCTGCAGCTGGAACTCCAGGTTGCCGGGCTCCAAGTCCACGGCCTGCTGGGCATTTTCCAAAGCCTGCTTTTTGTTGCCGATGCTCAAGGGAAAGCCAGGTGCCTGTTGGTAGAGTTGGCTGAGCACCCAGTAAGCAGGGGCGTAGTTCTCATCCAGTTCCAAGACCCGATCCAACGCCTCCTTCATGGGGCGGACCATGAACAGACTGCTCATAATGCCCCTGGTCTGGCCAATCCTGCCCATGAGGGCGGAGAGCCAGTAGTGGGCGTGGGGGGAATCTGGCACCACTTCCACGGCTCGATCGGCGTACTCTTTCCCCTTTTCGAACACTGCCAGTCTGCCTTCTTCGGTGCGGTCCCCAAGGTATAGATAAGCCTTGCTCGCCAGCCAGAGGGCTTCGCCGTCATCAGCCTGCTTGTCCAAATGCTCTTCCAGGAGTGCGATGGCATGTTCGATGCTGTCCACGTCCTTGCTCTCAATGAGGGCGTCGATCTGGGAGTAATTCATCGCCACCGCAGGCAGGGTCAGGAGTAGTACCAAAAGTGCCAGGATGGAGAATCCAACTGCGGGTTGCCTAAGCAAGTTCATCACCTCATTCGAAGAATTGACTTGTTACTTCCAGCTCCAGCCATATTTTCCTTCACACCGCTTGGCCGATCTGGTGCGAATTTCACCTACGGGCAGGATCTATGGGGTAGGGAGGCGAAGAGACAGAAATATTCATATTGCAGCTGAGGGGCGGTTGTGTGCGCAAACTACAAAACGTTGTCTTCGATCTAGGTAATGTACTCTTGATGTTCAACCCAGGAGAATACCTGGCCGGCCTCTTTGACGATGCGGAGCTGGCGGGCCGCCTGCAGAGAGCAGTGTTCTGCAGCCCTGAGTGGTACATGCTGGACCGCGGTGTGATCACCCAGGAAGAAGCGGTGTGGAGGCTGACTAGGCAGCATCCTGACCTGGCCTCCGGGATCACCCAGACCTTTGCCGACTGGTTCAGCATGCTCAAACCCATTTCCGCCAATGTTGAGGTGGTGCGCAGTCTGAAGAAGTCAGGCTATCCGCTCTATGTCCTCTCCAATTTCCATAAAGCGGCCTTCGAGTACGTGTACGGAAAATATGAGTGGTTTAACCTCTTCGACGGGTTGATCATCTCTTATCAGCATCAGACCCTCAAACCTGAACCCGCGATCTATCAGACCCTGCTTGCCGTCTATGCCCTGATTCCAGAAGATTGCGTGTTTATCGATGATTCCCTGGCTAATCTGGCTGCGGCCAGCGAATTTGGCATCAAGGGCATTCACTACCAAAGCACGGATCAGCTGAGGCTGGAGTTGAACTACATCTTAAAATAGCCGAACGGTCATTCCTGCCGCCTGCTGGGAACCCTTTCCTGCCAGGCGCCTTTATTATGCGCCTGTGACTTTGGTGTCAAAGTCTAGTTACCTTGGGAAAATGAACACAAACTCTATTGACGCCACGGGAACGCGCGGCTATAATAAGGCATGTACGTATTAAATGCACTTGATGAAGTGCAAATACACAAAGGAAAGAGGCAGGAATATGAAGAGAAGTCTTGTAGTACTAATCGCACTCTTGTCGGTTCTGGCTTTGGCCGGCTCCAGCTTCGCAGCGGAGCTTAAGATGGGTAAGGCTGACTGGGCTGCCCACGGAACCAGGTGCTTTGCAGTGGCAGTAGTGGCTCTCCAGGGCGACACCATCGTAGGCGCCTACATCGACGAGTACCAGATGCTGGGCAAGGCTGACACCATTGGGGTTCCCAACTCCGATAAGGATTTTGGCAACGCTTTTGCTAACCCCGATCAGTGGCTGGCCTCCAAGAAGGTAAACAGCGATTTCTACAGCGCTAACATGGCTAGGGCCGGTTCTACCGTGACCATTGCCGACAACTTCCGTGCACTGGAAGAGTTTGTGACTGGCATGACCGTCAGCGAGCTGGAAGCTCTGTTGAATTCCGCCGAGCCGGCAGAGTTCGTGGACATGGTCACCGGCGCAACCTTGGTTGACAACTACGGTTACTTGTCCGCTTTCTTGGCAGCTGCCAAGGATGCCTTGGGCAACTAGACCACATTAATCCGCACTGATCAAATACGACTCCCCCTGTGCTTCAGCGCAGGGGGAGTTTTTTGGAGCTAGATCTTTCAGAACTCCGCCGCCTGCCGGCGGAGTTTGCCTTCGATTCTGTTCAGGCGGTGTTCTAAGGCGGGGACCAGGGGCGATCTCTCCGCCCAGGCGAGGGCCAGGGCCCGTTTGGTGATCTGCCTGGCCGCCTGTAGATCCTTGGCCCTGTGTTCGTAGTACTTGGCCAGCTCTTCCGCACTGCTAAGGTCAGATGCAGAGAGGGAGAGGATCTCCTTCCAGAGTACCGCCGCCTTTCCGTGTTGGCCAGTCCGTTTCAGCAGCGCGGCCTGCTGCCTGAGGATGCGCAGGTAAAGCTCATCTTCGCGAGCTAACTCAGAAGCTCTATGCAGGTAGTCTAAGGCCAAGGAGGGGGCTCGGTTCTGCAGGGCCAACCTGGCCAGGGCTTCCGCTTCATAGGGGCAGTGGCACTGACTAGGCTCCAGTTCCAGCACTGTCTGGATCCTAAAGAGCAGCGATGCCATGGACACGATGTCTAAAAAGTTGTGCTCCACAATGTCTTGAAGCAGGCGTCCCTGGCCTGTGTGCAGGAAGTCAAAGTAGCGCTGGGGTATCTCGTAGCCGGGGATATCGCCGCTCCTTTGTACACCCAGCAGGTGTTCTTCCAGGCTGTTGAGGCTGCAGCTGGAAAGCTTGTACTTCCACAACCTGCGGGACATGGGCAGCAGATCGTAGTGGACCTTGCCGCTGGCACCTTGGAAACCCAGACGGGCCAGGGCGAACCTGGTCTGGAGCAGGGGCAGGTCGAATGTCCGTCCGTTGAAGGAGATAACGGCGTCTTTCGCTCCCAGTTCCTGATCCACCACATGGAGCAGGGCCAGCTCTTCGTTGTAATCCCGCATGAGTACCTGCTTGACCACGAAGCTGTCAGGGGTAAAATACCCCAAACCCACTAAGAAGGCGTAGGTTCCTGTGCCGCCAGCCAGGCCTGTGGTTTCTGTATCGAGAAACAGGGCTCTTTCCAAATTGAGGCGATCCCCCCCACCCGGCGCGAACCTGGCCAGATGGGTGTACGCACTTTTGTACACTTCCGAGAGCGGCCAGTTGCCGTGGCGGTGTGCTAGAGGAAGTTGCTTAGTCACTAGATAACAGGGCCCTAGGGGCGTTTCCACCTCCGTACCGCCTAGAAGGGGGTCGAGATCCACTGACTTTTTGGGGGCGGGTACGGCACTACTTGCCTGGGGCAGAAGCTGGCGCAGCCTGCTGGTCAGGTCCATTGCCCAATGCCCCCTTCAAGAGCCATAAAGTGTGTTCTTTACTGTTTACCCCAACCTCTTCAGCCGGGCCCACGCAGGATGGACAGCCGGAGGCACAGGGGCAGCTTTTGATAATGGACATGGCGCGCCAGAGCAACCTGCCGTGGGCGGCAAACAGCTGCTCGCTGAAACCCACGCCCCCTGGGTACTTTTCATAGATGAAGACCGTGGGTTCGCCCGTAAACGGAGACTTTACCTGCGCCGCTACACCCAAATCGCTGGGCTCGCACATCAGCTCCAGGGAAGCGATATTGCCTAAAAGATGCGAGGCGCCTAGAAGTGCACTCTGCAGAGCTCCTTGATCCAGGTTGCCCGCAAAATCCTTGGGCACGCTGAACCAGTAGGCTGTGGTGTGCATCTCTTGTTCAGGCAGGGAAATCTGGCCCCAACCTATGTTTTCGTGGGTGTAGAACTTAATCTTCTTGTACATGTGGGTCTTGGCGGTAACCATGACCTCTCCCCAGCTGCGCCGCACGTGGGCCAGTTCCTCCTTGGCGGAGACGTCCAGTACTTTCAGCTCGACATCCAAGTTGGCATCGGTGTAGTAGTCCGTTTCCACTTCCCGCGCGTAGGCTTTTTGCCCTTCCCAATCCAGGTGATCGATGTGGTAGGTCCTGCTTTCGTGGATGTAGATGGCGCCTTCATGGATCAACATGGGGGCGCTGAAGCGGTCCACTTCTCCGATGACTTGCGTTCTGCCCTCAGTAGTGTCGATAATGGCGAAGTTCTCCGTGGAAGCGCTGCGCAGGGAGATGTGGGCTGCTGGGTAGTTCTCGCTCATCCAGTACCAGCGGCCTTCCACTTTGCGCAGGATCATGGCCTCCACTAGGTAATCCAGAATCTCCGTGGGATCCAACTCGCCGAACTTCTCTCCTTCCCGGAAGGGAAGTTCAAAGGCAGCGCATTTGAGATGGGAGACCAAAATGAACAGGTTATTGGGATTGATCCGCGCATATTCCACACCCCGTTCCATGAAGTAAGCGGGGTTTTGAATCATGAACTGGTTGAGGGGGCTGGAGGTGGCCACCAGCACTGCTAGGGAAGGCTCGTGGCTGCGCCCGGCCCGACCCAACTGCTGCCAGGTGCTGGCGATGGTGCCCGGGTAACCGGTGAGGACCGCGGCCTGCAGGGTGCCTATGTCAATGCCCAGCTCCAGGGCGTTGGTGCTCACCACGCCCAGCACTTTACCGTCCCGCAGATCCCGCTCGATCTGCCGGCGCTGTTTGGGCAAGTACCCTCCCCGGTAAGCCCGGATGGTCTCCTGCGGTTCCCCCAGCTTGTGGAAGGCTTTGCGCAGGTAAGTAACTAGCACTTCCGTATCCAGCCTACTTCTAGCAAAGACAATGGTGGGGATTTTTTGGGAGATGAACTCCCGGGCGATAGACTCAGCTTCCAAAAGAGAACTGCGCCTAATGCCCAGGGGCTTATTGACCACCGGCGGGTTGTAGAAGAAGATGTCCTTGCGTCCTCTGGGTGCACCGTTCTGGTCGATAACGGTCACAGGCCGACCCAGCAGCGTTTCGCCGTGCTCTTTGGGATTGGCGATGGTGGCGGAGGTGCAGATGTACAGCGGATCAGCGCCGTAGAAACGGCAGATGCGGTCCAGTCTTCTGAGCACATTGGCCACATGGGAACCAAAAACACCGCGGTAGATGTGCAGCTCGTCAATGACCACGTATTTCAGGTTTTCAAACAGCCGCATCCATTTCGTGTGGTGGGGCAGGATGCCGGAGTGCAGCATATCTGGGTTGGTGACCACGATGCTGCCCGCGGCGCGAATGGCGATACGGGCATCGCCGGGCGTATCCCCATCGTATGTATAGGTTTTTACTCTGCCGCCCAGCTCGTCGCTCCAGGCCATGAGCTCCGCCACTTGATCCTGGGCCAGGGCTTTGGTGGGGAAGAGGTAGAGAGCTCTGGCCTCTTCATCCTCCAGAAGGGTTTGCAGCACAGGCAGGTTGTAGCAGAGGGTCTTGCCTGAGGCTGTGGGGGTGACCACCACCAGATCCTCCCCGCTCTGAACAGCCTTCAAGGCCGCGGCCTGATGTGAGTAGAGCTGCACAATGCCCCTGCTCAGCAGGAGAGCCCTTAACTCCGGATGGACAAACTCTGGGATAGGCTCAAAAACGCCTTCCTGAGCCTCAATGGTGTGCCGAAAGGTGATATTAGCCATGAAACGGGGGTTGCTTTCAAGTTTCTTGAGGGTTGCCTCGACGCTCAATGCCCACACCTACCCTTCTTTCTGCTTCCATCATAGCCGAACGGGCGTTTGCGTGTCAATCATCTCCTGCGGCAGAATGTTCTCCCGGCTCCTGGATAACCTATGCTCAAAGGAAAGGCGGGAGAGAGTTTGGACAGGTTTTACCGAGGATTCATCGCGGGCACCGCGGCAGCCATCCCCCTTAATGCGTGGAGCTTGTTTTCCTACTACAACCTCAAGTTGACCGACCGGCGGCTGCTGGACTGGGCGGGTATGCTTGTCTTTGGCAGCATGCCGAAAACGGCGCTCCAGGTGGCGCTGGCCCTTTTTATGCAACTCGTCTATTCCGGCTTTCGGGGGATTCTGTTTGCCTTCCTGGTGCCACACATAGGCAGTAGGGGTGTGGTGGGCAAGGCTGTGATCTTCAGCGTGATTCTCAGTTTTGCTGAGGAATTCATCGTGGTGCTGTTTAAGGTCCCTAATTTGGCGGAGACACCAGCAGATAGCGTAATCAGCACCCTGTTGGGAGCTGTTCTCTGGGGGGTGGTCTTAGCGGTCATTTTGCGCAGGCTGGAGCCGCGGGCCGGGGAAGGGCTAAGTTGACCGGGGGCTGAGAAGGGGTTATAATTGAACTAGCAGTAATTGGCAGAGGGGATGGATATGAAACGGCTTGCGCCTTTGTTGCTCTTGGTCTGCTTGCTGCCCTCGGGCTTGGCGGCTGCTTGGGAAGGCGAAGGTACCCTTTTAGACCTTTCTTCTCTACCGGAAGACTGGGAGGTAATCTGGGAGTACTGGGCTCCCGTCCGTGATCTAAATGCGTTCTCCGAGCGCTGGGGCGTGAACGCGGTGTGGTTGAGGGATTACTTCTTGGGCGGGCCTCCCGGCACAATCTGGGTTAAGCTGGCTGTCTTGGAAACAGAAGCAGAGGCCCAAGCCCTATATGATCTCTATCTAGACCTCCACACCCCAGACGAGGTGAGTATAAGGGGGCGCAGGGTGCTGGAAGTGGTAACCGAATACCCCGAGTTGATCCCGGTGGCCCGGGCCTCCCTCAAATTCCAGTGCGAACCCATGGAGATGGAGGACAAAAGTGCTGTACGGGATTATCTTGCCGCCTGGAGCTGGCCGGTTAAGAGCTGGGCTGATCTCACCGACCGCCTCGGGGCCGAGCTGGACCAGTACCGAGTTTTCCTTGTGGGGGAGAGCCACGGCTCAGCCTTCAATCAGCAGCTAGAATCGGCGCTGGTAGAGTTTTTTGTGCGTGAGGGCGGTGTGGGCAGTCTGCTCTTGGAGCTTCCCCCTAGCGTAGTGGGGTTTTTGCGCGAGTATGTGCAGACAGGGGACGAAGCCCTACTCCAGCTCGTCTTTTCCTCGGTCCAAGGGACATACTTTTGTACGCAGGACAACTACGCCCACTGGCAAAGGATGCGGGCCCTGTGGCAGTCTCTGCCTCAGGAGAAAAAGTTCAGGTTGATCGGCCTTGACGTGGAGCATCACTCCATTTTGGCTTTACGCTATTTGCAGTACTTGCTGGATAAAGTGGCAAGCAGCAGCTTGTCCCAAACTAAGCTGGCCCAGATCGGGGCGGTGCTGCGCGGCGAGCTCCGTGTTGCCAACACGGAAGTAGTGCCTTTTGTGTCTGGACTCCTCCAGGAGCTGGAAAGGGAGGTGGTCCAGGCGGAACTAGGTGAACTGGTGAACGAGTTCGAACTGGTTCTCACTAGTCTCCTGGCCTCGTTCCAGCTGACGACGCTGGGGGACTCCCAGGAGTGGAATGCCCAGAGAGACCGGGCCATGTACGAGAACTTCATGAAACAGGCGGTAAACGGCAGTGGGGAAAAGTTCTTCGGCCAATGGGGCCTCAACCATGTCTTCCAGAAAGAGCAGATGGGAGTAACCTGGTTAGCCACTGCCATAGATCAGACTGATGAGTTTTCAGGCCGTGTTTTCAGCATGGTCTTGGTCTATCACGACAGCTACTACTTGGAGAGGGAAACCAATCGCCCCCGCCACTTTGGCAATTATGCCTGGCGAGCCTATCTCCTCGCTGAGCTGGCAGCAGGGGAACCGCTGCTGGTTAAGCTCGATGGCGCTGGCTCGCCCTTTGACCAGGTTCTGGAATGGAAGCTCAGCGTAGTTGAGCCTACCCAGGGAGTAACCACCGACTATTTCCAGTACATCCTCTTCATCCCAGGAGCCAAGGCGTCCACGCCCTGGGCGGCGGCACCTTAAAAGCTGGGTAGTGATGTGCTCACCTCCCAGCCTTTAGGGTTCTTTTCCTCAGCGCCGCAGCCTTTGAAAGAAGCGTTCCAGCTCGGGAACGGCCTCCAAGAGCTGGTTAGCGAGCCGCTCAGTCACCTCTCTGTCTACTTCGATTTCACTTAGGGCTTGACTTAGGCGCGGCAGAGCTTCTACTACCTGCTCAAAGGACTCCCGCAGCTCTTCCCTCAGCTGGCTGAGCAGAGGCGCGACCAAGGGGTAACTGGTGAGGACAAAGGCGCAGATTTGCATGACTGCCTCCAAAGCGCTGGGTGATTCTGTCCTCTCTTCACTCGTCATTTCACGCTCCGCCTCCTTTTTGGGGAACTAAAGGTTACCGTTTTCTGGCCATGGGTCATATACATATAGCAGGGTGAGGAGGATGGGGTTTCCCCCATCCTCAGCAAAAAGCTAGGCCAAGAGGATCACGGCCAGAACCACGATGAGGATCAAGGCTACGAAGACGATGAAGGTCTCCTGATTGTCGTTCACGAAAGAGCACCCCCTCGGTGAGAGAATTGAGAAGTTGGCCTTCTTGCTCTTACACTATGACGCTTACGGGGGACGGCTATCATGCCCGGTTCCCGTTTTCAGCGAAGGGGGTGCCTTTTATGGTGCGAAGGATCGACAGGGCGCTCATGCTCAACGCGCTCCAGGAGATTCCCTACTACAGCGACCATTGGCGGGATCTTCCCCGGGAACTCCTCTTTTTTGATCCCCAAGGCATTGATTGGGAGCGGGGAACCATAAAGGGGCTGCAGCTGCGCAGGGGGGTGTGGCGCCGGGGTGAGTTTGCCTTCCCCCGTACCATCTACAATCGCTGTTTTCCAGAGCCTCGGGCGGTGTTAGCTAAGCTCAGCGAATACGTGGGCCAGGAAAGCATCTTCAACCTACGCACCCAGTTCGATAAGTGGGAGGTCCATGGGCTGCTTACTGCCACGGAGGCGGTGGATTATCTCCCCAAGACCTACCTCTTCGCTCCAGAGGAACTGCCGCGACTCTTGACGGAGCACACAGCTGTGATCCTCAAACCAAGGCGGGGACACGGCGGAGCGGGAGTGTTCAAAGTGACGCTGGCGGGCCCGGAACTTGTGGTCGTAACGTCCCAGGTCTTTTCCTTACCCCTCTGGGGAGAAGCCCTATACCTGCCCCTGCTTGCACAGGCTGTTCCCGTAGGTGTCTACTTGGTTCAGGAATACATCGAGAGTCTGGAGCGGGGCGGCGTCAAGTTCGATGTGCGCATCGTGCTGCAGAAAAACGGGGAGGGGAGATGGGAGGTCAGCGGTGAATTGAGCCGGGTCGCCCCGGCCAGGAGCCTGCTCACCAACGGTTACCGCGCGGTTGTGCCGGCGCGGGAGGTGGTTTCCAGGGAGGTCCTGGACCAGCTGCACAACCTGGGTCAGCTCGTGGCAGAGGGTTTGGAGAGGGGAATACCGGGCCTGGGCGAGCTGGGGGTGGATTTCCTCCTGGACAGCCAGTGGAGGCCCTGGATTTTGGAGGTGAACGGGAAGCCGGACAAGGGCCTTTTCTGGAAGCTGGGTGATGACAAAATGCTCAAGCGGGTATATCTCACTCCCCTGCAGTATCAGCATCATCTGCTGCATTCAAAGACAAGTGCCCCAGGCTCTTTCTCCTAGGGCACCATCAGCGGGCTCCTATTTGTGTGCTTCCCCCTGCTTGAGCAGTTTTTCCAGCTCCGGGAAAAAGCGGAGCAGTTCCCGGACAAGTTCTTCCTTTTTACTTTGATCCATTTCGCTTAAGGTTTGCGTAATTTTGGGCACCGTTTCCTGTAGTGAGGCCCTGTTGTCCTGGGGCTGCCCGGTAAACTGATTGATCAGGGAAGTGATGGCCGGGTAGCTCATGGCCAGGGCAGGCAGCAGTTTGAGCAGGGCATCAAGGGAGGAGCTTCCCTCGCTTTCTTTCCGTTTCAATACTAACACCCCCGATTTTCGGCTAGAGGTTGGCGGCGATAATGACCAGGGCTACCAAGAACAAGATGAAGATGGCCGTGGTCGGGTCAATTCCGCAGCAGATGGGTCTGCCCATTTCATTCACTCCTTTGCTTGTTCTATCCCTCCGGGTCCGGCATGGTTCCCGTGAGCCGCTGGAACAAAGCGATCAGCTCCTGTGGATCCACTTCCTTGAAGAGAGAAGATAGGCGGCCCGCGGGCGATCCATCTCCGGACGACTTCAGGATCGAGGACAGCATAGGGATGGCTTCCAGAAGAGCCGGGAACATGTTGGACACGGGATCAACTGGGGTTCCCAAGCTTCTGCTGGTGGAAAACAGATTCCCCACTGTACACCCCCCTTTCTGGGATATAGTATTCAGGGAGGGGAAAACGGAATTGGCTTCGCCTTCCTATTTTGGATCAAAAAAGGTGCTGAACGGGGTGTTCAGCACCTAAGGGGTGTCGGTTCGGGCCTAAGCCTCGGTGTACCTTTGGGCCACGTTGTTCCAGTCAATGACGTTGAATATTGCCTTGAGATAGTCGGCGCGCATGTTCTTGTACTTGAGGTAATAGGCGTGCTCCCAGACATCGATGCCCAAAATGGGGGTTAGCTGGCCTCCATGTGTCATGAGGGGATTGTCCTGGTTGGGCGTACTGGTTACAACCAGTTTGCCGGAGGGGTCTTTGGAGAGCCAGGCCCAGCCCGAACCGAACACGGATGCGGCGGTTGAGGTCAGTTTCTGCACGAGCTCGTCGAAGCTGTTGAAGTCTGCCTTGATTTGCTCCGCCAGTTTACCCTGGGGAGGCTGGCCGCCTGCTGGGCTCAGGATGTCGAAGTAGAGGTTGTGGTTGTAATAGCCGCCACCGTTGTTGCGCACAGCGGTCCTCAGGGCGGCATCTTCAATGGTTGCCAGGTTGCTGAGGATCTCCTCAATGCTTTTGCCTGCAAGCTGTGGCAGCTTCTCCAGGGCGTTGTTCAAGTTATTCGTATACCCGGCATGGTGTTTGCCGTAGTGAGTTTGCATGGTCAGTTCGTCAATATGCGGTTCCAGGGAGGCAAAGTCGTAATTCAGTTTCACCTGTTCAAACATATTGTCCACTCCTTATTAATCCTTACTGAACTAGTAAGGATTGTTTTGTCTCCAGTGTAGCACATAATGGAAACAAGTGCAAGTGATTCTCATTATCATCCTAATCCTTTTGCACAAAAAAACGAGCCCCATTGGGCCCGCATCATTCTTCCTCCCGCAGCTCTTTGGTTTTACCCCAGATATCCTTACGCCTGTGCCTGTTTTTCTCTTCCAGTTCTTTGCGTCTCCCGGGGGACATTTCCTCGTGTTCCAGGGCATACTCCGCATCGCGCAGGCGGTCCTTGGTATGCCTGATCTGCTGCTTGAGGTTCTCTTTGCTCTTTTCTTGCTCGTCCAGTTTTTTCTGCATGGTTTCATCCCCTTTCCATTTTGCTGTTCTTAGCGTGGATGAACGGCGGCGGAGTTATGCTAGAACCAAGCGGTCAACCAGTATTTTTCGAAAATGGTTTTGGTCAGGTAAGCCAGGGTGTTCGGTGGGGAAAGGGTCATGGCAGGGGGGATAGCGTAGGCGCTCAGTGATACAAAGCATCCCCGCCTGAAGGCGGTGAGCATGGAAGCGCCTGCGGCTCCGCCTCGAAACTTGAAGCTCGGTTCTTTGCCGCTCAGCTTAAGGGCCAGGTTGCGTGCGGCTACTTCCGCTTGGTAGTGGGCAAAGAACCCCACCTTGGGCAGCCAATGTCCGGTGGAAGTCTGAATGCCCGTTACATCTCCCAAGGCATAGACAGCTTCCCAGGCCGTTTCCAGGCTGTGGGGATCAACCTCCAGCCAGCCCCCGGGCCCTGCCAGTGGGGAGCTGCGCAGACAAGGGGGCGCCTCGTGGCTGGGGATGGCTAGGATCAAGTCGGCAGTGAGTTCTCCGCGGTCCAGGAAAAGCTCGCCGGTTTTGGTAATTCTCGTTACGCTGTGCCCGGTGAGCAGCTTGATACCTGCTTGGGCCAGGAGCTCTGCCACCGCGGTACTGATCTTGGGCGGGGCGAAGCTGAAGGGCCGCTGCTCCGGGGTGATGAGGACAATCTCCACTTGTCGGCGCAGGCCCCGCCTGCGGAAATAGTCATGGAGGAGCAGTACGATTTCATAGGGAGCCACGGCACCGGTAAAGGGCAGATCCGCGATGAAGAGGGCGATGCGGCCCCCTGGAAAGCGGGCAAGTTTTGCACTGAGCTGCCCTGTTTCCTCCAGGCTGTAGGGGTTAAAGGCCCATTCTTTCTGTCCGGGGATTAGGCCCTCATTGCGCTCAGCGCCCAGGGCGATGAGCAGGGCGTCGTAGGGCAGTTTACCCGCTTTGGTCAGTACTGTCTTGCCCACTAGATCCAGGCCTTCCACTTCGGTTTGGATAAACTTAAGACCCCTGCTTTCCAGCCTGGAAAGCTCCCGGGTGAGCTGCCCAGGCTTGCGGCGCCCCACCAGCAACAGTGGCAGACTGGCAAAAAAGAGGTGGACCGGGCTGCGGTCCACCAAAGTCAAATGGTTTCCTGGAGGCAGAACGTCAGCCAGCACATTGGCGGCGGCCACTCCCGCCGTACCTCCTCCGAGAATGAGGATGGTTTTACCCAAAGTCAACTCTCCTTAGACTGCGTTTATCTTGGGTAGGATGTCCATTTCGCTGACTGTTATCCGTGCCGCCGGTAAATTAATCGTCAAGGTCTTTCGCCGGGTTCCACTCTTTCCACACGTTGCCCACCAGCTCGGGGCCTGGCTTTAAGGTGGTCTTGCCCGGTTTCCAGCCGGCTGGCGTCACTGCAGTGCCTTTGCTCTCCCTTACGAGCTGGAAGGCTTTGATCTGCCTGAGGGTTTCCGCCACGTTGCGTCCCACTGGCGGGGTCATCACTTCGAAGGCTTGGACTATGCCGTCAGGGTCAATGAGAAAGCGTCCACGGGTTTCCGTTCCAGACTCCTCATCGTAAACCCCGTAGAGCCGACCGATGTTGCCATTCTGGTCGGACAGCATGGGGAAGGGGACATCCTTTCCGTCCAGCATCTTGCTCAGCTCGTGGTCGTTCCACATTTTGTGGGTGTAGACACTGTCCACGCTGACGGAAAAGACCTTTACTCCAAGTTCGGCAAACTCAGGGTATTTCTCAGCAACTGCTGAGACTTCAGTTGCTCAGACGAAGGTGAAATCACCTGGGTAAAAACAGAGCATCATCCAGTTGCCCTTGAACTCTTCCAGGTCCACCTCTACAAACTTGCCTTGATAAAATGCTGGTGCGCTGAACAGGGGCGCCGGTTTTCCAACTTGGATCATCTTCCTCTCCTCTCCCTTCTGAACCTCCTGAACTACTGCGGTCTCCGCCGCAGGCTTGGGCTGCCCTTTGGGACGCTGGCAGCCTGGGCCAAATTCCTTCATAATCCGAAGCCTCCTTTATAATGATATCGATTACTAAATTCTCTTTCGCAGACCAAATCCCTTCTTTTGCCATGGGTTTTTCTTTAGGCAGGGAATTGCTGGGGCGTGGAGAAAAAGGGAGAATATGTCATTCCACAAACTAAGGAGGGGCTTGTGAGTGAAGCTCAACTATCGCAGAACATTTTTCATCGGTTTGGCCTTCATGTCCATTTCCGCTTTCTGGCAGCTCTACGACAGTATTATTCCCCTGATCTTGAAAGACACTTTCCAAGTGGCGCACACGCAGTCAGGCATAATCATGGCACTGGATAACATCTTGGCCTTGTTTATGCTGCCCGTGTTTGGTGCCCTTTCGGACCGGGTCAACACGAAGATCGGCAAGCGCATGCCGTTCATCTTGGGAGGCACGGCTGTGGCCGTCCTGTCCATGGTCCTCATCCCCATGGCAGACAACGCGGTGAAGTTCCCCCTGTTCATGGGTGCGCTGCTGGTGGCGCTCGTGGCCATGAGCACCTACCGCTCACCCGCTGTGGCCCTCATGCCCGATGTGACCCCTAAGCCCCTTCGCTCTCAGGCCAACGGAATTATCAACCTCATGGGTGCGCTAGGCGCCATTTATTCCTTGGGTCTGATTTCAGCTCTCGTGCCCAAGGAGGGCAGGCCGAACTACCTGCCCATCTTTGCCTTCGTGGGGGCCCTCATGGCCCTTGCCGTTGTCATCCTGTTCCTCACCGTGAAGGAGAAGAAGGTGGCAGAGGAGATGCGGGCCTATGAAACCGGCGAGGAAGAGGAGGAGAAGCAGGGGGCGTCCGGGCCCATGGATCCTGCGGTGCGGCGCAGTTTTGCCCTGATTCTGGCGTCCATCTTTCTGTGGTTCTTTGCCTATAATGCCGTGACTACCGCCTTTTCCAAATATGCCCAGGACTATTTGGGCATCGCCGGCGGGGGGTTTGCCAACAGCTTGATGCTGGCCACGGTGGCGGCTGTGGTAGCCTTTATTCCCGCGGGACTCATAGCCGGGAAGATTGGCAGGAAACGGACGATTATGTCTGGGATTACCGTTTTGGGGCTTTGCTTCTTCATCGCCGCGTTTTTCAAGAGCTTTACTCCCCTCTTGAACGTACTGTTGGTTTTGATTGGTTTTGCCTGGGCGGCCATTAACGTTAACTCCTACCCCATGGTGGTGGAGATGGCGAAGGGAGCGGATATCGGCAAGTACACAGGCTATTACTACACCGCTTCCATGTCGGCCCAGATCCTCACGCCCATCCTCTCCGGTATGCTATTGGATCGCCTGGGGTATTGGACTTTGTTCCCCTACGCAACGGTCTTTTCGATTCTGGCCTTTCTCACCATGAGCCAGGTGCGGCACGGCGACAGCAAAGCCATAGCTGCCCGGAGCAAGCTTGAGCTTTTGGATGTGGACTGATGGGGAAATTTGCTTTTGCGAGCTAGATTAGGAAAGAGAGGTTGTTCGACTTGGAGGTTCGTGCTTTACAATTCAATGCACAAGTGCAGACAGATCTGCTCTGTTTAGTAACCGAGGATGAGCTGCAGGATTACGCTTGGCCCAGCCCAGCCGTGAAGCAGATCATGGAGGCCCAGAAGTTCTCTGGGAAGCCCGGTGAAACCTCTTCCTGCGTGTTCCTGCCGGATGGGGGCGATCAGCCCCGGAAGGTGGTGGCTGCAGGCTTAGGCAAGGAAGAGGAGCTCACCCTGGAGAAGGTGCGCCGAGCCGTGGGTGCAGGGCTGAAGGAAGCGGATAAGCTGAACATAGCGCTTCTGACAACCATGCCCTGGACCAATGAACGGCTCTCTGCCGGCGATGCGGCGCGGGCAGTGACCGAGGCTTATCTCCTTGCCGCCTACCGCTTCGATCGGTACCTGGCGGAAAAGAAGGCAAGTTCCGTGCGCTCCCTGCAGGTTGGCTACGGCCCTGAGCAGGAGGTGGAGGTGATTGCCGCGCTGAAGCTGGGGCAGTCCTTAGGGGAAGCCACTAACTTGGCCCGGGATCTGGTCAATGAGCCGGCCAATGTGATGACACCGGAAAGGCTGGCCCAGGAGGCTCAAGCCGCGGGAGAGAAATACGGGTTCGCCGTTGAGGTCCTAGAAGAGGAAGCAATTGAGGAGTTGGGTATGGAGGCCTATCTGGCCGTGGCCAAGGCCAGCGCCAACAGGCCCAGACTGATCATCATGCGGCATTTAGGCGATCCGGCCAATCCCGACCAAGTGCTGGGTCTGGTGGGCAAGGGCATGACCTTCGACAGCGGGGGCTTGTCTTTGAAACAGGCCAAGGGCATGGAGGCCATGAAGTTTGACATGGCGGGAGCGGCCGCGGTAATCGGAGCCATGAGCGCCCTAGCCAGGGAACAAGTACGCCTGAATGTGGTGGCGGTGGTGGCGGCTTGTGAGAACCTCATCTCCAGCAGGGGTTACCGGCCCGGAGATATTATAGGTTCCATGGCTGGCAAGACCATCCTGGTTGAATCCACCGATGCAGAAGGCCGCCTTACTTTGGCCGACGCCGTACACTATATAATCACTAAGGAAAACGCTTCTGTGGTGGTGGATGTGGCCACCCTCACCGGGGCCGTCATCGTGGCCTTGGGCAATCTCACCACCGGTGTGCTCACCAATGACGACAGCTTGTATCAGAGGCTGCAGCAGGCAGCGGAGAAGAGTGGAGAAAGGATCTGGCAGCTGCCTGGCTTTCCGGAATACAAGGAGCAGAACAAGACCCCCTACGCGGATCTGAGAAATGTGGGGGGAAGGGAAGCGGGAACCATCACCGCGGGCTTGTTTGTCGCCGAGTTTGTCCAGGATAGGCCGTGGCTGCACTTGGACATTGCCGGGACGGCCTTTTCCGAGAAGGACGGAGCTTACATGGTCCAAGGGGCCACCGGCGTCGGAGTGCGCCTGCTCTACCACTTCGCTGAGACGTATCTGTAAATGAAAACGGGAGGCCTGTTCTAATGGCAGGCCTCCCGTCTTTATGCGCCCAACTGAGCTTAATCCTGCTCTAGCTGATCCAGTGCGTATAAAGCGGCGCCGATCACTCCGCCGCGCCCTTCCAGGGGCGAAACGAGAATAGGTGTATCTTCCAGCTCAGTCATGGCGCTGGCGCGGAAACTGCGGCGGGTGGCTGCTTCCAAGAGAGGATACCACTGCATAATACCCCCGCCCAGCACGAAGATCTGGGGATTGAAGATGTTGGCCAGCGCGCCCAGGCCTCGGCCCAGGGCGGAGGCCATTCTTTCGATGACCGCCAAGGCGCCTTGATCGCCCGCAGCCGCCAGGCGGAACACTTCCGGTGAGGAGATCTCCCGCCCCAATTGGGTGCTGGCCATGTTGGCTACGGCCGTGCCTGAGGCATAGAGCTCCAGACAGCCGCGGTTGCCGCACGGGCAGGGGGGACCTTCAGGCTCGATGCTGATATGACCCAGATGGCCGGCAATACCTTTAGCCCCATGCACCAGCTGACCGTTGGCGATAATGCCTCCCCCGATGCCGGTGCCCAGGGTGAGGGAGATGAAATCCGTATAAGTCCGGCCCGCTCCTATTTTCAGTTCAGCGTAGGCATGGATCTTACAGTCGTTGTCCACGAAGGCGGGTAGGCCCGTGGTATCTGCCAAAATGTCGCGCAGGGGTATGCCCACCCAGGGGGCTTCGGGGTAAAGCCCTGGCAGGTAAGCCCCGGTGGCGCGGTGGATCTGGCCTGCGGTTCCCACGCCCACCGCCTTGGCGTGATGGCGCTGAGCCCAGTCGTGTGCCCTATCAGCCAACGCCTGGAAAAAGGGCCTTCCTTCTGCCATCCGGGACGGCAGGTGTTCGCTTGCTAAGATGTTACCTGCTGAGTCTACGACTGCAATTCTCGTGTTTGTTGCTCCGATGTCTATACCTAAGACGTG